>JBGAKU010000185.1:0-11537 GCA_044224255.1 Geminicoccaceae bacterium
CCCTCGGCCTCGCCGTGGTCGAGCTCGGCGGCGGCCGCCGCCACGCCGCCCACCCTGTCGACCACGCCGTCGGCCTCACCGAGGTCCGCGCCATCGGCGACGAGGTGGGTCCGGACCGCCCGCTCGCCCTGGTCCACGCCCGCGACGAGACCGCGCTGGCGGCCGCCACGGCGCGGCTCCTGGCGGCCTATCAGATCGCGGGCGAGGCCGCGGCGCCGACGATGATCGTCGGAAGGATCGGATAGCCATATCCCTCGGCTCCGCGGGGATGGCGACTACGGCTTCGGCCTGAGGACCCAGACGGAGGCACCTTCGCTCCCCTGCGCCCGGGCCGCGAGATAGAGCCGATCCATCTCCGGCACGAACAGAGCGGTACGGGCGCCGGGCGAGGTGGGGATGCGCGCGAGGCGCTCATAGACGTCGCCGTCCTGCCGCACGACGTCGATGAAGCCTTCGCCGCAACCGACGTAGGCGCGCTTGCGTTCGCGATCGACAAACACGTCGTCGGCGTCGCCGCAGGTCGGCAGCCGCGCCATCAGCTCGCCCCGGCTCGTGTCGAGGACGAGCAGCTCGGGCGGGTCGCGGTCCACGACCAGGAGGCGGCTGCCGGCCTCGTCGAGGGCCATCGGGAAGTTGTCTCGGCCCGGCACCTGCCAGGCCGCGATCTGTCGCCCGGCGTCGCGGTCGACCACGGCAACCTGGCGTGCCTCCGGTACGTTCACGAAGATCCTGCTCCCGCTGGCCTCGAGCTGGAATGCCTCCGGATGGCCGGCGAGCGCGACTTCGCCGGCCATACCCTCCGACGCGGCGTCGATGAATGCGAGGGCGCCATGACCGTAGCCGACGACGATGCGGTCGGCCGACGCGTCGAGGCGGATATTGTCCGCATCTTCGCCGACGTCGGTCACCCCGAGCGGGGCCAGATCGTTGCCGCCGAACCGCTTCAGCGAGCCGTCGCCGCCACTGGCGAGGTAAACGGTGTCGGTCGCAGGAAGATAGGCTACGCCTTGCGGCTGCGAGAGGCCGCCCATCCGTTTGAGGACCTGGCCCTTGTCGAGGTCGACCACGCTCAGGCTGCCGTTGCCCAACTCGGCCACGAAAAGCCGATGCCGGGTGAGGTCGATGGCGAGGTGGTCGATCCTTCCGCTCACCGCCCCCAACGGGATTCTGGCTTCCAGCTCGAGCGCGCCCGATTGGGCAGGCCAAGCGGGGATCACCTCGAGGAGCAGGCAGACCGCCAGGATCGAAGAGGTCGTAGAGACTGAGGTCATGCTCTCGTTCCCTGCGCCGGATCGAGCCGGCCATACCGAGCCGGCGAAGAGCTGATGATAATAGGAGCGGCAAAGCCGAGGCTGCCTCCTACACCACGCGTCGGGACGCGATCGGTTTGTAAACACGGATGCTCATGGGACAGCCTTGCGCCGCTGAAGACCTAGCGTGAGGACGGAGGCGGTAGCAGCGGCAAGGGCGCTCGCTGTGATCGGAGCGAGGTAGGTTCCTGTGCGGTCGAAGACGAAGCCAGCGAGAGGCGGCCCGAAGAGCGCCGCGATCCCCACGCCAGTGTAGAGATAACCAAGTATTGCGCCGATGTTTCGCGTTCCAAACAGATTTGCTACAACAGCCGGATAGAGACCGACACAGCCACCATAGGCGGAACCGAACAAGATGGCGAAAGTGGCAAGCAGCGCGAAGTTGGTAGCGATTGCCCAGAGGAAGAAGGATGCTGCCACAGCGCCCGTCAGGATTGCAAGCATTCGAACAGAGCCGATGCGATCGCCAAGTCCTGCGAGCACAAATCGACCGAAGACATTGCCGATGCCGATGAGAGCGATCAGTGCCGCACCTGCATCAAGGGAAAGCCCGAGGTCTTTGGCAGCGGGAACGATGTGAACGTAAGGAATGAAAATACAAAATGAGCTGAAGACGATCACTAGATAGAATAGCCGAAAGCCGTGTTCTTGCCATGCGGCGAAGGGGCCAAGCCGATCGGATGATGGGGCGCTCGATAAAGCAGGATCTGCTCTGCGTCTGATGAGAGCGGCGGCCGGGATGCCGAGGCAGGCCACCACGATCGCGAGCACGAGGAAACAACCGCGCCAGCCGAATTCGGGAATAAGCCGGCCAACGGTGAAGGGCAGCACAAGCGTGCCGAGGCCAAGCCCGGCTGTTGCAATGCCGGAGGCCCTGGCCCGCTTTTGCACGAACCACGACTGAACAGCGCCGATGGCCGGCACATAGGACAGACCGATGCCGATGCCGACCCCGGCACCATAAGCTGCGTAGAGGATCGGGAGCGAGTTCGCTTGGCTTGCGGCGAGATAACCAATGATCATTGCGATGAGGCCGGTGGCCACCAAATTTCTGGTCGACCAGCGATCCGCGAGCGGTCCAGCAATGGCACCAAGCGAATAGAAGATGAATGCAGCAATTGAGAAGACAAGAGCGATCTCGCCGCGCGAAGCGTCGAAGTCAGCGGACAGTCCTGGGAACAGCGCTGAAAACGCGTAAGCCGAACCGAAGGTCACGGCAGTGACGGCGTGCACGCCTCCAACGACGCGCCAGCCAACTTGGCTATCTGGTTCTTCATGGGCTGAGTTGGGCATGCGATGTTTACCTCTCAGTTACCTTGGTCGCTTCGAACGTTTTGCAAAGTGGGGGTCTATCCCCGCCACGCTACAGATGAGGTCGCCGAGCGACGAACTGCACCCTCATAATCGGCCCCCTGGCATTGCCGGAGACGGAGTACGTGGCAGCTTGTGGCGTCGATTAAGTCTGGATAAATTTGTCTATACAACAACCTGATTAGCCGTGACCGCTCACCCAGCGACGAGATGGATCCCGCCAGCGGCGCCGGTGATGCGAGCCTCGATGAGGACGGGTCCATCACGGGCGAGATCCGTTTCCATGACGGCGACGACTCGACCTTCAAGGCGCGCCGATGGTGACCTCCGTCATGGTCCGCCAGGCCTGTCGCCTCTCCCGGCACCGATCAGGCCCGCCGCTGTCAGGCGATCGATCAGGCTCGGTTTCCTGGCGTGTTGCTCGTGCAAGCGACCCAGACGTCCCTCGACCTCATCCCGCCGCCCCGCTCGGACCGCAAGCTCGCGCAAGTCCCGCAAGAGCGCCACGGCAGCGTCGTACTTGTCGGGCCGCTTGGTCCCGATCAGCGCCTCCACTTCGCCCCAGGCCGCTGCCTCGCGCCGGGCCAGCGCAGCGAGATGGCGCTCGCGAGCCTCGGCGGCCTGGCGATCCTGCTCGGCCCGCTCGCGGGCGCTGCGCTCGGCCTCGCGCTGTCGTCGCTCCGCAGCGTGCTGCTCGGCCGCCCTGCGCAGCTCCCCGACGGTACGCCCGGCTGCCGCCTCGGGCGGGCACGCGATGCGGGCGTCGCGAAAGCGGCGGACCAGCTCGGCGCGAAGGGACGGCTCGTCGCCCCTGATCAGCCGCACGAGCAGCGCGGTCTTCTCCGCTTCCGGCAGGCCCGAGACCCAGCGCTCCACGTCTCCAATCGGGAGGGTCTCCTCCACATCCGGGCTGCCCGCTGCCGCGGCCTCGAGCAGGTCGCGGTCGATGCGCAGGAAGGCGACGAAGGCCTCGAGCGCCGCGTTGAGCCTGCCGAGCCCGGGCGGGCAGGGCGGCTCCCGGTCATCGTCATCGAGCTCGTCCGCCTGGGCGCGCAGCAGCCAGCCCAGATAGAGGGCGCGCAAATCGCCGCCCGCGATCTCGGCCCGCAGTGGGACCAGCGAGGACAGGCTGTCCTCCTCGCCCTCGATCCAGTCGCCATCCTCGTCCTCCGACAGGAATTCGAGAATGACGTGCCCGCCCTTGACCCGCACCGAGGCGGCCTCGCCGCCGCAGTAAAGTCTCGCCGTCGCCGGATCGAGCACGCGCCGGGGCAGGCGCAGCGCAAGCTCGCGCGTGCCCCAGTTCGCGAAGTAGAGGAAGGCGTCGAAGTACCGCTCCATCCAGGCGCGCGGATCGCCCTTGAAGTTCCCCCACTCATAATGGTTCGTGAATCGGGTGGCGGTGATGACGGCCCGCGAGGAGGCGGCACGGAGCTCCTGCCGCTCGCGCTCGACAAGCGGCCGGTCGATGGCCAGGAACTCGTAATACTGGTACTCGCTCACGGAGCCCTCGGATCGAGCGGAGCAGGGACGAGGAGGATCAGCGGCGGGCCGCGAACAGCTCGTGAAACAACCGCTCGGCCTCGCGCAGACCTTCCTCGGTCAGCACGACCGACTTGGCCTTGCCGACCGGGTCGGAGATGAGGCCCTTCTTGTGCAGCCGGCCCATCGCGTCCCAGTCGAACCCCTTCCAGGCCCGGCAGCCATCGTGCAGGCCGAGATGGAGCAGGGCCAGGACCGCCTGGTCGATCCGGTCGGTGTCGATATCCATGGTGCCGCCACCCTTTGCAGCAGGCAGTTGGGCCGCTCACGGGCGTGACTGTACCACTCCCGAGACGTCAAGCAGCCCCGCCATCCGGTAGTGGGTCAGTTTGAAATTCGTTGAATATATTCCAGGACGGGTTCGGCTAGCGATGTGGCGCCGCCCGCATCATACGACGGGCATGACCACGACACGCAAGAAGCACCCCCGCGATCCCGTCCACCTTGGGAAGCTCATCGTCGACATCGCCACGGGGCAGACCGAGGACCGGGAGAACGACGGCAAGAACGCCGCAGCGGTCGAGCTGGGCCGCAAAGGCGGGGCAGCCCGCGCGGCAAAGCACTACTGCTCGTCGAGCATGCTGGCTAGCTGGTCGGTGTAGGCCAGAGGGTTGGATCCGTTTTCGAAGCCGACAGAAAGGTGTCCGCTGCGGATCGGTATGACGAGCTCTAGGAAGTTTCCATAGGCCACGACCAGCCCACGCAACCCCCCGCAATCGATGTCGCCGCGCTGGGCTGCACATTTCAGCAGCGTCGGGTTCACGATCAGCTCTTCGTATTTGTCCGACTCCGACGCGGAGGGGTTTTCCAGTCCTGGCCGCTGACGAGATTCAAGCGCGCCATTCCGATAGAGCGCGACGTAGCGGATATCCGGTGAAACGGCAAAAATCCGATCGATGGCGTCGGTCATATCGCCCTCAGCCATCCGGCTTGGTCGCGCGACAACGCAATTGTACACCTTTTCGGGTAGCGCGTCAGTTTGCTTCAAATTTCAGACTGACCCACTGCCCGCCATCCTGCCTGTTTGGCCGGTGTGCGCGCTTTGCCGCCTTCCCGCCGCATGCGAGCCGCCATCCGGACCTTCGAGCCAAGCTGGGCTGCCAGAAGTTCCGGGACGTGGAAGTCCGTGTCGAGCTTGGGGAAGCGCAGATCGAAGGCTTCGGGGCTGATCTCGATTTCGCCGCCCGGCTCAGCTCACCCGGTCGGGGGCGACCGTGAACTCGCACAGCAGCCCTTCCTCGCGCCAGACATGCTCGACATGCCCGCCGAGCTGAGCGCGCACCATCGTCTCGATCAGGGTCGACCCGAACCCGAGCTGCTCGGGCGCTTCCCGAATCTCGGGGCCGCCGGTCTCGTCCCAACGGACCTGCAGCCCGCCGTCAGGACCCAGGCGCCAGGACACGTCGAGCCGTCCGCCCGTCCGCGAGAGTGCGCCATGCTTGGCCGCGTTGGTGGCGAGCTCGTGCAGCACCATGGCCATGGGCTGGGCCGCCTCGGCGCAAAGGTGAACCGCCGGCCCCGTGACCATGACCGCACCGCCCGGGAAGACGGCCAGCTCCTCCTCGACGACCTTGCGCAGGTCGGTGCCGCGCCAGCGGTTCCCGGCCAGAAGCGAGTGCACCCGGGCGAGGGCGGCGACCCGCGCCTCCACGGCCTGCTTGAACTCGTGCGGCTCGGCCGCGCGGGTCAGCCGGACCAAGCTTTGGACGACCGAGAGCACGTTCCTGGCCCGGTGGTCGACCTCGCGCATCAGGAGCGCCTGCTGCGTCTCGACGGCCTTGCGCTCGCTGACGTCGGTCGCCACGCCCACCACCCGCAGCGCCTGGCCGGCCTCGTCGCGGACGACGAAGCTGCGGTCGTGCACGTGCACCCAATGGCCCTCGGCGTGTCGCACGCGGTACTCGCGATCGAGGTGGCGCAGATCAGGATCGTCGAGCCGATGCCCGTCCTCGGCCAGGTGCTGGGCGTCCTCGGGATGGATCCGCTGCAGCCACCAGTCGCGCGTCGCCGGGACATCCTCCGGCGCCACGCCCAACACGCTCTTAAGCCCATCCGAGCGCCAGGCGATCCCTGTCCGCAGGTCCAGGTCGTAGACGATGCCCTGCACGGCCGCCGCGGCGAGACGGAATCGCGTCTCGCTCTCGCGCAGGGCCGCCTCGCTCTGTTTGCGCTCGGTGATGTCTCGCAGGACGGCCAGGATCGCGGGTCGGCCTTCCAGGGTGACCGCGGCGGAGGCCGCCTCGACGGGGACCGTGCTGCCGTCGAGCCGGCGCATGGTCATCTCCACCAGCGGGTTGGGCAGGCCGGTTGCGGTGATGCGAACGGTGCGTTCCCGCGCGAGCGCCACGCTGGAGGCATCGACCAGCGAGATGGCGGTGCGGCCGATGATGTCCTCCGGGACGCGACCCCCGAAGAGCCTGGCCGCTTGCTGGTTCGCGACGATGATCACCCCATCGCGCTGAACGTTCACGGCATCGGGTGCCGTCTCGATCAGGGTTCGATAGCGCTGCTCGCTCTCGCGCAGTGCGGCCTCGGTAGCCCGTCGTGCCGTGATGTCGACGATGGTACCGGCGGCCCGGAGCAGCCGGCCGCCGGCGTCGAAGACCATGCGGCCCTTGGCCGCCACCCATCGTTCCTCGCCATTGTCGGCGCGGTGAATGCGGAACTCGGCCTCGTACCAGCCGTCGCTGTCCGGCGAGTAGGCCGCCCGATAGCGTGCGTTGACGCGGTCGCGCTCGTCAGGGTGGATCAGCGATGCGAAGAGCTCGGGATCGGCCGGCGTCAGGGCGTCCAGGCCTATGATCGCGCGGAACTCGCTGGACCAGTGGCGCACGCCGGTGGTGCCGTCCAGATTCCATGTGCCCAGCCCGGTTGCCCGGATCGCCAGCCGGAGTCGCTCCTCGTCCCCGAGCAGGCGGATGAGCTTGCGGCGCAGCGCAGCCCCGAGCACCACCAGCGCGCCGCCGAGGACCACCACGAGGCCCTGGTAGGCGACCGCCACGCCGCCGGCCGAGGCCAGGGCATCGCCCCGGGCGGCGGGCCAGGGGAGCAGCCATGCGCCAGCCAGTCCCGTCAGGAGAGCCATCGCGCCGGGGCCGCGGCCACCCAGCAGCGTCGCCACGATGATCGCCGGGCACAGCATGAGCGCGGGGCCGGGGGCCATGGCCGCGACGACTCGGTCCAGCGCCAGCGCGACGCCGACGGCGAGGACGGCGATCCCGTAGGCGGCGCTCGGCCGGTGGTCGAAGAATCGGCACCACCGGGCGAACGCAGCAGCCGGGTCGCGTTCCGCCGCCCTCACGTCCGTGACGCCAGACCAAGGAACCTCATTCGACCGCATCTGGGCCCAAACTCACCAAATCTAGCACGGCCAGTCGCGCCACACCTAGCTCGCGCCGAGCCGGCCGCCCGCGGGGGCCCGAACCTACCGAAAGGCGCGAGCGGCACGCTTGCGGCCCCCCGTGCCGACGCCCATAGTTGCCTCGACCATGTACGAGAAACGAAACCGGGAGCAGGAGCGCCAGGAGGCGCTGCGTCTGAAGGGCGCGGCGGCCGGGATCCCGCCGCGCGGCTGCGCGTTCGCGGGCTGCGACCAGCCGGGGCTCTACCGCGCGCCGCTCGGCCGCGACAATCTGCGCGACTACCAGTGGCTGTGCCTCGAGCACATCCGCGAGTTCAACAAAGGCTGGGACTTCTTCAAGGGGATGAGCCAGGCCGACATCGACCGGCACCGGCGCGAGGACGTCACCTGGCACCGCCCGACTTGGCGGCTCAACGGCAGCTACGCCTTCGGCCAGACTTGGCGCGACCTGTTCGAGCTGCTCGGCGAGGGCGAGCCGCAACGCCCGCCGCCACGGCCGCGCGGCAAGGCCGAGGAGATGAAGGAGCGGCTCGGGCTCGCCGGCAGCTTCACGCTCGCTGAGCTGAAGCGGCGCTACAAGCAGCTCGCCAAAAAACACCATCCCGACCTGCATGGCGGCGACCGGCAGGCCGAGGAGCGGTTGAAGCTGATCAACGAGGCCTATACTTATCTGAAGGAGCAGCGCCTCTACGCCTGAGCGCCGCCTTGGCGCATGGGTGGCCACCGGCGACGCTGCTGGACTACTCGCGGCGCCTCCGTGCTGTTAACACTTGCCGCCCCACCGCCTGCGAGGCGCTGGCACGAATCGCCCGAGCGGACATTCGCTGGAGACTAGGATCTTGCACCCGGAGGCATCCCACACCGCGACGGATCTGCTCGATCTGCCCGAGGAGCCGGACGTCCGGCTGTCCGTCGCCGCCGTCTTCGGCATCGCCTCGGAGCTCGAGGCGCCGGCGTTCAGCCGCCGTACCGAGTACGTGCCCGACATCGACCCGACCTACCAGTTCGACCGCGACACCACGCTCGCGATCCTCGCCGGCTTCGCCCACAATCGCCGGGTCCTGATCCAGGGCTATCACGGCACCGGCAAGTCGACCCACATCGAGCAGGTGGCGGCCCGGCTCAACTGGCCCTGCATCCGAATCAATCTCGACAGCCACATCAGCCGCATCGACCTGATCGGCAAGGATGCGATCGTCCTCAAGGACGGCAAGCAGATCACCGAGTACCGCGAGGGCATCCTGCCCTGGTCGCTGCAGCGGCCGGTGGCGCTCGCCTTCGACGAGTACGACGCCGGCCGGCCCGACGTCATGTTCGTCATCCAGCGCGTCCTGGAGGCGCAGGGCCGGATGACGCTGCTCGACCAGAACAAGGTGATCCGCCCGCACAAGGCGTTCCGCCTGTTCGCCACCGCCAACACGGTCGGCCTGGGCGATACCTCGGGCCTCTATCACGGCACCCAGCAGATCAATCAAGGCCAGATGGACCGCTGGAGCATCGTGACCCAGCTAAACTACCTGGGCCATGAGGACGAGTGCCGGATCGTGCTGGCCAAGAGCCCGCACTATGACACGGCCGAGGGTCGCAAGAAGATCTCGGCGATGGTCATGCTCGCCGACCTCACCCGCAACGGCTTCATGGCCGGCGACATCTCGACCGTCATGTCACCCAGGACGGTGATCACCTGGGCCGAGAACGCCGAGATCTTCGGTGAGATCGGGTTCGCCTTCCGCGTCACGTTCCTGAACAAGTGCGACGAGGCGGAGCGCCACACCGTGGCCGAGTACTATCAGCGCTGCTTCGGGGCCGAGCTGCCCGAGTCGGCGGCCAATCTCGCCTTCGCCTGAGCGCCTTGTCCGAGGACAGCAAGCAGAACCTCGAGGAGCTGCAGCGTGCGCTCGCCTGCACGGTGCGGGCCGTCGCGCACGACGCCAAGGTCGAGGTCGCCTTCCGTGGCCGTGACCGTGGCCAAGCCGCCGCGCCGGCTACCGTGCCCGCCGTGCGGCTCGTTTTGCCGCGCCCGGACCTGATCCTGCACGAGCTCGGCCGGGTGCGTGGCGAGGCCGACAAGGCGGCCCTGCGCATCCGGCATCATGACCATGGGGTGCATCGCCGCTACGCCCCCACGGGCGAGGTGGCGAGCCTGCTCTACGACCGGCTCGAGGACCTGCGCATCGAGGCGATCGGCGGCGAGGCGATGGCAGGGGTGAAGGACAACCTCGCCCATGCCTACCGCGCCCGCATGGGCCAGCCCCAGCAGGGCGAGCGCGGCCAGGACGCGACGATGGCCGAGATCGTCGACCTCTACGCCCGCGAGCGGCTGATGGGCTTCGAGCCCAGCCCGGCGCAGAAGAAGCTCATGGCCTCGTGGAGCGAATGGCTCGACGGCCAGGTCGCGGCCGAGCTGCCGGCGCTGGCCGGGACGATCGCCGACCAGGACCGCTTCGCCCGCCAGGTGCGCGAGCTGCTCAGCCATCTGGGCCTTGCCGACCAGCTGGTCGAGCCGCCCGAGGACAGCGAGCAGGAGGATCAGGACCAGGACGATGCCGAGCCGCCCGCCAGCGGCGAGGACGACGCCCAGGACCAAGGCGAGGGCGAGGACCAGCAGGAGAGCAGCGCCCAGGCCGAGCGCGACGCCGGCGGCGAGGACGAGACCGAGGCCCAGGCCACCGCGTCGGATGCCGCCCAGGACAGCGAGGACCAGGAGGGCGGCGAGGACGAGGCCGAGGACGACTCGCGCACCAACCGGCCGCAGTTCCTGCCGCCCGGCGGCGAGGCGCTGGCCTATCGCGTGTTCACGACCCAGTTCGACGAGGTGGTGACGGTCGAGGAGCTGTGCGGGCCGTCCGAGCTGACCCGCCTGCGCGCCCAGCTCGACCAGTCGCTGATGCGCTTTCAGGGCATGATCGGCAAGATGGCCAACCGCCTGCAGCGCAAGCTGATGGCACAGCAGCAGCGCTCCTGGTCGTTCGACCTCGACGAGGGCATCCTCGACACGGCACGCGCGCCCAGCTCGACCAGTCGCTGATGCGCTTTCAGGGCATGATCGGCAAGATGGCCAACCGCCTGCAGCGCAAGCTGATGGCGCAGCAGCAGCGCTCCTGGTCGTTCGACCTCGACGAGGGCATCCTCGACACGGCACGCCTGTCGCGGATCGTGGTCAACCCGACGAGCTCGCTCTCCTTCAAGATGGAGGACGAGACCGAGTTCCGCGACACCGTCGTCACCCTGCTGATCGACAATTCCGGCTCGATGCGCGGCCGGCCGATCGCGGTCGCCGCCATGAGTGCCGACATCCTGGCGCGCACGCTCGAGCGCTGCGGCGTGAAGGTCGAGATCCTGGGCTTCACCACCCGTGCCTGGAAGGGCGGCCAGTCGCGCGAGGCCTGGCTGCGCGGCGGCAAGCCCGCCAATCCCGGCCGGCTCAACGATCTGCGCCACATCGTCTACAAGCCGGCCGACGCGCCCTGGCGCCGCGCGCGCCGCTCGCTGGGGCTGATGCTGCGCGAGGGCCTGCTCAAGGAGAACATCGACGGCGAGGCGATCCTCTGGGCGCATCACCGCCTGGTGGGCCGGCCGGAGCAGCGCCGCATCCTGATGGTGATCTCCGACGGCGCCCCGGTCGACGACAGCACGCTCTCGGCCAATCCCGGCAACTATCTCGAGCGCCATCTGCGCGAGGTGATCGAGTGGGTCGAGACCCGCTCGGAGATCGAGCTGCTCGCCATCGGCATCGGCCACGACGTGACCCGCTACTACCGGCGCGCCGTTACCATCTCCGACCCCGAGCCGCTGGGCGGCGTCTTGCTGGGTCAGCTCTCGATGCTGTTCGACGCCGTTGGCGAGCCGGGTCCCACCCGACGGCGCGGCCGCGCCGCCTGAAGCGTGCCGGCCGGCGGACGGCTCAGGCGACCCGGCCGAGCGGGCGGCTGCCGAGGAAGGGCTCGGTGATCGCCGTCGCCAGGCGGGCGGCGAGGGGCGAAGGGTCGGCAATGCCGTGCAGGAGCATGATG
>JBGAKU010000186.1:0-11075 GCA_044224255.1 Geminicoccaceae bacterium
ATCGACGCGCCGGCCACGAGCTCGGGGTCGACGTCGTCCGGGCCGAGCTCGACGCAGGCGCCGAGATAGGTGTTCATTGTCCGCTGGCCGTCGGGCGTGACGAAGATCATGCTGGTGGCGGTCGACGGGCCGGTCGGGCTCGGCGGGTTGCGGAAGGTGACGCCCGCGGCGCGGATGTCGTGGCCGAACACCTGGCCGAGCTGGTCGTCACGCACACGGCCGATATAGGCGGCGCGGCCGCCGAGCGAGGCCACCGCCGCCATCGTGTTGGCGCAGGAGCCGCCGGAAACCTCGCGCGCCGGGCCGAGCCGTCGGTAGAGGAACGCGCTGCGCTCCTCGTCGATCAGGGTCATCGCTCCGCGCACCAGCTCGAGCTCGACCACGAGGTCCTCCTCGGCATAGGCAAGAATGTCGACGATCGCGTTGCCGATGCCCAGAACGTCGTGCCGGTCGTTCTCGGTGCCCGCAAGGTGCATGGAGCCTTCCTCTTTGCCATGTCAGCGCGGCGGACTATAGCCACCGCCACACTCTCCTCAATCGGTCCGCCAGCGCCGGATCGCCGCGGAACGGGCCCAAAATGCTCCAGGATTTGATACGAGCCCTCCGGATGCTGGGCGATCCGCGTGTGCGCGGCGTCCTGCTCTGGGCCATAGGGCTGGCGGTCGCGACGCTGCTGCTCCTATTCCTCGGGGTTGAGGCGCTCGTGACCTGGGCCTCTGACACCGGCTACCGGTGGCTCGACTACACCTTCCAGGTGCTCGGCGCCTTCGGGACGGCCGTGATCGCCTGGTTCCTGTTCCCGAGCATCGTCGTGGCGGTCTCGGGCGTCTTTCTCGACCGGGTGGTCGACGCGACCGAGGAAAGGCTCTATCCGGCCCTGCCGCCGCCACGGCGGGTGCCGCTCGCGGAATCGCTGCTGAGCTCGCTGCGGCTCCTGGGCGTCGGCGTCGGGCTCAACCTGCTGGCGCTGCCGCTCTATTTCGTGCCGCTGCTCAACCTGCCGCTCTGGCTGGCGCTCAACGGCTATCTGGTCGGCCGCGAATATGCCGAGCTCGTGGCGGCCCGGCGGCTCACCCCGGCGCTCGCCGCCCGGCTGCGCCGCGACCGTCGCCTCGCCTTCTGGCTCTCGGGCGCGGTGATCGCGGCCATGCTCGCGGTGCCGCTGCTCAACCTGATCGCGCCGGTGATCGGCGCGGCCTTCATGACCCAGCGCTACCAACGCTATTGCGGCGACGCCACAATCGCGTTGCGAGATAACACCTAGATGTTATTCTCGCATTGCGTGCACCCGGATTGCTTTGACACGGGTTGGGGCCGAGCCTAATCCTGCCGCTCCGTCCGCCCCGGCCCGGTCCGCAGCAGCCCGGAGTCCGCCGGTCGCGATCCTCATGAGCGCGGGGTTTGCCGCATGTTCCGCAAGAAAGACGTCGATCCGATCCGGCCCGCCGGCATGGGCGACAAGCCCGCCGAGGCCGGGGTGCAGTCGCCGCTGGAGCTGCGCAGCCAGGGGTCCGCGGATGCGCCGCCTCCCCGCCCGATCCTCGCCCCGATGAGCCGCGACGTGAAGCCCGCGGCACCGGCCGAGGAGGCGGGCAAGCGGCTGATCGTCGGCCAGGGCATCAGCCTCTCGGGCGAGATCACGGCCTGCGACCGGCTGGTGGTCGACGGCAGCGTCCAGGTGACGCTGAACCAGACCCGGGCGATCGAGATCACGGAATCCGGCCGCTTCACCAACGGCAAGGCCGAGGTGGAGGAGGCCGAGATCAGCGGCGTCTACGAAGGCGACCTCACCGTGCGCAAGCGGCTGCTGATCCGCAGCACGGGGCAGGTGAAGGGTACGGTGCGCTATGGCGAGCTCGAGATCGAGCGCGGCGGGCGCCTCTCCGGCACGATCACCATGCTGGAGCCCAGCGAGAGCTGAGGCCCCGCGCCTCGCGCTGCTGGCAATGGCTGCGGCCATCCTGGCCAGCTGCGCGAGCGATGCGGCTACGGCGCCGGGCAGTGTCGTCCCGTCGGCGCCGGTCGGAGAGCCGCAGCTCGTCCACGCGGAAGGCTCCGCCGAGTATCGGCGCTACCGCATCGGCCCGTGCCAGCTCGATCTGTTCCTGCGGGACGCCGCGAACGGTGCCGGCCGGATCGAATGGCTCGATGCCCGCCCTGCCCGCGAGGTCGACCCGGCGCTCGCCGCCGCCTGTACCGATCTCGCCCTGCGGTTGCGGGGCGGCCAGAGCCGCGCTCCACTCGTCCAGGCACTCAGCGAGCCGCTCTGAGCGCGATCAGGATCCGGCCCCGGGCACGCGCAGCGCGTCGGCCAGCCGGACGCTCGCCGAGCCACGGGGGGCCGGCTGCTGCTGGCTCGGATGCGGCTTCCAGCCGGACATGAACAGGATGTCGAAGGTCGCCGGCACACGCCCCGCGTGATCGCCGAACCGCTCGGCATAGAGCTGGCAAGCCTGGACCAGCGTGTCGCGGCGCATCGGCCCGGGGCGCCGCTGGTGTAGGGCATTGCCCTCCCCCATCCGCCCGAGCTCCCGCATCAGCCGCAGCGCGTCGCCATAGCTGACCGTGATCCGGTCGACGTCCACCACCGGCAGCGCGAATCCAGCTCGCTGCAGCAATGAGCCGGCGTCGCGCACGTCCGCGAAGGGCGACACGCGCAGGCCGGCACCGCCCTCGCAGGCCAGCTCGGCCTCGGTCAGTACCTGGCGCAGCTCGACCAGGGTCTCGCCCCCGGGCAGCGCCAGCATCACGAGGCCGTCCGGCGCAAGGCAGCGATGGAGCTGCACCAGCGTGCCGGGCAGATCGTTGACCCAGTGCAGCAGCATCGGGCTGAGGACCAGATCGAACATGCCGTCCGCGAACGGCAGCGCCTCGCTGTCGACCACGACCCTGAGGCCGTCCGGGCCGAGGATGGCGGCCGTCTCGTCCGCGGCGACGACGAGCTCGAGCCCGGGCCGCCCGCGCAGCGCCGCCTCGACCAGACCCGCGGGCGCACCCAGGAGCAGCACGCGACGGAAAACCCGCCGGATGTCGACCAGCCGCTCGAGCAGCCGCTCGATCACCTCGCGGACGAGAAATCCGCTCTCCTCGAAGCCGGCGGCGAGACGGTCGCGCCGCAGACGCACCAGCCGCCGGTCGAAGATGCGCATCGCATCGGACATCGGCAGGAACCGGCAGCCCTGGTCAGCGGAGCAGCTCGTCGAGCCGCTGGCTCGCCTTGGCCTGGTGCTCCGGCGTGACGTACCGCGCGAAGGTGCCGAGCACCGCCGCGATCACCGCGGCATCGTCGGTGAAGCCGATGCCGGCGATGATGTCGGGAATGGCATCCGTGGGCAGAATAAAATAGGCGAGCGCCCCAAGCAGCACACCCCGCACGTGCAGTGGCGTCCGGCCGTCAACGGCACAGTACCAGGCCGCGAGCACCGAATCGGCAAAGGTAATACGCGCAACGACGCGGGCGAGCTTGCGCCAGAGGCGAGGCTCGTCCGCCGGCTTCCACTTCGGCGCGAGGGCAACGAGGTCGGTGCTCATGACCTTGAGATCTGTGCATCGACTACCGCCTCGACAAGGGCGATCGGCCGTCAATTCACCGCCAGCCGAGCAAACGCCATTGCCACGGTCGTAGCCGCCGACCAATCTCCGCCGACCAAGCGAGCAGGACAATAACTCGCGCGTCGGTGCGGGAGGCGCGGATGGTACGACATCATCTTCTCATGGGCGGGATCGCGGTAGCGGCGGCGTGCGCCCTGCTGGCCGGCCGCGCCGATGCGAACGTCATCAACGAGCGGCTGATCCAGGACGGCTGTGAGGTGGGCGGTGGCGGCAACGACATCCAGGCCATCCAAAGCCACTACGAGCCCGACAAAGACCGGATCGTCGTCACCCTTCGGCTGTGCGACAAGGCGAAGCCCAAGGCCACGTACCGCGTGCATCTCGACCATGCGGCGCCGTTCGTCGGCAGGGTCCGCACGCAACCCGGCTGCGTATCCATGGCCGACTCGGTGGTCGCGCATTCACCGACAGGGCATCGCGGGGTCGGCACGAGCCGGATCGATGGAAATCTGATCCGGTTCGTCGTGCCGCTCGACAAGCTGCATGTCGCCAGCCCCAAGAGCCAACCCATGATCGCGTTGTGGGCAACCAGCAGCCTGGGGGGCACCGAGGATCGTGCCCCGAACCGGGAGACCGGCGACGGCTGCGCCGAGCCGCGGGCAACTACCGAGACCTTGGTACAGGCGCGGGTCGCCGTCACAGGCGGCCTCGCCTTCGTCAGCTCCTATTCGTTCACCGGTGCCATCGGCCCGAGCGCGACCGTTGCGATCAACGTCGCCGACCTCACCTGCCAGCAGCAGGCGTCAAACGCGGGCTACTCCGACACGAGCGGCATCCACGCCTGGCTGACCAACCTCATCAGCAACCCTGCCGCGCACATCTTCGATCCCGGCTTCGGGCCGATCCAAACGCCTGACGGCACGGTGGTCGCGAACAGCATCTCGGATTTCCAGAACTGCGACCCGATCGCCGGCAACCAATGCCTGCTCGCCCCGATCGACAAGGACATTCAGGGCAGTCTGATCACAGACAACTTCGTCTGGACCGCCACAGGCCCCGGCGGCACGAATCCGGGCGACTCGCTGGCCGACTGCAATGGCTGGACCTCCAATTCGGCCGGCGACACCGGCGACGGCGGCGTGCCGAGCGAAACCAATGCCGGCTTCACGACCGGCGTCGAGGACAGTTGCAGCGCCAGTCACGCGGTGCTTTGCGTGCAGTTCGAGTAGCGCGGCGCCAGCACCTGATCACGGTAACCTGCGGGGAGAGAACCTTGCTGCGCCATCTCGTCCTCCTCTGCACCATCGGGGCAATGACGGTCGCGGCCCGGCCTGCCGGCGCGACGGCCGACGCGGTCAACCTGCGCCTGATACAGGACGGCTGCGACGTCGGCGGCCGGGGCAACGACATCCAGGCCATCCAGAGCCACTACGAGCCGGGCCAGGACCGCATCATCGTCACGTTGCGGCTCTGCGACGCGGCCAAGCCCAAGGCCACCTACCGGGTGCATCTGGACCATGCGGCCCCGTTCGTCGGCAGGGCGCGCAGTCCGGCCGGCTGTGTCTCGCTGGCCGACACCATCGTCGCGCAGACGCCCTCAGGGCATCGTGGGATCGGCAGCAGCCGGATCGAGGGGAACACGGTGCGCTTCACGGTGCCGCTCGACAAGCTGCATGTCGGCACCCCCAAGCAGCAGCCTCTGATAGCGCTCTGGGCGACCAGCACGCTCGGCGGCGTGACCGATCACGCGCCCAACCTGGAGGCCGGCGACGGCTGCGCGCAGCCGCAGGCGAGCACCGAAACCCTGGTGCAGGGGCGGGTCCCGATCACGGGCGGCATTGCCTTTGTCAGCTTCACCTACTTCGCGGGCATCATCGCCCCGAGCTACGACGAATCGGTCGCCACTGGCGATCGGGTCTGTCAGGCGGAGGCATCGATGCTGGGGATCGCCAATGTCGGCGGCGTCCACGCTTGGCTCGCCAATTCCTATAGCCAGCCGGCGAACTATGCCGACCCGTCCTTCGGCCCGATTCAGTTGCCCGACGGCACGGTGGTCGCGGACGATATCGCCACCCTGATGTCCTGCGACGCGTCGGGGGACCCATGTCTGCAGGCGGGAATCGACGAGGACATCCAAGGCAACCCGGTGGCGGACGAAACCTACGTCTGGACGGCCGTGCTGCCCAACGGGACCTTCGGCTCCGACAGCACGCCGAGCTGCGGCAACTGGGCCTACGATCCGGAGGGAGTTGGCACCATCGGCTATGCCGGTGCCCCCAACCTCGCCTGGACGAATTTCGCCACCGACTTCTGCTCCAGTACCCACTACCTCTACTGCATCGAGCTCAACGGCACCGGCAAGTAGGCGGGAACCGCTGATCACCGCTTCGACGCGATCCCGCCGAGGCCGTCACGGCCGCGGAAGCGGGCGTGCGCGCCCAACGCCTCCTCGATCCGCAGGCCCTCGTTCCACTTCGCCATCCGCTCCGAGCGGCTGAACGAGCCGACCTTGAGCTGGTCGGCACCCCAGCCGACGGCGAGGTGGACGATGGTGACATCCTCGCTCTCGCCCGAGCGGGCAGAGACGATTCCGGCCATGCCGAAGTGGCGCGCCGCGTCCCACGCCGCCCGCGTCTCGGTCAGCGTGCCGCGTTGGTTGGGCTTGAGCAGCACAGCCGTACAGGCGGCGTTGTGGGCGGCCGCACGCACGCGACCGGCGTCGGAGACGAGAAAATCGTCCCCGACCACGAGACAGCGGCCGCGCACCTGGCGCGTGAACGCGACGAAGCCCTGCGGGTCGTCCTCGGCCAGCGGATCCTCGATCGAGACGATCGGATAGCGCGCGAGCCAGCCGAGCAGCAGCTCGATCATGCCGCCCGTGTCGAGCACCCGGCCGTCGCGGGCGAGACGGTAGCGCCCGTCGCGGCCGAGCTGAGAGGCGGCGACGTCGAGGGCGATCGCCACCTGCTCGCCGGCACGGAAGCCGGCGCGCTCGACCGCGGTCGCGAGCAGGTCGAGCGCCGCCTCGTTCGAGGCGAGCTCCGGCCAGAACCCACCCTCGTCGGCCACGCCGCGCAGCAGGCCGCGCTCGGCGAGGATCCGCCCGGCCGTCCGGTAGACCTCGGCCGTCCAGTCCAGCGCCTGCGCAAACGACTCAGCACCGGGGCAGACGATGAGGAAGTCCTGCACGTCGAGCCGCCCCGCCGCATGCGCGCCGCCGCCCAGAATCTGGATCTCCGGCATAGGCAGGGTGGCCGCCTCGTCGCCGCCCAGATGTCGCCAGAGCGGCAGGCCACGCGCAGCGGCAGCCGCATGCGCCGCCGCCATGGACACCGCGATCGTGGCGTTGCCGCCGAGGCGCCGCTTGTCGGGGGTGCCGTCGAGCCCGATCAGGCGGGCGTCGACCGCCGCCTGGTCGCCCGCATCCAGGCCCAGGAGTGCCGGCGCGATCTCGGCCGCGATACTTGCCACCGCACGCGTGACGTCCAGCCCGCCGAACGCGTCGCCGCCATCGCGCAGGTCCAGCGCCTCGCCCGAGCCCGTCGAGGCGCCCGCAGGCGCGATCGCCCGGCCCACCGCCCCGCCGGCGAGATGGATCTCCGCCTCGACCGTCGGGCGGCCGCGGCTGTCCCAGACCCGGCGCCCGACCACCCGCTCAATGTTCGCGGCGCTCATAGGCCCAGCTCCACCATCCATGCCTCTGTGATCATGGCAAGCGTTTCGGGCGGAGAAGTCAGGAAGGTTCCCGCCACGCGACGGACGCGTTCCTTGTCCGACCGCGCGGTCACGTACTCGACCGGTGACTTGCCGTCGATCCGGGCAAGAAACAGACCCGGCAGCAGGCTCGCCGTCCGAGCCTCCAATTCCTGGCGCGGCTCCCACGCCACCTGCTCGAGATAGCTCGCCGCCAGCGCACCGAACGCGGCGAGGAAGCCCGCGGCGGCGGTCGGGGTCCACAGGCACTTGAGCAGCAGGTGATTGAGGCAGAAGGCGAGGTCGAAGGCGGGATCGCCGTACCAGGCGCACTCGGCGTCGAGAAAGACCGGCCCTTGCGGGCCCAGCATGATATTCTTGGGGCTGATGTCGCCGTGGACCAGGGCAAGCTTGGTCGTCGCCGTGCGCCGCGCGATCCGCCGCAGAGGTGCTGCCAGCGCCGGATGGGCCGCGGCCGTGGCCAGCAGATAGGGCTCGAGCCTGATATCGTGAAAGATGGCGTCGGTCGGGAACTGTGCTGCGATGTCGGGGCGCGACGCGGTCGCGGCATGGATGCACCCCAGCCGCTGGCCCACCGCCACAGCCGTGCCAGTGTCCGCCTCGCCCGCCTGCAGCACCTGCTTCCACAGCCGGTGCCGGCTCGGCTCGAGATAGGCCATCACCAGCGCACCCGCGGCGCGATCCTCGTAGAGCAGCTCAGGGGCGGCCTCGGGCACGATGTCGCTGGCCAGCCGCATCCAGGCGGCCTCGTAGCCGCTGCGCTCGACCGGGGCGCGCCAGTCCGCCTTCACCCGGAGCTGCGCCAGCGCCCGCTTGACGCATACCGGTCGCTCGGCAAGCCGCACCAGCCAGATGTCCGACGAGACGCCGCCAGTGAGCGGCTCGCCCGCCGGGTCGGCGCCGAACTCGAGCAGTCCGGCCCGGCGCAGCACGGCGAGGATGTCGTTGGGCACCGGTTCCATCGCGATCCACCCTTACCAGCAGCCTCCCATGGCCGCCAGCGCGGGCCCTGGCGCTCCGCCGCCGGCTGAAGAATAAGGGCTGCGACGGCCACCCTTGTGGGAGATCGCGATTGGGTTTCCGGTCCATGGGCCGCTGCGGCCTGCTGCTCGTTGCATTGCTGGCGACGAATTCGATGGCCGCCGCGGAGAATCTGCGCGCTCAGATGTTTCTGATCGATGCACGGGGCACGGTGGGCACCGCCGGGGAGGTCCTGCTCGCCGACAGCCCGGACGGCGTCCGGCTGCTGGTCGAGCTGCGCAATCTGCCGCCCGGAAGCTACGGGCTGCAGATCCACCGCGGCAGCGACTGCGGCTCTGGCCCGGACGATACGGGTGCGATGGCGGCCGGGGTCCTGGCCGGCGATCCCTGGGCCCCGGCCGACGGCCCGGGCGACGCGGGCATGGTCGCGGACCAGCCGCCACCGCCGGAAGGCGCGTCGACCATGCCCCTGGACCTGCCCCCGCTGCAGGTCCGCGAGGACGGCCACGGCTATGCCGAGATCGTGCTGCCGCAGATCTCCGACGCGTTCCAGCTCTGGTACCGCAGCGTCGTCGCCCATGCCCCGGACGGCGGCCGCATCGCCTGCGGGGTGGTCGGCTGATCAGCTCTGGCGTCGCCAGACTCCGTTCTGCAACGCATAGGCCGGAAGCTGTTCGTAGCGGACCGCGGTGATGGCCATGACATAGCCGGTCCCGGCCGCGACGCTCGGGGTCAGCGTGTCCAGCGGCACGGCCACCGTCTTGGCCTCACGCCCGAACACCTGGCCGAAGTCGACCAGCGCGTGCGCGGTGCGGCCATCCTGCTCGACGGCGATGTCGCGGATCGTGCCGAGCCGGGCGCCCGTTCCGTCCTCGACCGGCTGGCCGATCAGCTTTGCGACCTCGAACCCCACCGGCAGCACGCCGGGAGCGGCCTCGGCGCCGATCGGCTCGAGAATTTCGGGTGCGGACGGCGTCACGGTCTCCTTGCCGGAAGGCGCCTGCTCCGCGCCGCGGACCGCCTCGTCGATCATGCGCTGGACGCGCTGGGAGTCGCGGGCCTGATCCTCCTTCACGCCCTTCAGAGCCTCCTCGACGATGCTCTGACCGCTGGACTGGGCATGCGCCGTCCCCGGTATCGCGGCCGTCAGGACGAGCCCGAGCAGGATCATCGGGCCAGATCGATACATTCTTGATCTCCTTGCCCTGTCGCCGGGACAACCGGCTTGGGACGGCGCGGTTGCCCATGTGGCGGGGCCGACGTCCGAAGGACGCGTCGAGGGGGCGGACCCTTCCCGCTCAGATCAGCGCAGTCCCAGCGCCATGCTCCACGCCAGCACCACCAGGCCCACCGCCAGCCCGCCATAGATCCGCTGCGCCCTTACCGAGCGCGGCACCCCGTCCGTCCGACGGGCCAATAGCCAGCCGAGCCCGGCCCCGGCAAGAAAGCCCAGCACGTGGGCAGCCACGTCGGTGCGCTCGCCACCGAAGCCGAGATGGACCAGGAGCAGAATCCCCGCCCCCAAGGGCGCCAGCCGGCGCAGCGTCAGGTGCCGCTCGATCCAGCGCCGCTGCCGCGTATAGCCCGAGACGATGCCCAGCGCGCCGAACACCGCGGTCGATGCGCCGATCGCGGTGTAGCCGGGCGCACGGAGCAGCCCGGCCAGCAGGTTGCCCGCCATGCCGGCGAGCAGGATCGCGAGCCAGGCCAGCCCCTGCCCGAGAAGCTGCGCGGCCAGCGTCCCGAAGACGAGACCCGCCGCGATATTGCCGATCAGATGGCCGTGGTCGGCATGGATGGTGAGCGCCGTGACCGCGCGCCACCACTCCCCGTGCTCGAGCAGCCCGCCCCGCGACGCCCCGGCCGCGAGCCAGTCGACCGACCACAGCTCCCGGCGCTCGGCGCCGAAGACCAGGAGCAGCACCAGGGCATAGACGACCGCGGCGGGCCAGCCTTCCCACAGGTCGCGCGGGCGGGCCACCGCGCTCCGCCGCCGCGCGTTCTCGCGCTCATAGGCATCGAGCTCGCGGCGAGCCGTATCGACATCCGCCACGGCAACCTGCAGCGCGACGCCACCCGGCGCCACCGCCAGCCGGCAGCCGATCCCCATGGCGGCAAGCACCAGCGCCAGCTGCTCGGCCTCGCGCCAGCTGCCGCTGCGCCGCACCTCCTCGAGCTCGATCATGCCCAAACGCCGGCTGCCCCGTTGCAGCTGCTGCACGACTTATGTCGTCTGTCTCAGTCGTCAGATCCAGCGAGGCCGACGTGGCTTGTTGTGACGCCGCCGTCGCGGACATCGTGGATGAGGAAGGCGGGCGGGTCGGCCACCGGCGGCACGCGGGCCGGATCGAGCAGCAGCGGGTTGGCCGGGCAGAGCGAGGGGCAGATATGGGCTGGGACGCCGGCGAACAGCCGCGCCATGGCACGGTGAACGTGGCCGCTGGCCACGAGCGCCGGCTTGCTCGCCGCCGCAAGCAGCAGGGCCTCGAGCATGGCGGCCCCGGCGCACATGGTCGCGTCCATCGGCGCGATGCCGGATGGGAACAGATGCTGGTGCGTGAACAGCAAGATCGTCTCGCCGCCTTCGCCGAGCCGCTCGGCCAGCCAGTCGAGGTGCGGCCGAACATCGCCGGATGCCGCGCCGGCGATCGTGACGTCGAGGCCGATGAGCCGCACACCCGCAATCCTGTGGTCGAAGTGCAACGGCCCGCCGAGCGGCATGTCCGGTAGTGCGGCACGCATCGCCTCGGGCTGATCGGCATTGCCAGGAAGCACCAGCCAGGGGCAGCCCAGCCGGTCGAGGCTGTGGACGATGACGGCATAGCCCT
>JBGAKU010000187.1:0-11023 GCA_044224255.1 Geminicoccaceae bacterium
TGCATCCCGTCAATGCCTCGATGCCTGTGGGGAGGCCGCAAGCTACGCCGGCTGCACCATTGACTCAGCCTGGTATACTGACATGATGTGGGCACTAAGCACGAGATGGCCGCGCTTACCAACTTGCTGCTGCAGCATTGCGTCGCTCGTCTTGACTAGGGAGACAGAATATGCCGGCTGACACCCTCAAGGAGCAGGCGCGGAGCCGCGAGCTCAAGGTGGGGCACTTCATCGTCGAGTTCGCCACGCCCGGCATCGGCCACCTGCTGAAGAACGCCGGCTGCGACTTCGTCCTGTTCGACACCGAGCATTCGGGCTTTCACAACGAGACCATCAAGAGCGTGATTCGCTACTTCGAGGCAGCACGGCTGCCGGTGATCTGCCGCGTGCCATCCAAGGAGTACCACCACATCGCCCGCGCCGCCGACATGGGGGCGGAAGGCATCATGCTGCCGATGGTCAACGATGCGAAGGAAGCCCGGCACATCCTCGACTGCATGAAGTACGTGCCCGAAGGCCAGCGCGGCGTGGCGCTGGGGGTGGCACACGACGCGTATCGGGGTGGGGCGGTTTTGGAGAAGCTCGCCGCCGCCAACGCGCGCACGACCTTTTTCGCCCAGATCGAGACCAGGGCCGGCGTCGAGAATGCCGATGCGATCGCGGCGCTCGACGGCGTCGACTGCCTCTGGGTCGGCCATTTCGACCTGTCGTCCTCGCTCGGCATCCCGGGTCAGTTCGAGCACCAGGACTTCCTCGACGCGATCGACACGGTGGTGAAGGCCTGCCGCAAGCACGGCAAGGCCACCGGCCGTCTGGTGCCCGACGTCGCCACCGGTGCGGACTACTGGCGCAAGGGCTTCGACTATATCTGCTACTCTGGCGACGTTTGGGCCTATCAGGCCGCCGTGAAGGCCGGGGTCGACGGGATCCGCGCCGCGTGCGGAGAGGGCGCATGAGCAAGTTCCGCGTCGCCCTCAGCGGCGACTTCAGGAAGGCCGACGGCAGCCCGACCTATCCGAGCTTCGACCTTACGCCGCTCACCTCCGACCCCGATGTCGAGATGATGTTCGTCGATGCGGTCGACGGTGTCATGCCGGCGGCGGGGCTCGCGGCCTGCGACGCGTTGATCCTGCTGGTGCCGAGGTTCGGCAAGGAGAGCGTGCCACCCGACGGCCGGCTCGCGGTCGTCGCCCGCTTCGGCGTCGGCTACGACAGCGTCGACGTCCCGGCCTGCACCGAGGCGGGCATCGCGCTGTGCATCACGCCCGACGGCGTGCGCCGGCCGGTGGCGGTCTCGATCCTGACCTTCATTCTGGCATTGACCCAGAAGCTGCTGATCAAGGACCGTCTCTGCCGCCAGGGACCGGAAGGTTGGGCCAAGCGCTCGGACCATATGGGCGAGGGCGTGGTCGGCAAGACGCTCGGCCAGCTCGGCATGGGCAATATCGGCGCGGAGGTGTTCCGCCTCGCGGCACCATTCGGCATGAAGTTCATCGCCCACGACCCGTACCAGGACCCTAAGATCGCGGCCGAGCTCGGCGTCGAGCTGGTCGGCATCGAGGAGCTGTTCCGCCGCGCGGACTTCCTCTCGGTCAGCGTGCCGCTCAGCGAGGCCACCCATCACATCGTCGGCGAGCGGCTGCTCAAGCTGATGAAGCCAACGGCCTACGTCATCAACACGGCGCGCGGGCCGGTCGTCGAACAGCGCGCCCTGCACCGGGCGCTGGTCGACGGCACCATCGCTGGTGCCGGCCTGGACGTGTTCGAGGTCGAGCCCTGCCCGGCCGACGAGCCGATCTTCCAGCTCCACAATGTCGTGGTCGCCCCGCACTCGCTGTGCTGGACCGACGAATGCTTTGCCGGGAATGGTGCTGCCGACATCCGTGCGGTACTCGAGGTGATGCACGGCCGCGTGCCCGTAGGGATCGTCAACAAAGACGTGGTGAATCAGGCGGCCTGGCGTGGCAAGCTGGAAGGGCTTCGCGCCCGCTTGGGCGGCTGAAGGCTGCGCGCTCTAGGCGCGCCACGAGGGAGGCAAAGAACGATGATCCGCAGACGTCGCTTCATGGTGACCGGCGCCGCGCTCGGCGGTTGGGCCGCCATGGGACTGCCGCGGCCGGCCTGGGCCGCCTCGGCGGCGCAGACCGCGGTCGACGCGGCCAAGGAGTTCGCCGGCACCGAGATCACCATCGTCTGGGAGGCCGGCCTGCAGGCGCTCGACCCCAACACCTTCTCGGGGCCGAAGTGGAAGGAGCTCACCGGCATCGACGTCAAGGTGATCGAGGTCGCCACCGAGCAGATGTTCACCAAGATCCTGCAGGAGCACCGGGCGGGCTCGGGCGCCTACGACGCGCTCAACGTGATCCCGGCCTGGATGCCGGACCTGGTGCGCGCGGGCGCGCTCGAGGAGCTCGATCCCTATGTCGACAAGTACGGCTTCCGCGAGGAGCTGCAGGAGATCGCTCCGGTCTACCGCGACAACCAGATGACGGTTGACGGCAAGATCTACGGCTTCCCGGACGACGGCGACGTCTTCGTCATGTACTATCGAACGGACGTCCTGGGCGATCCCAAGATCCAGCAGGCCTACAAGTCGAAATACGGCAGCGACCTGCCGGTGCCGCCCAAGACCTGGCAGGAGTTCGACCAGGTCGGCTCGCTGATCACCGAGGTCACCGGCGGCAAGCCCTACGGCTCGGGCCAGATTCGCCAGCCGCCTTACGCCCAGATGTTTTTCCAGGAGCGTTTCCGAAACGAGGGCGGCAGGTTCTTCGATGCCTCGACCATGAAGGCCACGGTCAACGGCCCGGCCGGCGTGAAGGTCTTCCAGGACTGGCTGGCCGAGAACAAGTGGATGCCGGCCGGTGTGGAGACCTGGGACTTCGGCAAGAACCTGTCGGCCTTCCTGGTCGGCGATACGGCCATGACCATGTCCTGGCCGCCCTACGGCCGCTGGGCCGCGGGCTATGGCACGGAGGAGAAGGCGTTGTCCTGGGTGCCCAAGACCCAGATCGCGGGCAAGGTAGGCTACGCCATGCCGCCTGGCGGGCATCCCGAGCTCGCCGCCGGCTTCGCACTGTCCATCTCGTCGGACTCAAAAAAGAAGGTTCCCGCCTACCTGTTCATCCAATGGCTGAACAGCAACGATATCAGCATCCAGCGGGTGCAGCTTCCCTACGCGCTGCGCGACCCGTTCCGCGAGAACCACTTCACCTCCGAGGAGTACAAGAGCCGCTGGCCGGAAGCGCCGCAATATCTCGAGGCGCTCAAGGCGGGCGCCACCAACGGCCTGCTCGACCTGTCGATCATCCAGACCGACAAGTACGAGGAAGCGCTGCGGCAGGGGATCTCCAAGCTGTGGGCCGGCGAGGATCCCAAGACGATCCTCGACCAGGTCGCGGCCCAGTGGGACGCGCTGACCGATCGCATCGGCGTCGACAAGCAGCGCGCCGCCTATGAGTCGTGGGCCGGCAAACCCAACGCCTACCCGACCGCGTCGTGAGTGAAGGCACGGCGCCCGTCCTCGCGGGCGGGCGCCTGTCGCAGTTCGCGGATCGTCGGTTCAAATATCTGGCGATCACGCCGGCGGTCCTGATCATCCTGCTGATCGGCCTGTTCCCGATCGTCTATTCGGCCGTGGTCAGCTTCCAGAACATCAACATGCTGGAAGAGGACACCTCGTTCAGTGGGCTGCTGAACTATCAGCGCCTGATCGCCGACACCCGCTTCTGGCTGGCGCTCGGCCACACCTTCCTGTTCCTCGCCGTTGCCCTGCCGCTCGAGCTCATCTTGGGCCTGCTCCTGGCCTATCTGTTCCTCGACCGCATGCCCGGGCGTCAGATCTTCGTGGCACTCCTGGTCCTGCCGGTGGTGGTCTCGCCGATCGTGAGCGGTGCGATGTGGTCGATCCTGCTCGACCAGCGCTTCGGGCCGATCAACCAGATCCTGGGCTGGATCGCCGGCCATGACGTAACCCTGCTTTGGACCGTCAATCCCACCCTGGTCTACCCGGCGATCCTCGCCGCCGAGATCTGGCAGTGGACGCCGTTCATGTTCCTCCTGCTGCTCGCGGCGCTGTCCAATGTCGACAGATCGCAGCTCGAAGCCGCCGAGATCGACGGTGCGGGCTTCTGGGTGACCTTCCGTAAGATCGTCCTGCCGGCGATCTGGCCCGTGCTCGCCATCGCGGTCCTGATCCGTGCCTTGGACCTGTTCCGCCTGTTCGACATTATCTGGGCGCTCACCGGCGGTGGCCCCGGCACCATGACCGAGACGGTCTCGATCTACGCCTATGTCCAGGGCTTCCAGCAGTTCGAGACCAGCTACGCCGCCGCCATGGCGTTCGCGATCCTGCTGATCGTCAACCTCCTTGTGCTCCTGGCCCTGCGCCGGGTGGAGATCGCGCGGTGAAGCCCGACCGCGGCCTGGGTCTGGCGCTGCGCTATCTCGCGGCCGTCGTGGCGCTGATCGTGTTCCTGTTCCCGCTCTACTGGCTGTTCGGCATGTCGCTGAAGACGGCCGAGGAGATCTTCGCCTATCCGCCGGTCTGGTGGCCCTCGGCGGTGCGCTTCGAGAACTATCTCGTCCTGTTCCGCGACGGCGACGCCAAGACTATCGGCAACAGCCTGGTGATCGCGACCGTCAGCACGGTGCTCGCCATGTTCTTCGGCACGCTCTGCGCCTACTCGATCGCGCGCTTCCGCACCGGCGGCGACAATTTTGCGATGTGGGTCTTGAGCAACCGCATGCTGCCGCCGATCGTGATCGTGTTCCCGGTCTTCCTGCTCTACGTCAAGCTGGGTCTGGTCGACACCTATCTCGGCCTGATCATTCTCTACACCGCCTTCAACCTGCCCTACGTCATCTGGATGATGCGCGGCTACATCCAGGACATCCCGCTCGAGCTCGAGGAATCGGCGCTGGTCGACGGCTGCACCCGCTGGGGGGTGTTCCGAAAGGTCGTCCTGCCGATGGCGCGCAGCGGCATCTTCGCCACCGCCGTGTTCACCTTCGTCTTCGCCTGGAACGAGTTCCTGTTCGCGCTGGTCCTCGCCCGTAGCGAGGTCACGACCTTCCCGGTTCAGGTCACGCACTATCTGGGCGGCCAGTCCAACTTCTACAGCAAGATCGCCGCCATGAGCGTCTTGGGCACCCTGCCGATCTTCATCGCCGTCGCCATGCTGCAGCGCTTTTTGGTGCGCGGCATCTCGCTCGGCGCGGTCAAGGGCTGAGCCTCAACCGTTGGAGATCTCGATGAGAAGACTAGAGAAATCTTATGGTAAGAAGTCCTACGCTCACTTTAGTTCTGAGTTCAAACGCACGGGCGATTCCGAATGCATCAGTCTTGCCAGCTACCAGACTGATCCAGTTGAAGCAGCAACTGACTTCTGGGAAGTACACGAGTATCGTGAGTTGATAGAAAGGATTGCTTTTCTAGGCGCAATGAACAAACGATTGACATTATTTTATAGAGGTCAAACTAAAGATTGGAAGATCATGCCAAGTATTTCCCGATCATCCTGGCAGTCCCCGTTTGCAGCAAGAGATAAGTATCCATTGCAGAATCACGTCGTAGATTATTGGCGCTTCCTAAACGAGACGCTTGGTCCAAAGGTATATGACATTTGCAGAAGGAAGGGCATTCCGCGTTGGCGTGGCCTAAAGATGTATCGTGATGCAAAATTCTCTGTCATACAGCACTATGAGCTATGGCCAACTCCCCTAATTGACATCACACAAAATCTTAGGGTTGCCTGCAGCTTCGCACTGCCAAAATGCGAGAAGGAGGGTTTTCTTTATGTTCTTGGGCTGCCAGCAAGCACTCATTCGATCACGTTCGACGCTGACCAGCACATTGTACTGGCACGACTCCAGGCTGTCTGCCCACCAATTGCCAAGCGGCCACACTATCAAGACGGATTCCTGGTCGGTCGCTTCCCATTTGATGGGCCAAATGGCAGGAACTTTGAGAGGCACAATCTTGGCATGCGCCTTCTAGCTAAATTCAAGTTGCTTAACTTAAATAGCTTCTGGTCGGATGACTTTCCCTGTATTAGCTATGGAGCCTTATTGCCAAAGGATGATGCTCTGGGTGAGGAATTCGAGCACGTATTTGGCCCCAATGGTCAGATGTCTGTCGACAGAGCTGCCTCCAGCATAGCTCGTCCTAGCGGCTTATCGGGCCAGGGCTGAGCCGATGGCGCGTCTGACGGTCCAGGGCCTGCAGAAATATTACGGCAAGGTGCACGCGCTGCGCGGCATCGACCTCGACATCAACGAGGGCGAGTTCTGCGTCTTCGTCGGGCCCTCGGGCTGCGGCAAGTCCACGCTTTTGCGCACCATCGCCGGGCTCGAGGACATCGACGGCGGCTCGATCGCGTTCGACGGCGAGCCGATGGCGGGCGTGCCGCCGCGGGCGCGCAACATCGCCATGGTGTTCCAGAACTACGCCCTCTACCCCTATCTCAACGTCTTCGAGAACATCGCCTTCGGCCTGCGCGCGCGGAAGTTCGCGGAAGCCGAGATCCGCCGCCGGGTCGACCGCGCCGCCGCCATGCTCGGCATCGGTCCCCTGCTCGAGCGGCTGCCGCGCGAGCTGTCGGGCGGCCAGCGCCAGCGCGTGGCGATCGGCCGGGCTGTGGTCCGCGACGCCCGTCTGTTCCTGTTCGACGAGCCCCTGTCCAACCTAGACGCCCAACTGCGCGACGGCATGCGGGCCGAGATCAAGCGGCTGCACCAGGAAATCGGCAAGACCACGATCTATGTCACCCACGACCAGATCGAGGCCATGACGCTCGCCGACCGGATCGTCCTGCTCAAGGACGGGGTGATCGAGCAGCAGGGGGCACCCCTGGAACTGTTCGAGCGCCCGGCCACCAAGTTCGTGGCGGGCTTTCTCGGCTCACCGCAGATGAACTTCATTTCCTGCCGGGTCGAGGATGGGGCGCTGCGCTTCAGTGACGGCCGGGCGCTGCGCCTACCGCCAGCCAAGGCCGCCCGTCTCGCTAATGGGCGCACGCTCACCTTGGGCATCCGGCCCGAGCATTTCAGCCGCGCTGGCGGCTCCGCCCGCTCCGGCCAGGTGCCCCTGCGGGTCACGGTCGAGCTGGTCCAGCCCACCGGCACCCGCACCTACGCTACCTTCCAGCTCGGCGAGGCCGAGGTCTCCGCCGAGCTCCCCGCCCACACCGTCGAGGCCCCCGGCACCGAGCTGGATCTCCTCGCCGACCTCGATCGCGCCATCCTGATCGACCCGGAAAGCGAGCGGGTCGTCTGACGGGAGGACATCATGGCCGCAGAACCTTCACGTGCGATGACGCTGTTCGGCACTGAGGAGCCGGTGCCGGAGACACCGCTCTTGCGAGCCGGGCCGTTGGAGTGCTCGCTGGACGCTGGCAATCTGCGCCACATCAAGATCCACGGCATCGAGGCGATCCGGGCGGTCAGCTACATCGTGCGCGACCGCAACTGGGGCACCTACAGCCCCGAGATCAGCGACCTGAGGATCGAGCAGGACGCATGCGGCTTCCGGGTGAGCTATCGGGCCCTGTGCAAGGACGCGCAGCAGGCCTTCGCCTACACCGCGCGGATCGAAGCGGATGCGTCGGGCAATCTCGGCTTCGCCGCCGAGGGCGAGGCACTCAGCGACTTCGTCACCAACCGCACGGGCTTTGTCGTCCTGCATCCGCTCGAGGGCGTGAGCGGCGCGCCGGTGACGGTCGAGCGGGTCGACGGCAGCGTCGAGGACAGCCGCTTTCCCGAGCTGATCGACCCCTCCTGCCCGTTCATGGATCTGCGGGCCTTGACCCACGAGCCGCAGTCGGGCCTGCGCGTCGCCTGCCGCATGGAAGGCGATACCTTCGAGATGGAGGATCAGCGCAACTGGCTGGACGCCTCCTACAAGACCTATGTCCGCCCGCTCGCCCTGCCCTGGCCTTACACACTCACCAAGGGCGAGAAGCTGAGCCAGCGCGTCTCGCTGACGGTGTCCGGCAAGCCGTCCCGACCGGCTTCGGCTGGCACCGACGATACCGTCACCGTGACGATCGAGTCCCGCGAGGTGGCGCGGATGCCTGCCGTCGGGCTCGCGGTTCCGGGCGAGCATGCCCGGGCGGTCCTGGATCTGATCGAGCCGCTGCGGGCAGTCGGCCCGGCCCACCTGGTCGCCGAGTTCGACGCCCGCAAGGGCCACGACGCCGGCCTCGCCCAGACCTATGGCGAGCTGGCCCGGGCCCTGGGCGCGGACCTTGTGCTGGAGGTCGTCCTTCCCTGTGTCGATGGCGAGGGGAAGCCTACCGCGGATCTGGAAGTGCTGCGCCGCGACCTGAACTACGTGAAGGGGCAGATCGAGCGGGTCGCCGTCCGACCGGCACGGATCGCGATCTCGCCGGCCTGCGACCTGAAATGCACTCTGCCGGGCAGCATTTGGCCCAAGGCGCCGACTTGGGAAGAGCTGGTGTCCGCGGCCCGTGCCGCCTTCCCTGGTATCCCGCTCGGCGGCGGCATGTTCAGCTACTTCACCGAGCTCAACCGCAAGCGGCCGCCGGAAAACGTCTTCGACTTCGTGGGCCACACCATCTGCCCGCTGGTCCACGCCTGCGATGACCTCTCGCTGACCGAGGGGCTGGAGGCGCTGCCCTACATCATCAAGACCACGCGCTCCTTCATCGGCAACTCGCCCTACTGGCTGTTCCCCTCCACGATTGCCATGCGCCAGAACCCCTACGGCGCCGCCCCGGCCGAGAACCCGCATGGCGGCCGCGTCGCCATGGCCCGCACCGACCCGCGCGAGCATGCCCTGATCGGGGCCGCCTGGTATGCCGGCGTGCTCGCCCATGCGGCGCGCGGCGGCCTGGATGCCGTGACCCTCGCGGCGGTCGCCGGCCCCTCCGGCGTCGTAGCTCCCGACGGTCGGCCCTACCCGGTGCATGAGGTGCTGCGCGGGCATGCCAGCCTGCGCGACAAGCCTGTCCGAGCCTCCCGAAGCAGCGCACCGCGCGAGGTGCAGGTCACGGCCGTGGGCGACGAGATCTGGCTGGTCAACCTGACCGGCAGCCCGCGCCGGGTCCGGATCGAGGGCCGACCGGGCGCCGTGGAGCTCGACCCCTATGCCGTGGCGCGGCTGGAGGCCGGCCGATGAGCCCGCGCCCGCCCTTCCCACCCTTCACGCGCGAGACCGCGATCCAGAAGGTTCGCGCCGCAGAGGATGCGTGGAACACCCGTGATCCCGCGCGGGTGGCCCTCGCTTATACGCTCGACACGCAATGGCGGAACCGGGCCGAGTTCCCGACCGGCCGAGAGGAGGTCGTGCAGTTCCTGCGCCGCAAATGGGCGCGCGAGCTGGACTACCGGCTGATCAAGGAGCTGTGGGCGTTCACCGAGGACCGGATCGCCGTACGCTTCGCCTATGAGTGGCACGACGATTCCGGCAGCTGGTTCCGCTCCTACGGCAACGAGAACTGGGAGTTCGACGATCAGGGCCTGATGCGCCGGCGCTTCGCCAGCATCAACGACCTGCCGATCCAGGAGGCCGACCGCAAGTACCGCTGGCCTCTGGGGCCACGGCCGGCGGACCATGCGGGCCTGTCGGAGCTAGGCCTCTAGGCCCGGCCCTCAAGAGCCGGCAGCACGCACGCAGTAGATGCTGTTGTTCGCGTCCTCGGACACGTAGAGCGAGCCCCCGGTGCCGACCGCGACGCCCACGGGCCGCCCGCGCACGTCGTGGCTCGAGCCCGCCACGTTGAATCCGGTCATGAAGTCCTCGTAGCGGGGCAGCGCCTTGCCGCTTTCGGTGAACACCAGCCGGATCACCTTCGAGCCCGTCGGCTGGGCGCGGTTCCACGAGCCGTGCTGCGCCACGAACAGGTTGCCGCGATAGTCGCGCGGGAACTGGGTGCCGGTGTAGAATGCCGAGCCCAGGCTCGACGCATGGGCCTGGAGCAGGACTTTCGGCACGGTTACCGGCGGCAGGCTCGCGGGCGGATCGGAGGCCGGCCGCCGGTCGCGGTGCCGACCGATGTAGAACCACGGCCAGCCGAAGAACTGGCCGGCTTGAACCGCGGTCACATAGTCCGGCACCAGCAGATCGCCGAGACCGTCGCGCTCGTTGACCGACGCCCACAGCGTGCCGGTCACCGGCGAGATGGACATCGACACCGGATTGCGCAGGCCGCGGGCGAAGATGCGTCGATTCGTGCCGTCGGGGTCGAAGGCCAGGATCGCCGCGCGCTGCCGCTCGTCCTCGCCGCCGGCCTGGGCGTCGGAGTAGGAGCCGACGCTCACGAACATCGTCCGGCCGTCGCGGCTGAAGACGATGTCGCGGGTCCAGTGGCCACGCCCCGGCAGGGCGCCGGCCCCCTGCGGCAGGGTGGCGACCAGCTCGGGCCGGCCGCGCGCGACCTTGTCGCCCGGGCGATAGGGGAAGCGCACGACCCGCCCGGTCTCGCCGACATAGACCCAGCGCGGTTGCGGGCCGGGCGGATAGAAGGCAATCCCGAACGGCAGATAGAGCCCGGACGCGAACACCGAGGCCGAGCCCAGGCTGCAGTACCCCGACGGCGTGAGCACCCGGATCCGCCCCGCCCGGCTCTCGGCGACGAAGATCTCGCCGCCGGGCGCGGTACGCAGCAGGCGCGGCGCGTCCGCCCCGCGGTGGAAGCGGGAGACGATGAAGCCCGGCGGCACCTTCGGCAGCCAGCCGGCCGGCGGGCTCACGATCAGCGGAAAGCTGCTGTGGCTCGCCGTGGGCGGGGCGAGGTCGCGCGGCAGGATCTGGCGGCACAGCCCCGGCCGGTCGTCCGCAGCACCGCTGCGCAGGGCGGCGGCACCGCTCATGAAGCCGGCCGCGCAGTCCGCAGCCGCTCCCGGCCTGACCAGAAGGGTCGTGCACACCAGCAACGCAGCTCCGACGGCCAGATCTCGACGCATGGGTCCCTCCCGTCGACATCCCGCAGTCGGCGAATTTAGCTCAGTATCCTTTCACTTTCTGGTCGGGTCCATGGGTCGATGTTCCTGGACCCGTTGG
>JBGAKU010000188.1:0-10963 GCA_044224255.1 Geminicoccaceae bacterium
GATCGCGACCCGCAAGGGGCGATCAGCCCTCGGGCCGGTCGCCCTTGCGGAAGGCCGAGGGGGTCGTGCCGAACCGGCGGGCGAACAGGCGCGTGAGGTGCGCCTGATCGGAGAAGCCGCACAGCGCCGCGATCTCCTTGGTCAGCAACCCGGTCTCGGCGAGCAGGCGCCGGGCGCGGTCGAGCCGACGCTCCATGACGTAGGCGTGGGGTGCGATGCCCAGCGTGCGGCGGAACCGACGGGCAAAGGTGCAGGCGCCCAGGCCCACCTCGGACGCGATCTCCTCGAGGTACAGCGGATCGTCCAGGTGGGCGTCGATGAACTCCAAGGCCGTGCGGCGCTGCGCCGCCGACAGCATCCCCTCCTCGTCCCTGAGTCGAAAGTTCAGGGAGGCGTAACGGCGCAGGAGCAGAATTACGAGCTGCCGGGCGACGGCGTCGACATAGAGGGTCCCGCCCAGGCCAGCCTGGTCGACCTCGGCCGAGATGGCGGCGATCGCCGTCGCCATCGCCAGATCGTCGGTGCGCAGCACGTCGGCGAGCGTCACCTCCGCGACCGCGCGCCCGGACACCTCGACCGCGACGTCGGAGACGAAGCCCTGGGCGAGGTAGAGGTGGGTGACGGCCACGTCCTCGGTCCAGTGCCAGTGCGACCGCTGCGAGCGCGTGAGCAGGGAGACGGCGCCGGGGCCGCATGTGGTGCTGCTCCACCGGCCGTCGAAGCGGCGCTGCATCGGGGTGACACCGGTCTGGTAGGCGACGAGCATGAAGTCGCGCATCGGTGGCACCAGGACGTCCTGGCCGCGATAGGCGAACGAGCGGAGCATCACGCCCTTCCAGCCGAGGTCGTCGCTGCTGCGCAGCAGGCAGCCCGGGACCCACCTCGGCAGGTCGGCGGAAGCGATCGGCTCGACCAAGGGCCGTTCTCCCTGATCACCCCGGTCTCGCCGCCGGGCTGCGGAAGAGGATCGGGCGCGAATACAAGACCAAGTGCCCGAATCGTTCAAGCGATTGCCCGAGGCGTTCAAGACCGAGGGCGGGCGACAAGCTAGCCTTCAGCCCACACGCCGCCCGAGCCCCGGCAGGGGGCAGGCGGCCAGCGGAGGCAGGAATGGCATGGACGAGATCGCTACGACGGCGGGCAGAAACGGGCCCACAACTGCCGCAACGCCGCTCGACGCCCTGATCATCGGGGCCGGGGTCGCCGGCCTGTACCAGCTCCATCAGCTTCGCGAGCAGGGCCTCGCGGTCCGCGCCTACGACCGCGCGTCGGGCGTGGGCGGGACTTGGTACTGGAACCGCTACCCCGGCGCGCGCTTCGATTCCGAGTGCTACATCTACCAGTACCTGTTCTCGGAGGAGCTCTATAAAGGCTGGAGCTGGAGCGAGCGGTTCCCGGGCCAGCCCGAGATCGAGCGCTGGATGAACTACATCGCCGACCGGCTCGATCTGCGGCGCGACATCCAGCTCGACACGACGATCACCCGTGCCACCTGGGACGAGCGCAACGGGCGCTGGACGGTCGAGACCGACGGCGGCGAAGTGATCGACACCCGGTTCCTGGTGACCTGCTGCGGGATGCTGTCGGCACCGCTCGCCGATCTGTTCCCCGGCCAGGACAGCTTCAAGGGACACGTCTTCCACACTGCCCGCTGGCCCCGCGAGCCGATCGAGCTCGCCGGCAAGCGCGTCGGCGTGATCGGCATCGGCGCCACCGGCATCCAGGTGATCCAGACGATCGCCGACCAGGTCGGCGAGCTCAAAGTGTTCGTCCGGACGCCGCAATACGTCCTGCCGATGAAGAACCCGAAATACAGCGAGGAGGACGTCGCGGCATACAAGAGCCGGTTCGAGGAGCTGAAGGCCACGATCCCCCATACCTTCACCGGCTTCGAGTACGATTTCGGGCCGGCCTGGGCCGATCTGTCGCCGGAGCAGCGGCGCGCGCGGCTGGAGGAGATTCACGCCAATGGCTCGCTCAAGCTCTGGCTCGCGTCGTTCGCCGAGATGTTCTTCGACGAGGCGGTCAGCGCGGAGATCTCCGAGTTCGTGCGCGAGAAGATGCGCGCGCGGCTCAAGGAGGACCGGTTGTGCGATGTGTTGATCCCCAAGGACTACGGCTTCGGTACCCATCGCGTGCCTCTGGAGACCAACTATCTCGAGGTCTATCTGCGACCGAACGTCGAGGTGGTCCCGGTGCAGGACAACCCGATCGCCAAGCTGCGGCCCGAGGGCATCGAGCTTGCGGACGGCACCGTCCACGAGCTGGACGTGGTGATCATGGCGACCGGCTTCGACGCCGGCACGGGTGCCTTGACCCGGATCGATATCCGCGGCCGCGACGGGCGCTCGCTCAAGGAGGACTGGAGCCGCGACATCCGCACCACCATGGGCCTCGGCGTGCACGGCTACCCGAACCTGTTCACGACCGCCGTGCCGCTCGCACCCTCGGCGGCCCTGTGCAACATGGCCACCTGCCTGCAGCAGCAGACCGAGTGGATCAGCGCCTGCATCGCCCACATGCGCGAGCGTGGAGCGAGCGTCATCGAGCCGACGGCGGAGGCCGAGCAGGCCTGGATCGATCACCATGAGGCGACCGCCAGCGCCACGCTGATCGCACGCACCAATTCATGGTATCTTGGCTCGAACGTGGCCGGCAAGCCGAGGCGGGTGCTGTCCTACACGGGTGGAGTCGGCACCTACCGCCGCAAATGTGCCGAGGTGGCGGACGCCGGCTACCAGGGCTTCGCGATGCGTTGATCGGGAACATCGGGGAGGCAGGTCGTGAACTTGACGCAAAGGCTCGAATCGGTCCTGCAAGGCGTGGTGTCCGGCGTGCCCCGCGTGCCGGGGGTGGTGGCGATGGTCACCGACCGGGAGCGGAACATTTATGAGGGTGCGACGGGGGAGCGGGTCATCGGCGGTGGCCAGCCCATGACCACCGACACGGTGTTCGCGATCTTCTCGACCACGAAGGCGATCACCGGCACGGCGATCCTGCAGCTGGTCGAGGAAGGCAAGCTGGACCTCGACGCGCCGGCGAGCCGCTACGCGCCGGACATCGGCAAGCTGCAGGTAATCGAGGGCTTCGATGCCAGCGGGGCACCGAAGCTGCGCTCGCCAAGGCGGCCGGTGACGACGCGGATGCTGATGCTGCACACGGCGGGCTTCGGCTACGACTTCTTCAACGAGACCTACAACCGGCTGGCGCAGGAGAAGGGCCAGCCGAGCGTCATCACGGCGAGCAAGGCAGCCCTGATGACGCCGCTCCTATTCGATCCGGGGGACAAGTGGGAGTACGGCTCGAACATCGACTGGTGTGGGCAGGTGGTCGAGGGGATCACCGGCAAGCGGCTGGGCGAGGTGCTGCAGGCAAAGCTGTTCGAGCCGCTCGACATGAGCGACATGACCTTCGTACTGAACGACGGGCTACGCGCCCGGCTGGCCGGGATGCACGCCCGCAACGCCGACGGCTCCTTGACGGCGATGGCGTTCGAGCTGCCCTCGCCGCCCGAGATCGACATGGGCGGGCACGGGCTCTACGGCACGGTCGGCGACTACATGAAGTTCATCCGCATGTGGCTGAACGACGGCCGCGGCCCGCACGGCCAGGTGCTCAAGCCCGAGACGGTGCGGATGGCCGAGCAGAATCACCTGGGCGACAAGAAGGTGACCGTGCTGCCCGGCGTGATCCCATCCTTATCGAACGATGCCGAGTTCTTCCCGGGCCTGTCCAAGTCCTGGAGCCTCACCTTCATGGTCAACGACGAGACCGCACCCACCGGTCGGCCGGCGGGTGCGCTCGGCTGGGCCGGGCTCGCCAACCTGTTCTACTGGATCGACCGCAGGAATGGCGTCGGCGGATTCTGGGCGACGCAGATCCTACCCTTCGGCGATCCCGCCTCGTTCGGCGGCTACATCGCGTTCGAGACCGCCTGCTACGAGGCGCTGGGCAGCGCGCCCAAGGCGGCCTGAGTGACCTTCAGGCCAGGGGTGGGATGTCACCCCTGGCCTGCTCGGCGTGGAAGGTGGCTGCAAACTCCGCAAGGCGGCCTGCCTCGATGGCGGCACGCAGGCCCCGCATCAGGTCCTGGTAGTACCAGAGATTGTTCCAGGTCAGCAGCGTCGCGCCGAGGATCTCATCCGACTTGACCAGGTGGTGCAGGTAGGCGCGGGAGTAGTCGCGCGCGGCCGGGCAGGTGGACTCCTCGTCAAGCGGGCGTGGATCGTCGGCATGGCGGGCGTTCTTGAGGTTGACCGTACCGCGGCGGGTGAAGGCCTGGGCGGTGCGGCCCGAGCGGGTCGGCAGGACGCAGTCGAACATATCGATCCCGCGCTGCACCGCACCCACGATGTCGGCGGGCTTGCCGACGCCCATCAGGTAGCGGGGGCGCGGCCGGCAGCGCCGGGCAGGTGGCGTCCAGGGTTGCGAACATCAGCTCCTGCGGCTCGCCGACGGCGAGGCCACCGACGGCGTAGCCGTCGAAGCCGATGCCGACGAGGCCTTCGGCCGAGCGCAGGCGTAGGCCCAAATCGGTGCCGCCCTGGACGATCCCGAATAGACCGTAGCCGTCACGCCGAAGGAAGGCTGCCTTGCACCGCTCGGCCCAGCGCAGGGACAGCTCCATGGCGCGGGCAACTTCGGCCTCCGACGCCGGGAGCTTCAAACATTCGTCGAGCTGCATGGTGATGGTGGCGTCGAGCAGATGCTGGATCTCGACCGCGCGCTCGGGCGTCAACTCGTGGCGGCTGCCGTCGAGATGCGAGCTGAACACCACGCCGCGCTCGTCGAGCTTCCGGCGCTCGGCCAGCGACATGACCTGATAGCCGCCGGAATCGGTCAGGATCGGGCCGTCCCAGCGCATGAAGCGGTGCAGGCCGCCGAGCCGGGCGACGCGCTCGGCACCGGGCCGCAGCATCAGGTGATAGGTGTTGGCGAGCACGATCTCGGCCCCGGTCGCCGCCACCATGTCGAATGTCACGGCCTTGACCGTCGCCGCGGTGCCGACCGGCATGAAGGCCGGCGTCTCGATGGTGCCGAAGGCAGTGGTGAGCCGGCCGCGGCGGGAAGCACCGTCGCGGGCGAGCAGGTCGAAGCCGATCATGCGGGCATCCGGGTGAGCAGGCAGGCGTCGCCATAGCTGAAGAAGCGGAAATGTTCGGCGATCGCGTGGGTGTAGGCGGCCTTGATCCGCTCGAGGCCGGCGAAGGCGGCGACCAACATGAACAGCGTGCTGCGCGGCAGATGGAAATTGGTCAGCAGCAGGTCGACGACACGGAACGGGTAGCCCGGCGTGACGAACAGGCGCGTGTCGCCGGAGCCGGGGAGAATCGTGCCATCGGGCGCGGCTCGGGACTCCAGGGTGCGCAGGGCGGTGGTGCCGACGGCGACGATCCGGCCGCCTCGAGCCCGGGTGGCCGCGATGGCATCCACCGTCGTCTCGGGCAGCTCGCACCACTCGGCATGCATCACATGTTCCGAGGTGTCCTCGGCCTTGACCGGCGCGAAGGTGCCGGCGCCGACATGCAGCGTGACGAAGCAGCGGCGGATGCCGGCTGCGTCCAGCCGCGCCAGCAACGCCTCGGTCAGATGGAGCGAGGCCGTGGGTGCCGCGACCGCACCGTCGCGCCGGGCGAATACCGTCTGGTAGTCGGTGGCGTCGTGCACATCGCCGCCCTTCGGCCGGCGGATATAGGGCGGCAGGGGCATGGCACCCGCAGCACGGATCGCCGCGAGCAGCGCCTCGCCCGCCAGGGCGAAGTCGAGCCGCACCCTGCCCTCCTCATCCTTGCCGGCAACCGTCGCCGCAAGCCCCGGCGCCAGCTCGACCGCATCGCCGGGGCGCAGGCGCTTGCCCGGGCGCGCCAGCGCCCACCAGGCATCCCCGCCGATGCGCTCGATCAGAGTGACCTCGACCGCAACCTCGCCCCGGCGGCCGAAGAAGCGCGTAGGCAGGACGCGGGTGTCGTTCAGGACCAGGAGGTCACCCGGCCGCAGCAGGTCGGGCAGATCGCGCACCTCACGCTCGCGCAGCGGGCCGTCGTCGACCAGCAGCAGCCGCGCCGAATCGCGCGGCCTGATAGGCGCCTGCGCGATCAACTCGGGCGGCAGGTCGAAATCGAACAGATCGACGCGCATGGGGCTCCGGTGGCGGGACGAGGCCGGATAGGGAATGGGTGGAGCGGGGTCAAGCGCTGGCGGTGGCGTGCCGTGAGGCATAGCCTCAACCGTGGACCGGGACGGGGGCTGCCGGCATGACCAACGAAGGTGCGATCTCCCTGCGCGAGTTCACCCAGGCCGACCATGGCGCTGCGTTCCAGGCCTTTGTCGAGGCGCTGGAGGCGTTCGACGCGCTGGGCGAGCTGCAGGAGCTGAAGGTGCTGGCGCGGGAGCGGACCCGGACCATGCCGGGTCGGGCCGTGCTCGATGTCGGCTGCGGGTTCGGGCTGGAGACGCTGCGGCTGGCCGAGGCGGTGCGACCGGGCGGACGCGTGTCGGGGATCGACAAGAGCGCGGAGTTCGTCGCCCTGGCGCAGCATCGTGCCGCGGCGGCGGGGCTCGAGATCGACCTGCGGGCGGGCGACGCACAGGCCCTGCCCTACCCCGACCACGGCTTCGACATCGTCCGCGCCGAGCGGGTCATGGTCTATCTGCCCGAGCCCGCCAAGGCGCTGGCAGAGATGCGGCGGGTGGCGAAGCCTGGCGCGCGGATCGCGATCATCGAGCCAGACTTCGGCACCAACGTGATCAACGTGCCGGACCGGGCGCTGGCCCGCACGGTGCTCGATCATGAGTGCGACGCGAACGTGCCGCAGGGCTGGCTCGTGCGCGACTTGGCAGCGATGCTCGGCGATCAGGGCTTTCGCGACATCGAGACCGCGACCCGGATCGTGCGGTTCACACCCGACCTCGCCGCCGGCTACTTCACCCAGACCGGGCGGTCCGCCCTCCAGGCCGGGGCGATCGACGCCGCCGGCCTGGAGCGGTGGAGCAGCACGATCGCCGAGCTGCAGGCACGCGGCCGGCTGTTCGCGGCGATCGGCTACTACCTGTTCACGGCAACGGCCTGAGCGTCGCCTATTCGGCTGCCATCGCCATCCGGGCGAGCAGACCGGCAAGGCGCGCCGACGCCTCGCAGCGCCCCTGGAGGGCCGAGAGGCGATACCAATGGATCGCTCGACGCCAGTCGCGCGGCACGCCCTCGCCATGCTCATAAAGTCTGCCGAGGTGCGATTGCGCGTAGGCATGGCCCTGTTGCGCCGCGCGCCGGAACCAGTGGGCGGCCTCGGCCATGTCCTTGCGGACGCCTTCGCCGATGGCGTAGTCGACGCCGAGATTGTTCTGGCTCTGGGCATCGCCCTGCTCGGCGGCCATCCGATACCACCGGGCGGCCACGGCCGGATCCTTGCGGCAGCCCTCCCCGACATCGAGCATCAACGCCACCCAGCGCTGTGCGGGGACGCAGCCCTGCATGGCGAGCCGCAGATAAAGCCGGAAAGCGAGGCGGTAGTCGCGGGCGTCATAGGCGGTGCGAGCCAGCCCGAGGCCCTGGTCGAACGAGTTGTCCATCGTCATTCCCCGCAGCAGGCCCAACGGCCCGCGCGTCACAACCAATCGCGATGGGCGGAGCGGTAGCTCTAGCGAGGGCCGCGCACGCGACCTACGCAGCATCTCCCTTGGTGGAGACGCCGTTCCCAGAACAGTTGGGTGCGTGGCGCAAACATTGACGTGATCTCGTTCAGCTCACGCGGGAGCAATAACCGAATTCGGTGCCACACTGCAATCACGATGCCATCGCACTGCTACCGATCCGTCATCGCCGGTTGGCTAGGTGCCGCTCGAGCCGCAGCTGGAGAGAGACCATGCGACAGAAGCTGACCGCGACGACCACCTTGCTGGCAATCATGTCGACCTTGGCAGCCATTCCCGCCTTGGCTGCCGACGAGCGGCCGCTCGTGATCGCGCATCGGAGTGCGTCGGGCTATCGCCCCGAGCATACTCTGGGCGCGTACCGGCTGGGCATCGAGATGGGTGCCGACTGCATCGAGCCGGACCTCGTCATGACCAAAGACGGCGAGCTGGTCGTGCGGCACGAGCCCGAGATCGGCGCCACGACGGACGTGGCAGAGAAGTTCCCCGATCGCAAGACGACCAAGCAGCTCGACGGCAAGGCGGTCGAGGGCTGGTTCACCGAGGACTTCACGCTGGCCGAGATCAAGACGCTCAAGGCCAAGCAGCCGCGCGCCTATCGCGCCGCGGCATGGGACGGGATCTACGAGATTCCGACCCTGCAGCAAGTGATCGACCTCGCCAAGGCAGCTTCCGCCGAGTTCGGCCGCGAGATCTGCATCTATCCCGAGACCAAGCACCCGACCTACTTCGCCGACCATGGCCTCGACATCGACGCGGCACTGGTCGCCGTGCTCGACCGCAACGGCCTGAACCAGCCGACCTCACCCGTCTTCATCCAGAGCTTCGAGACCGGCAACCTGAAGAAGCTCAAGGGCATGACCGGCGTGCGGCTGGTGCAGCTCATGGACGATTTCGACACCCAGCCCTACGACTTGGCCAAGGCCGGCGCCAAGACGACCTACGGCGATCTGATGCAGCCCGCTGCTCTCGCCGAGATCGCCACCTACGCCTACGGCATCGGCCCGTGGAAGCGGACCATCCTGCCGGAGACCGACGGCGTTCTCGGCGCCGCGAACGCGCTGGTCGCGGACGCGCACGCGGCCGGGCTCAAGGTGCATCCCTACACGTTCCGCGACGAGCCGCTGTTCCTGGCCAAGGAGTACGGCAACGACCCCAGCGCTGAGTATCTGCAGTTCTTCCGACTCGGCGTTGACGGCGTGTTCTCGGACTTTCCCGACACTGCAGCGCGGGCGCGCGAGCGCTTCGCCGGGAGCTGAAGCGGGGCTTGCGGTCGCCGGGTGCCTACTCCGGCACCTCCGCACCGCGGCCGTTGCGCTTGAGTTCCTCCATGAAGTCGGGCCGGCGCGGCTTCTGCCATCTATAGTGCTCGCGCAGCGCCGCGTTCAGGCGGCCGCCGCGGCCGAGAATGTCGTCGGCGAAGCCGATCATGCGCGAGTTGGGCCAGGCGATCGGCCGGATCTGGCGGATGCGCTCGAAAATGCCTTCCTCCTCGCCGATCGGCGTGTGGCGCGCGAGCAGGGTCGCCATCGCGGCGGTCGAGCGCGAGATGCCGGCATGGCAATGGACCAGGAGATGCTGCAGGTTCTCGCCGGCCCCGTCGAGCTCCTCACCGAACTCGATCAGCGCTGCGACATGCTCGCGCTCCGGCGCCTCCCAGCCCGGCCAGGGCCCGATGATGTCATGGAAGCGCAGGGTGAGGCGGTGGTGCGGATCATAGGCGGCGAAAGCACGCGGGTCCGGATAGCCTGGATCAAGGATCGACAGGACATGGGTGACCTGACCCGTGCTGTGCCCGTCCAGCTCCTCGATCCCGCAGATGGTCAGGCGCAGGTCCGGCTCGAGAAGGGTCGTCAGCATCGGATCGAGCTCCAGATAGTCGTCATGCCGCATCGGCGGGCGCGTGGCCGCGCCGGCCGTCGAGCATCGTGAGCACGTTGCGGGTCACGAAGCTGGAGACGTCGCCGCCAAGATGGTGGATCTCCTTGACGAAGCGCGAGGAGATGAACTGGCTGGTCTCGGACGCCATCAGAAACACCGTCTCGATGCGCGGATAGATGCGCTTGTTGTTGGCCGCCATCTGGAACTCGTACTCGAAGTCCGAGACGGCGCGCAGGCCCCGGATCACCATGTCCGCACCGTTCTCGTGCGCGAAGTGCATCAGCAGGCTCTGGAACGGCTTGACCTCGATCCTCGCACCGTTGAGCGCGTTGGCGGCCATGAGCGTGTTGATGTCGGCCTCGACCATGCGCGTGCGGTCGTCGAGGCCGAACAGCGGATCCTTGCCGGCATTGATCGCGACGCCGACGATCAGCCGGTCGACGAGCGCCGTCGCCCGACGGATCACGTCGAGATGGCCGAGATGGATCGGGTCGAACGTGCCCGGGTAGATGCCAATCCGGGTGCGGGTCATCACCAGGTCCTCGATCAAGGAGATAGGGCCGTCGCGGGCTTCACTAGGTCAGGACCTGCGCCGTCGGCAGGGGGCATGTGGCCGCTGCCTTACTCGTCACCGGCATCCTCGGCCTCGGCCTCGCCGTCGTTCTCGGCCTCGGAGAGGCGTGCAGCCGAAACGATGTGCTCGTCCGGCTCGGTCGAGAACAGCTTGACGCCCTGCGTGTTCCGGCTGGCGACGCGGATGTCGTGGACCGGGATGCGGATGGTCTGGCCCTTGTCCGTGACCAGCATCACCTGGTCCGCCTCGCCGACCGGGAAGGTCGCCGCGACCTGCCCGTTCCGGGGCGAGGTCTCGATGTTGATGATGCCCTGGGCGCCGCGGTTGGTGACCCGGTACTCGTAGGCCGAGGTTCGCTTGCCGAAGCCGTTGACCGTGATGGTGAGCAGGAGCTGCTCGCGCGTCTCCAGCTCGGCGTAGCGCTCGGTCGAGAGCAGCGCCAGCTCGCCGTTCTCCGGCTCGCCCTCCCCGTCTTCGCCCTGGCGCCGGCGCGCGCCGCTGACCCGCAGATACTCGTCGCGCTCGTCGATCGCGAGGTCGACATGGTCGATCACCGACATCGAGATCACCTCGTCGGCGACGTCAATGTCCATGCCGATGACGCCTTCCGAGCTGCGCGACTTGAACACGCGGACCGCGTCGACCGGGAAGCGGATGGCACGGCCATTGCGCGCGGCGAGCACGATGTCGTGCTGCGCGTCGCAGACCTTGGCACCGATCAGCCGGTCGCCCTCGTCCAGCCCCATCGCGATCTTGCCGTTGGACGGCACGAACACGAAATCGGCCAGCTCGTTGCGCCGGACCCTGCCGCGGGCGGTGGCGAAGAAGACGCTCATCGTCTCCCAGGTCGCCTCGTCC
>JBGAKU010000189.1:0-10947 GCA_044224255.1 Geminicoccaceae bacterium
GACCTCCTGGAACAGCTGCACGCGGTTCCGCTCCAGCATGAGAAGATGCGTGGCGGCACCGATCTGCACGAACCGCTTCAGCCTGCTCCCCAGCAGGTCGAAGACTCCCTGCGCCTGGTCTGGCGGCGTGACCTGATCCCAGGCGCCGGTTACCAAGAGCGTGGGGGCGGAGATCGCGCCGGGATCATAGGTGGGCCTGCCGGCACCCCAGAGGTCGTGCAGGTCCTGGCGCGCGCCCGCGGGGCTGCGCAGCACCGGCGGCTCCTGCGCTGCGCCTGTCGGGTCGGAGGCCAGCGCCTCGACCTTCCACGCCTCGAACCAGGGGGCAGGCAACAGGGCATCCTTCGCGTCATCGGGCGCCCCGGCCTGCAGCCGCATCCGCGCCACCTCCATCGGCAGGGCGACGTACGCGCCCGTCGGAGCGGAAACGCCCTCGCTCAGCCAAAGTGCGGCATAGAGGACCAGACGCTCGACCCGCTCGGGATGCTGGGCAGCATAGCCGCCCACGAGCGTCGTTCCCCACGACCAACCCAGCAGGCTGAGCCGCGCAATGTTGCGGTGCTGCAGGATGAAGTCGACCGCTGTGGCCAAGTCGCCGACCGCGACGTCGGTCCGCACGATCGGCGGGTTCTCCTCGGGCGGCCGGTCCATCTCCGCAGGGCGGGTGGAGCGCCCGTAGCCGCGCACGTCGACCAGATAGACGTCCCAGCCTTGCAGGGCGATGAAGTCCATCCAGGAAAGGCCGTCCAGAGCGAGATCGAAGGTCGCCTCGGCAGGCTGCGAAGCGCCGTGGACAAAGAGCAGCGTGCGTTCCGCGACAAAGTCCTGCTGGTCTGGGCGATGCTTGTTCCTGACGTACAGCCGGACCTCCGGGTCGGCCGAGGAGATCATGAACTCCTCGACGGCGAGGTCGGCGGCATGCCCGGTCGCGGCTGCTCCCGAAACGATCATCATCGAGGTCCAAGACAGGGCGGCGATCCAAGCGCCGCAGAACGAGACCGCTCGCATTGGCAGCCTCCGGCTTGGCGGGTCCTCGACCCTACCATGGATCCGGAGATCCACCACATCGACCGGCTGGGCCCGGCACTCCTGGCCCAGCACCTTGCCCGGCGTGACGGGCAAGTCGCGAACCCGATTGCCCGTGGCGTTGTGGGCGGCGCTGGCGGCCGCCGCACCTTCGCCCTTGATGCTCGGGCTAGCTCGCCTTCACGCCCATCCGCTTCATGATCGACCACTGCTGCGCGATCGAGAGCGCGTTGTTCCAGCTCCAGTAGATCACCAGCCCGGCCGGGAAGGTCGCGAACAGGAAGATGAACATCAGCGGCAGGAACTGCATCACCTTGGCCTGGGTCGGATCGGTCGGCGCCGGGTTCAGCTTGGTCTGCAGGAACATGGTGGCACCCATGATCAGCGGCCAGACGCCGATCATCAGCATGTGCGGCGGGGTGAACGGCAGCAGCCCGAACAGGTTGAACAGCGTGGTCGGGTCGGGTGCCGACAAATCGTGGATCCAGCCGAAGAACGGCGCGTGGCGCATCTCGATGGTGACGAACAGCACCTTGTAGAGCGAGAAGAACACCGGGATCTGGATGACGATCGGCAGGCAGCCGGAGACGGGGTTCACCTTCTCCGTCTTGTAGAGGTTCATCAGCTCCTGGTTCATCCGAACCTTGTCGTCCCCGTGCTTCTCCCGCAGCTCCATCATTTTCGGCTGCAGCTTCTTCATCTGCGCCATGGCCCGATAGGACCGGTCGGCGAGCGGGAAGAAGGCGGCCTTGACCAGGAGCGTGAGGATCAGGATGGCGATGCCGTAGTTCAGCACCACCCCGTGGATCCAGTGCAGGACGTAGAAGATCGGCTTGGTCAGGAAGTAGAACCAGCCGAAGTCGACCGCGCGGTCGAACAGCGGGATCGAGTACTCGTCGCGGTAGCGGTCGAGCAGCGTGACGACCTTCGCCCCGGCGAACAGCCGGTCGGTGACCTCCGTGGTCTGGCCAGGTGCGAGGGTGACGGCGGCGCCGCGATAGTCGGCCTGATAGCGGTCGCCCTGGACCTCGTGCCGGAAGCCGGCCTTCACGGCGAGGTCCTGCTCGGGGATCAGCGAGGCGAGCCAGTATTTGTCGGTGATGCCGAGCCAGCCGCCGGTGCTCTCGAACTCGGCCTTACCCTCCTCGGCGACGTGGCTGTACTTCCACTCCTCCAGCTTGCCGCCGAGCACCCCGAGCGGGCCCTCGTGGAGGATGTAGTAGCCGAGCGTCGGCGGCGTGCCCCAGCGGCTGATCAGGCCGTAGGGGTAGAGCGTCACCGGCTTGTCGGTGTTGTTGGTCACCGACCGCTTGATGGTGAACATGTAGTCGGAATCGAGCTCGAACCGCTTGGCGAAGCTCAGGCCCGCGCCATTGTCCCAGCGCAGGGTGACCGGCTCGGTGGCGGACAGCTTCTCGCCCTCGGCGGTCCAGACCGTGTCCGGCCCCGGCAGGCCGGTGCCGGAATTGGCGTCACCCACCCAGCCATACTCGGCGAAGTAGGGATGGGGCGCGCCAGGCGGGCTGAGCAGCACGATCTCGGGCGAGTCGGGCTCGACGGTCTCGCGGTAGCGCTGCAGCGTGACGTCGTCGATCCGGCTGCCCTTGAGTGCGATCGAGCCATGGACGGCGCCGTTGTCGATGCGCACGCGCGGCGAGCCCGCCAGCGCCTCGGCCCGGGTCATCGGCTGTGCCACACCGCCGGCAGCGCTCGGGGCCGAGCCCGGGGCCGAGGGCGCGGTGGCATTCTGCTGCTGCGCCTGCTCCGTCTGCTGCGCCGCCTGCCGCTGCTGCGCCTCGCGCTGGCGCGGCGCCTCGTAGAAGAACTGGAACCCGAAGATCACCGCCACCGACAGGGCGATCGCGATGATCAGGTTGCGTTGGTCGCTCATAGGGGCGGAGAACTCCTGAGGACGGCCGCGCTCAGCGGCCGCCAGCGGGCGGCGGCACCGGATCGTAGCCGTGGCCGCCCCAGGGATGGCATCGCAGCATGCGCTTGAGCGCCAGCCAGAGCCCCACCAGGGCACCGTGCCGACGCAGCGCCTCGATAGCGTATTCCGAGCAGGATGGGCAGTAGCGGCAGTTCGTCCCGAGCACGGGCGAGACCAGCCAGCGATAGAGCGTGGCGACACCGACCAGGAGATGGGCGAGCGGGCTCATCGCCGCGGCCGCCCGATCCGGCCGAAGGCGCCGAGCAGATCGTCCTGGAGCTGGGCGAACGGGCGCGTCAGCGCGGCGGGCCGCGCCACGACGACATAATCCGCACCCGGCCGGGCCGGCCCCGGCAAGACGAGCCGCAGCGCCTCGCGCAACCGGCGGCGCGCGCGGTTGCGGACCACGGCGTTGCCGATCTTGCGGGTGACGGTGAGGCCGATGCCGACCGTGGCGGCGCGCTCCGGCTCACGCCGGGGCACGCATTGCAGGACGAACGCCTCGCTCGCCACGCGCCTGCCCCGGGCCGCGGCCAGGAACTCGCCGCGTCGGCGCAGGCGGACCACGCTGGTCTCGGATGCGTCGCGCGTCCGCTCAGGCGGACAGGCGCTTGCGTCCACGGCTGCGGCGGTTGGCAAGCACCTTGCGGCCACCGACGGTGGCCATGCGGGCGCGGAAGCCGTGCCGACGTTTGCGAACCAGCTTGCTCGGCTGATACGTGCGCTTCACAGTGGAACCTTCGGTGACGGAAGAAGAACAGGCCGCGCCCTATACTGACATCGGCTCAGGGTGTCAAATCGCGCGCCAGGGCGAGGCAGGCGGCGCGGTCGAGGGCGAAGTCCGATTCCTCCCACGCCGCCCGTATCTGCGCCAGGATCCGCCCCAGCTCCCGCCCCTCCGGCACCCCCAGAGCCAAGAGGTCGGCTCCGGTCAGGGGAAAGGCCGGCGCATCCCACCGCTCGGCCAGGGCGAGGCGATGCTGCCCTGCCTCGGCCGCGAGCCTGCCTGCCGCCAGGTCCAGCCGCACCAGATCGCGATAGCGATCGGCACCGAGCCGGTGCAGCGCCCGCCGCTGCTCGCGGTCGCCGCCCTCGGGCAGGGGCGTGGTGACCAGCGCCGCCAGCCGTTCCCGCTCCTGATTGGAGAGCCGCAGCCGGTCGGCCAGCGCGTCGACCCGCGCCGCGGAGGACGGCCGCAGCAGGGCGGCGAGCCGCAGCAGGGAATCGGCGCCCAGCACCTCCCGCCGCAGCGCCTCCGGCCGAACCGGCCCAGGGAGCACCCGATCGAGGACACCCGTCGCCGCCATCGGCGCCAGGGCCCGGAGTGGCTCGGCCTGCGCCAGGATCAGCCACAGCTCCTGCCGCACCCGCTCGCCGGACAGCCCGTCGATCCCCGCCGCCGCGGCGGCGCAGGCCGCGAGCGCTGCCGGGTCCGGCTCGCCCTGCCCGAAGCGGGCATGGAAGCGGAAGAAGCGCAGGATGCGCAGATAATCCTCGGCGATGCGCCGGGCCGGCTCGCCCACGAACCGCACCCGACCGGCGGCGAGGTCGGCGCGGCCACCCATCGGGTCGTGCAGCGTCCCGTCCACCTCGCAGCTCATCGCGTTGATGGTGAAGTCGCGCCGCGCCGCGTCGGCGTCGAAATCGTCGGTGAACTCGACCACCGCGTGCCGGCCGTCGGTGGCGACGTCGCGGCGGAGCGTGGTGATCTCGAACCGCCGCTGCCAGCGCACGACCGAGACCGTGCCGTGGCGCAGCCCGGTCGGCAGAGGCTTCAGCCCAGCCGCGGCGAGGAGCTGCATCACCTGCTCCGGCCGCTCGGGCGTGGCGAGGTCGAGATCGGGCGTGTCGGCGCCCGAATCGAGCAGCGCGTCGCGCACGCAGCCGCCGACGAACCGCGCCGGCCGGCCGCCGACGGCCAGCGCCGCCATCACCCGCGCGACCCCGGGCTCGCCGAGCCAGCGCGCCCGCACCCGCGCGCTCACTGCGGCACCACCCGGCCCGGCACGATCTGCCCGTGCTCGACCCGCGGCGGCTCGTACCGCCCACCCGGCGGGGCGCCGCCGATGAAGGCCATCGAGGCCAGGGCCGCACAGGCGAGCGCCATCCCGGCCGCGGTCAGGGCGAACCAGGGCGTGCGCAGCAGCATCGGCTGGCCCTTCGTCACCAGCACGCGATAGAGCGCGAAGATGGCGAACGGCGCCAGGAACGGCAGTACGACCTCGATCAGGATGCGCACGGGCGGAAACTCAGTCGGCGAGCAACCGGGCGAAGTTCACCAGGATGCCGGCGGTGGCGCCCCAGATGTAGCGGTTCTCGAACGGCAGCACATAGAAGTGACGCCGCACGCCGTTGCGGTCGTAGCTGTCGCGGCGATGGTTGGCCGGGTCGAGCGCGAAGCCCAAGGGCAGCTCGAACACCTCGGCGACCTCGTAGGGGTCGGGCCGCAGCGCCACCGGCGGCTCGATCCAGCCGACCACCGGGTGGATGCGAAAGCCGGTGATGGTGTCGTAGTGGCGCAGGCCGCCCAGGAGCTCGACCTTGCTCGGTGCGAGCCCGATCTCCTCCTGCGCCTCGCGCAGCGCCGCGTCGGCCGGCCCGGCGTCCTCCGGCTCCATGCTTCCGCCCGGCAGGCTGATCTGGCCGGCATGGTCGCGCAGATGCGCCGTGCGCTGGGTCAGGATGATGCAGGGCCCGGCCGGCCGGTCGACCAGCCCGAGCAGCACGGCTGCCGGCCGCCGCTCGCCCGTCGCGCGATCGTGACCTTCGTCGCCGAGCAGCCAGCCCTCGTGGTCGATGTCGCCGCCGGCTCGGTGCAGCCGGGCGCGCAGCGCCTCACGATCCCTGATCCCTGCGGTGCGGACCGGCACGTCGTCCATGATCAGCCGTCGACGGTGCCGAGCGGGAAGAAGCGCCCGCTGCTCCAGACACCGACCTCATCAACACCATTCGGCGCCGGTTGCGCAAGTTCTACCAAATGATAAAAGACGGACCGTGATATTCGCGCATCGAGCGAATCGCGAACTCGTACGTAGGGTGCCGCGGCACCATCCGACTGCGGCCGCATCTCCAAGGGATGCGCCTCGTCCACCGGCACCCAATGGTCCAGATTGGTGCGCAGGCGCAGGCATTGCCCCGGCCCCTCGCCCTCGCCGCGCAGCTCGACCGCGACGAAAGGCACGTCCTCGACCTCGATCAGCCCCTGCTCCACCGGAGTCACCAGCCAGTAGCGCCCATCCGGCCCGCGCCGCAGCACGGTCGAAAACAGCTTGACCAGCTCGAGCCGGCGGATCGGTGTGCCCTGATAGTACCAAGTCCCGTCGCGGGCGATGCGCATCTGGAAATCGCCGCAGGAGCGCTCGCCGCGGGCGATCGCGGCCAGGAGCGCGTCAGGATCGAAAGGCTTGCGCATGCGCCACCCTTACGCCGCACCGGGGCGGAACGCACGCCGCGACCGCCGATTAGGGGAACCGACCCATCTCCATATCGCGGCGGAACACCCGATGCGTAGAGCCATTCCGCTGGCGGCCGCCGTCCTCACCGCCTGCGCGGCGCCTGTCCTGACGCAGGCCGACGGGTACGGCCCTTCGCCGACCCTGCCGCCGCCGGAGACCAGCCTGATCCCGACCGTGAGCATCGCCACGGTCGAGCGCTGGACCGCCGATCAGAAGCCGACACCGGCGGCGGGCTTTGCCGTCGGGCGCTTCGCCGATGGCCTCGACCATCCCCGCTGGCTCTACGTCCTCCCCAATGGCGACGTCCTGGTCGCCGAGACCAATGCCCCGCCCAAGGGGGCGACGGGGCTCAAGAGCTTCGTCACGCAGCAGGTGAAGAAGCTGGTCGGCGCGGGCACGGAAAGCGCCAACCGCATCACGCTGCTGCGCGACGCCGACGGCGATGGCCGGGCCGAGACGCGCTCCGTGTTCCTCGACGACCTGTTCTCGCCCTTCGGCATGGCGCTGGTCGGCAGCGAGTTCTACGTCGCCAATGCGGACGCCGTGCTGCACTTTCCCTACCAGCCGGGAGAGACCGCGATCGCCGCTCCGGGCACCCGGCTCGCCGAGCTGCCGGGCGGCCCGATCAACCATCACTGGACCAAGAGCCTGCTGGCCAGCCGCGACGGTACCCGCCTCTATGTCGGCGTCGGCTCCAACAGCAATGTCGGCGAGAACGGCATCGAGGCCGAGGAGCGGCGCGCCGCGATCCTGGAGATTGACCGCGCCTCCGGCGAGATCCGTATCCTCGCCACCGGCCTGCGCAATCCCGTCGGCATGGACTGGCAGCCCGATTCCGGCCAGCTCTGGGTCGCGGTCAACGAGCGCGACGAGCTCGGCGACGATCTGGTCCCCGACTACATGACCGCGGTCGAGCCGGGTGGCTTCTATGGCTGGCCCTACAGCTATTTCGGCCAGCATGTCGACGCGCGAGTCGAGCCGCAGCGGCCCGATCTGGTCGCCCGGGCGATCGTCCCGGACTACGCCCTGGGCTCGCACACCGCCTCGCTCGGCCTTGTCTTCTACGACGGCGATGCGTTCCCCGAGCGCTACCGCGGCGGCGCCTTCATCGGTCAGCATGGCTCCTGGAACCGCTCCGTTCCGGTCGGCTACAAGGTGGTCTTCGTGCCCTTCGCCGGCGGCAAACCGTCCGGGCGGACGGAGGACGTGCTGACCGGATTTCTCGCCGAGGATGGCAAGGCTCGGGGCCGCCCGGTCGGCGTCGCGGTCGACGGTCATGGGGCGTTGCTGGTCGCCGACGATGTCGGCAATGTGATCTGGCGGGTCACCGCGGCGCGCGACGCCGCCGCGGCCGGGAGCCCGTGAGCCCGACTGCAAGGTGCACGCCGTGCGGCAGAGGAGACTTATGTGAATCGGCTTGCCGAATCCCCATTCCCCAGGCAGCGTCCTGACTAAGGGGTATTGGCCCGCTCAGCGGAAGGTCCTGCGTGTCGATCATCACCGACGAGAACGCCGACATCGCCGCGGCGATCGAGGCTACGATCGCCAAGCTCAACGAGGTCAAGCACGAGATCGGGCGGGTCATCTTCGGCCAGGAGGGGGTGGTCGAGGACACGCTGATCACCCTGCTCGCCGGCGGCCATGTGCTGCTGGTCGGCGTGCCCGGCCTCGCCAAGACCCGCCTCGCCGAGACGTTGGGCGTGGTCCTCGGCCTGGCCCAGAAACGCGTCCAGTTCACGCCCGACCTGATGCCGGCCGACATCCTGGGCTCGGAGGTGCTCGACGACGCCGGCACCGGCCGCCAGAGCTTCCGCTTCATCCCCGGGCCGATCTTCGCCCAGCTTCTCATGGCCGACGAGATCAACCGCGCCAGCCCCCGCACCCAGGCCGCCCTGCTCCAGGCGATGCAGGAGCGCAAGGTGACGGTGGCGGGGCAGGACCATGCCCTGCCGGCGCCGTTCCACGTCCTCGCCACCCAGAACCCCATCGAGCAGGAGGGCACCTATCCGCTGCCCGAGGCGCAGCTCGACCGCTTCTTCATGCAGATCAACGTCCACTATCCCTCGCTCGAGGCCGAGCGCCGCATGATCATCGCCACGACCACCGGCGTGGAGGAGCAGCCCGCCACGGTCCTGGACGGCGCCATGCTGGCGGCGATGCAGCGGCTGGTCCGGCGGATGCCGATCGGCGAGCAGCTCATCGAGCTGATCCTGCGCCTGGTCCGCGCCGGCCGCCCGGAGAACGAGGCGCTGCCGGGCCTCGCCCAGCAGATCGCCTGGGGCCCCGGCCCGCGCGCCAGCCAGAGCCTGATGCTGGCCGTGCGCGTGCGCGCGCTGCTCGACGGCCGCCTCGCCCCCTCGCCCGACGACGTCCTCGCTCTGGCGCGGCCGGTGCTCCGCCACCGCATGGCGGTGACCTTCGCCGCCCGTGCGGAGGGCATCGGCGTGGACGACGTCATCGATCGCCTCTGCCGGCATGTTGCCTGAGACAGCGGTCGCGCTGGGCCGCCAGCAGACGAGGCTGCGCCTCGCCGCGGAGGCGCTGAGCCAGCGCCTGCCGTCCCTGCTGGTCGAGGCCGACCGCGTGGCCGCCACCGTCGTCCCGGGCGTCCATGGCCGCCGCCGCACCGGCATGGGCGAGACCTTCTGGCAGTTCCGCCAGTACCAAGCCGGCGACGCTGCCGACGCGATCGACTGGCGCCAGTCCGCCCGGTCGCGTCATCTGTTCGTGCGCGAGCAGGAATGGGAGGCCGCCGAGAGCGTCTGGCTGTGGTGCGACCTCTCCGACTCGATGGCGTTCCGCTCCGGCCCGAAGCTGCCGCTCAAGTGGGAGCGGGCGGCCCTGCTGATGCTGGCGCTCGCCGGCCTGTTGGTCCGCGGCGGCGAGCGGATCGCCTTCCTCGGGGGCGGCGAGCGGCCGGCCACCGGCCGCTACGGCATGGAGACTCTCGTCCGCTGCCTGGTGGCCGCGGCCGACCGGCGCGTCTCCACGGCCCCGTTGCCGTCCCTGCCCCGCCACGCGCGCCTCATGCTGCTGTCCGATTTTCTCCTGCCGCCCGAGCAGCTCACCGAGCGGTTCGGCCAGTTCGGCGGCCTCGGCGCGCGCGCCTGCCTGATGCAGATCGTCGACCCGGCCGAGGAGGCGCTCCCCTATGAGGGCCGGATCCTGTTCGAGGGCATGGAGCGCGAGGGCCAGGCGCTGATCGACCATGTCGGCGGCATCCGCGAGCGCTACGCCGCCCTGTTCCGGGCGCATCGCGAGATGCTGGCCGGTCTTTCCGGCCGGCAGGGCTGGCGCTTCACCGCCCATCGGACCGACGGCACCGCCGAGAGGGCCCTGCTCGCCCTGATGGGCATGCTGGCGCCGCGGCTGACGGCCTGACGATGCTGAGCCTCGGCACCTTCGCCTTCACCCAGCCCTGGCTCCTGATCGCGGCCCTGACGCTGCCGGCGATCTGGCTTCTGCTGCGCGTGACCCCGCCCGCCCCGCGCCGCGTCGCCTTTCCGCCCTTTCTCCTGCTCGCCAAGCTGGTCAGCCCCGAGCGCACGCCCGCACGCACGCCCTGGTGGCTGCTGCTCCTGCGCCTCCTGATCGCCACCCTGCTGATCCTGGCACTGGCCGGCCCGGTCTTGAACCCCGCCCCGCGGCTCGGCGGCAGCGGGCCTTTGCTCCTCGTGGTCGACAATGGCTGGGCGGCCGCCAAACATTGGAGCCAGCGGATCGCGGTCGCCCGCGAGCTCTTGCAGCAGGCCGACCGCGAAGGCCGCGCGGTGATGCTGCTGGAGACCGCACCCACCCCGGACGACCGGGTCGAGCTGCGCCCGATGAGCGCGCGCGAGGCCCAGGAATCGCTGGCCGGCTGGCAGCCCCGACCCTGGCCGGTCGACCGGGCGGCGGCACGGGAGATCCTCGGCCAGACGCCGGGGCTCGAGCAGGCGAGCTCGGTCTGGCTCAGCGACGGCATCGCCCGTGGCGCGCAGGACCGCCTCGAGGCGGAGCGCCTCGCCGCGGCGCTCCGGCTGCTCGGCCCGCTGCAGGTCCGCCTGGAGCCCGATGCCGACCTGCCGCTTGTCCTGTCCCTCGGCGAGCCGACGCCCGGTGGCCTGACCGCGCAGCTCACGGCCGTCCCGGCCCGGGTGGAGCGCGGTGGCGACGTCGCCGCGATCGGCCCCGACGGCGAGACCGTGGCACGGGTGCCGATCCGCCTTGCGGCCGGCGAGGGCATAGCGACCGCCGGCATCGAGCTGCCACCGGACCTGCGCAACCGGATCACGCGGGTGGAGCTCAGCCCGCCGCAGGGGATCGCCGGCACCTTCCTGCTCGACGAGCGCTGGCGCCGGCGCAGCGTCGGGCTGGTCGGCCCGCCACGCAGCTCGGCGGACCAGCCCCTGCTCGCGGAGCTGTACTTCATCGACCGGGCGCTGCGCCCGTTCGCGGAGGTGCACGAGGGGCCGCTGCTCGAGCTGCTGCGGCAGCCCTTGTCGCTGCTGGTGATGGCCGATTCCGGCGGCCTCGACCCCGACGAGCGCGCCGCCG
>JBGAKU010000190.1:0-10880 GCA_044224255.1 Geminicoccaceae bacterium
CAAGGCAATCGGATTAGGCGGCTTGGAGGATTTTGAGGAGGAAGGCGTCGTCCCAGGCGGCGCGCTTGATCTTGCCGCGGGTCGAGCCCGGATCGGGGTTGGTGCGGATCAGGTTGAGCGCGAAGCGGCGCAGGCGGGCGAGGTTCTCGGGTGCGTGGTCCTTGCGGCTGCGCGACGGGTCCTCGTCCATGACCATGTCGAGCACCCAATGGAGCGCGTTCTCGATCTGCCCCTCGCCGGCCCTTGGGCTGGCGTCCCTGCGGGACCGGATCGATGCCGCTGGCATCGATGCATCCGGACAAGCTCGGCGAAGCGGGCGGCGGGCAGAGGCCGGGAGAGCAGGAGGTAGCGGGTGGCGAGGGTGGCCACGCCGCCGATCTCCCGGGTCGCGGTGACCTTGCCGATCGCCTGGACTCCGGGCCAGGCATGGGCCTCGGCCAGCCAGGCGACATCGTGGACGATCTCCGCCCGGCGGGTCTCGATCCGGCCGTGGTCGCCGTCGGTGGCCTCGGCGACGCCCGGCGCTGCGGCGGGATCGTCGAGCATCCGGCGGACATCGTCCAGGAGCGCGGGCCGATTGCCCTTCAAGGCCAGGACATAGTCGCCGCCCCGGTCGAGGATCGCCTGGGCGGTGGCTTTCTGGCAGTGCATCGCGTCGGCGGTGACGATCCGCCCCTCCAGCGCAAGGAGGGCCAGCAGCTCCGGCACCGTCGTGATCTCGTTGGCGCCGCTGTCGACCTTGCGCTGGCCCAGGACCACACGCTGCTCGCATGCCCAGGCGCTGACCATGTGCAGCGGCCCCGCTCCGGCCCGACGATCGAACGAGCGCCGGGCGGTCTTGCCGTCGATTGCCACCACCTCGCCGGGCTGGGCGGCGAACGCGGTCACGAACCGGCCGAAGCAAACCTCGAAGGCCTCGGGGTCGAGCAGACGGAACAGGCGCGAGAACGTGTCGTGGCTGGGAATACCGCCCGGCAGCGACAGGAACCGACGCAGGAACGGCTCCTTCGCCCGTCCGAACGCCGCCATGTCGACGCAGGTCTCGGCACCGGCCAAGGTCGCGGCCAAGGCGATCAGCAGGATCTCCAAGAGATCGTGGCGCTGCGCGGATCAGCCAGATCCGCAAAGCACGCCCGCAACCGCTCCATCCCGCCCCTCCCAAGCCGTTCGGGGCAGCCACAAGCAGATCCCGACGAAAAAAGATTCTACAAACCCCTAATGCGATTCCCCTGCATCCAACCACCGACGTGGTCGGAGGCGCCGGGTGGGCGGTCTGCACCGATCTCGGCCGGTCAGTTCCCGGCCGCAATCGCAAAGCCCGCCGCAAACGCCGGAAGCTGCCGTCAGGAGCTTTTGTTTGCATTCGACTTGGCATAGATTACCGAAATTTCATGGCCGAGGCTGCCGCCGGAGGCACCCATGACAAGAACGCTTCTCGACGCCGTCGAGGAAATCCGCCCACTCATTCAACAGCATGCCGCCGCAGCGGAAGCAGACCGACGCCTGGGCAGCGGCGTCTACGACGCCATGTACGGTGCCGGGCTGTTCTCGATGCTGGCGCCACGGGCACATGGCGGCCTGGAAGTGCACCCCGTCGAGGCGATGCGGGTCTGGGAGGCCGTGGCGCGGGCGGATACGGCGGCCGCCTGGAACCTGGTCATGAACCAGTGCATCTCGGCCTATGCCGCCTGGATGTCGCCCGAGGGCGCCCGTGAGCTGTTCCGAGACGGCCCCCCGACCACCGCCGGCGCGCTCAACCCGCCGGCCGCGGCGATCAGGGCCGAGGGCGGCTGGCGGGTGACCGGTCGGGTGCCTTTCGGCAGCGGCTGCCATAACGCGCGCTGGCTCGCGATGCCGGCGATCGAGCACGCGGGCGGTAGCCCCAAAGTGGATCCGGAAACTGGGCGCGCGGCCCCTTTTGCCGTGTTCTTTCCAAGGGAACAGGCAACTATCCTGGATACTTGGCATACGCTCGGCATGCGGGGCACCGGCTCCACGGATTACGAGGTCCAGGAACTGTTCGTGCCTGACCACATGACGGCGCCGGTCGGCCCACTCGCGACACCGGCTCCCGGATTCGAGGGTCCTCTGTACCGAATGTGGCCCTGGACCTGCATCATGGGCGAGACGACGGTGTCGGTTGGAGCCGCTGCCGCCGCCGTGGACCAAGCGGTGGAGCTGTGCCGCGCCAAGACCGCGGCCTACAACGCGGTGCCACTCCGCGAGCAGCAGCTGCCGCAGTTCCAGCTGGGCAGGGCAAAGGCTCAGGTCGATGCGTCACGCGACACGCTACACGCCGCGGCGGGCGAGGCCTATGCCGAGGTCGAGCGCACCGGCCGGCTGCTGTCGCGCGAGGCCAAGATCCGCCTGCAGCTCGCCGCCTGCTTCGCAGCCGAGACCTGTGCCGAGGCGGTTCGCCTCGTCAACGATGCCGTCGGCGCCTCGGCAATCCGCGAGAGCCAGCCGTTCGAGCGCCACTTCCGCGACACCCACACCCTCCTGCAGCACTCGTCGAAGTCGAGTGCCCGCTACGTCTCGGCGGGACGATTGATGCTCGGTCTCGAGAACGACTGGGTCTGGCTCAGCTTCTAGTCGGCGAGCGCCCGCTCAATTGCCGGTAGGGCCAGGAGCAATCCTGCAGTGCTCGCCTCGTCCGCGAGACCGGTGAGGCGGGATCGCAGGGCATCCGAGCGCTCCCCGCGACCCCACCGGGCGAGCGCATGGCCGCGGGCCGCATAGAAGCTCGTCCAAGGCAGCGGCTCGGGAACGGCAAAATCGGCCAGGGCCTCGGCCAGCCGCTCGGCCTCGCACCAATCCGCCGCCCGTAAGGCCGCTTCGATGGTGTCGCGATAGAAGCGAAAATGATTGTGTGCGACCGAGCCCGCGCGGAGCAGGCCCTCGCCCTCTGCGACGGCGCTGCGCCGCTCGTCCGGCTCGTCGGTCGTCAACGCCAATGCACCCAACGCCGACGGTCCGCTGAAGGCGAGCGAGGTCGCGCGGCTGGCCTCGACCGATCGCCACAGCAGCGGGAGGGCTTCGGCCCAGCGGTCCATGGCCCGCAACGTCTTGGCGAGACAGTTCAGCCGCAGCGGCTCGAAGCGGGCGGCTCCGAGCTGTCCAATCAGCTGCTCCACCGCGCCGAGCTGCGCCATCGCCTCGTCGAGCTGCATGAGGTTGGCATGCATCTCCGCGGCGATCATGTGGGCCACCATCTCGCCACGCGGCTGGCCGATATGCCTCGCCGCCTCGGCCGCGGCCAGCGCGTCAATGAGGGCAGCCCGCACATCGCCGCCGAAGAAGCGGGTGAGTCCAAGCATCTGCCGGTGCGCGGCGGCAATGCGCCCCAGTCCATGCTCCCGGCACAGATCGAGACACCGTTCGTAGCTCGCCCGCGCGGAGAGCATGCGGCCACGAACATAGTCGGCGTCGCCGAGCCCACCGAGTGCCGCTGCCTCGTGCTGCGCCGAGCCGCAGGAGCGGGCGTGCCCCAGGCTTTGCCGGTGGTAGCTCAGGCAGCCCTCGATGTCGCCGCGCGGAAAGCACAGATTCCCGGCCAGAAAATGGCTCCGCGCAAGGACGTCATCGAGGCCCAGCCGCCTCGCCGCAGCTTCGGCCAGCTCGATATCGCCCTGCGCCCCGCTCAGGTCGTCGATCATCCGCTTGCAGGCGGCAAGGCCCAGCCAAGCTTCGCAGCGCGCCCTGTCATCCTGAGCCTGCATCAACGCCCGGCCGTAGCTCGCCTGCGCCTCTGTCACGACACCCAGATCGAGGAGCGTCTGACCGAGCAGGCACGAGATGGAAGTGACGTCTCCAGGCTCGCACGCCAGGGCGAGGCCCCGCTCGAGAAGGGCTCGGGCGCTCTCCGTGCGGTAGCCGCCAAGCTGTGCGCTGGCGGCCTCGAGGTAGGCGGCCGCAGCCTCCGCTGCCTCGGCTCGGTCGAGGTGCTCGGCGCATAGGACGGGATCGCGGCCGGCGAACCAACTGGCGGCGCGCCGATGCAGCTCGCGCCGCCGCGAGCGCAGCAGGGAGTCGTAGACCGCATCTCTGACCAGGGCGTGACCGAATCGCAAGCTCGCCCCTTCGTCGGGCCGCAGCAGCAGCCGCTTGACCAGCGGGCGGGGCTCGTAGCCGGGGCGGTCGAGAATATGATCGAGCGCCGCCTGGTCGAAGCGCTGCCCCAGAATAGCGGCCGCCTGCAGAGCAGCCTTGTCGGTCGGATCGAGGCGATCGAGGCGCGCCTGCACCAGGCTCTGCACGGTGCCCGGGACCAGAACCTGGGTCTCCTGACCGAGCCGGGCCAGCTGCTCGATGAACAACGGATTGCCGGCCGCCCGCTCGACGCAGCGATCGGCGAGCTCACCGCTGCCGGCCAGAAGCGACCGCGCAAGCAGCAGCGAGTCTTCATGCGGGAGCGGCCCAAGGTCGATGGTCGTCAACGGGGCTCCCTCGGCCTGGCCACGCCATGCCGGATCGATCGGGTCGCCTTCGAGACGCGTCGTCATGAGCAGCAGACACGGAGCAGTTCCCGCCAAGGCGGCGAGCCGCGCCAAGTGGGCCAGCGTGATCCGATCCGCCCAATGGACATCCTCGACGATCAGCAGAAGCGGCTGCGACCGGCAGGCCTGCTCGACCAGCCGCGCCATCACCGCCCGCTTGCCGACATTGCGACGGGCGTTGTCCATGGCCTCATACACGCCGCGTAGCGAGGGCGGCTGCGGCAGGTCGAGCAGATCGTTGAGAAAGACTTGGTCCTCCTCCGCGACCGCACCCTCCGACACCAGCCGTCCCGCGGCCCGTCGCTCGTCACCACCGACACCGAGGGCAAGCAGGCTGCGCAACAGCTCCCGAACGGGATCGCGGCCGGTGGCAGCGCCGAAGTCGAGCGCCCAGACGATGTGGCAGGCGAGCCCGAACGTTGCGGCATCCCGCCTCGTCTCCTCGATCAGGCGCGACTTGCCAATCCCAGGCTCGCCGCGGACCAAGGCGACACCGCCACGGCCGGTTGTGGCCACCGCAGCCAGCAGCGAGCGAAGCTGGGCGAGCTCGACCTGTCGTCCGGTCAACAGATTCCGCTCCGCGCCTGCTTCGTTCAGACGGGAGACCCACCACGCCCGGACCGGGGTGCCGAAGCCTTTCACCCCGAGCGTGCCCCGGTCCTCGGCCGCCACACGCCCTCCGAGGTCGGTCCACACGCTGTGCGAGATCAGAACCTCGCCGGGCGCCGCCGCATCGGTGAGCCGGGCGGCGAGATTCACCGTATCGCCAGTGACCGTGTATTCGCGATGCATGGCACTTCCCGTGCCGCTGGCCACCACCTGCCCGCCCGCAACGCCGATATGGACCGCAAGCGGGCGGGTGTTGGTCACGATCCCCGGCACGGCATCCCGGATGGCGAGCGCGGCAGCGACGGCCCGGGCAGCATCGTTGCCATGGGAGACCGGTGCGCCGAAGACTGCCATGACGCAGTCGCCGATGTGCTTGTCGACGTGGCCACCATGCGCGACCACGAGCTCATCCACCGTTTGGAAGAACGCGCCCAGAAGGGCATGGACCTCCTCGGCGTCGAGGGCGCTCGCAAGCGCCGTATAACCTACGAGATCGGCAAACAGCACGCATACCTGCCGCCGCTCACCGTCCGCGCCGGCTCGCACGGCCGAGGGCGCCGACCGCAGCACCGCGATCGCCTCCAGCAGTCGGCGGCGATGGCCAACCGCTACTACGCCGAGCTCCTTCAGATCGTCGGCGGTCAGAGCCGACAGTAGTGAGGCATCGATCTCGTTGTCGGCGAACGTCTGGGCATATTGTCCGAGGCCCAGACATTCCAGCCAACCGGCGACGTCCACGACCGGGCTCCCTGCTCACCCGCATAGGATAGGGCATGTCACCCATGGGCGCGACCCGCAAGGCGCAGCAGGCCGGCGAATCGGCTAGCGCGGGCTCGGATCGGGTCTCTCCAACCGCGCGGGCACCGCTGCCGGCATGCGGCACCCGCGCGATCGGCCGAGGCCAAGGAGGCTCACTCCTCCACGACGTTGTAGGCGATGATGTGCGACGCGCCGACGGCGCCAGTGCCGCTGAAGGGCGGCAGCTCGCAGGTGAGCACGTAGGTGCCCTTGTTGTTCGTCGCGTGGATCCCGAAGCTGAGCGGCAGCGGCGTCGTGTTCACGCCAGCGGCGCTCGAGCTGCGAACCGACGATTGCACCACCGCGCCCTCGCGGCTGAGCGACATCAGCTCACAGGTGACGCTCTGCTGGCTGTGCCCGTCCAGGTACACGATCTCGGCGCGCTTGATCCTGCCAGCCTCGACGTCCTTCGTGACCGGACAGAACAGCTTCACCCGCTGCGAGCCGGCGTTCAGGATGCTGGCGTTGCTCCGGCTGATGGTTGCAGCGATGTGGTCGAACTGGCGCTGACAAGCGCTGCCTGGGTAGGCCTTGCCGTCCTCGGCGAATGCCTGGCTGCCGAGCAGCGAGAGCGCAAGGCTGGCAGAGGCGGCGAGAAGCCGATTCGAGGACATGATGTTTCCTCTCGGTAGAGATTGCTCTGGTGCGCCCCAGCCAGCATTGCTGGAGCGGCCGTAATATTTACGAGCGTTTCTTCTGGAATTTGTCATTCCAGTCACACGATGTTTCAGTTATGCGAGTGAGGATCACGGATCTGACCATATGATGCGAAAGGTACGAGGCGCGCCTCCTTTGCGACAGGAATGAAACGACCGGGCACGAGCGTACGGGAGTTGGCGCGCGCCGCTCGGCCACACCTGTCCGATTCCACTCATGGGAGTACCATGTACCGCCAGGACTGGACGGTAGGCCGGCGACGCTCAGAGCGAGCTTCTACAGGAGGGCACAGATCGAGAGCCTCCTCGCGCATGTCGACGCGATGGACGACTTTCTGCTGGAGGAGGGCACCTACTATGTCGTCGAGTTGGAAGGGACCATCGTCACGTCGGGCGACCGGGAGCCGGCGCAGGCTCGCTACCGACCTTACCCCCCCACCATCAGCCGCACGATCTCGTCGTGGCTGCTCTGCTCCGGCCGGCGTTCGCCGGCCGCCAACCCCCGCCGCAGCACCAGGATGCGGTCGGCGACGGCGAAGATGTCGACCAGGTTGTGACTGATGAAGATCACCGCCACGTTCTGCCGGCGCAGGCTGCGGATCAGCTCGATCACCTTGCGCTGCTCGGGCACGCCCAAGGCCGCGGTGGGCTCGTCCATGATCAGGAGCTCGGCCTTCCAGAAGATCGCGCGGCCGATGGCGACCGCCTGGCGCTGACCGCCGGAGAGGGCGCGGACCGGCAGCCCCAGCTTCCTCTCCTCGAGATCGACGTCGAGCGGTTCGAGAACCTGGCGCGCCGCTTCACGCATCCGCCGCCGGTCAAGGCGCGGGATCAAGCCGAACAACGGGGCAGCGGGCTCGCGGCCGAGAAAGATGTTGGCGCCGACGTCGAGATTGTCGGCCAATGACAGGTCCTGGTAGATCGTCTCGATGCCGATCTCGCGGGCGTGGCGTGGGTTGCGCAAGCTGACCCGCTCGCCCTTGTAGACGATCTCGCCCTCGTCGGGCTGGTGCACGCCCGAGATCGCCTTGATCAGCGTCGACTTGCCGGCGCCGTTGTCGCCCGCCAGCGCCAGCACCTCGCCACGATGCAGCTCGAAGCCGACCTGCTCGAGCGCAGTGACGCCACCGAAGCGCTTGGTCAGGCCGCGGACGGAGAGGATCACGGGCTCATTCGGCATCGCGGGCCTCGCCGGTCAGCTTCTCGCGCGTCTGGTCGATCAGGACCGAGACAATGATGACGACGCCGACGGCGACGAACTGCCAGAACGGCTCGACATTGATGAAGACCAAACCGTACTGGATCACCGCGATGATCAAGGCACCGATGACCGTGCCGATGATCGTGCCCGAGCCGCCGAACAGCGAGGCGCCGCCGATGACCACGGCGGCAATCGAATCGAGCAGCAAGGGCTCGCCGCCCTGCGCCGCGCCGGCGGAGAAGCGCGCAGTGTAGATCATGCCGGCGATGCCGGCGCAGCCGGCGCTGATCAGATACAGCATCAATGTGTGCCGGCGGATGTTGATGCCGGCGCGGATCGCCGCGGTGCGGTTGCCACCGATGGCGTAGGTGTGCTGGCCGAACCTGGTCTGCGACAGCGCCCAGTGCATCACGATCACCAAGACAACGGTGATCACCACCGGCACCGGCACGCCGAGCAGCCTGCCGTTGCCCAGCCAGAACAGGAGCGGATTGTTGACCGGGACGGTGGTCCCGTTGGCGGTCAGGAAGCCTGCCCCTCGGGCGACGCCGTACATGCCGAGCGTGCCGATGAAGGCGGGCACGCGCAGGCGCGAGATCAGCGTGCCGTTGATGGCCCCCGGGATCAGTGCCGCCAGCATCGCGGCGAGCAGGCCCGCGCCCAAGGCCAGGGCGGCGTCGACCGGGGTCAAGGTCTGCATGGTCCGCGCCATCACCACGCTGGCAAGGCCCATGACGAACCCGACCGACAGATCGATGCCGCCGGCGATGATGACGAAAGTCTGGCCCAGGCCGAGCAGCAAGGGCATCGCCGCCGAGATCGCGATGCTCTGCAGGTTGTAGCTGTTGAGCAGGAACGAGGCCCCGTAGGCCAGCCGCGCCCAGGTCTCGAAGAAGAGCAGCAGGAGGAGCAGGAACAGCCACGACCACGCGACCATGAGGAACGCGAGGGCGGGATGCTGCCGCTCGGCGGGAGCAGCGGTCCTGGCAACGGCCGACACGGGTCGATGCGATCAGTCGCTGTAGACGAACTTGGCGACGTCGGGATCGTCGATGTTGCCCTTGGTCATGATCGTGGCACCGGTGCCGATGAGCGGCGGCACCGACTGGCCGTGGATCACGGCGTAGGCGGTCATCACGCCGTAATAGCCGATCTCGGCCGGGTGCTGGGCGACGGCGAGGTCGATCAGGCCGGACTTGAGGTCGTCGACGATGCGGCTGGGGGCGTCGAACGCGACCACGCGGATCTCGCCCTGCTTGCCCAGCGCCTTGACGCCGTCGGCCGCACCGATTGCTGAGAACAGGTTGGCGCCGAACACGCCGTCGAGGTCGTTGTTGCGGGCATAGACCGCCTGCACCTGGGAGGCGGCCTTGTTGGCGTCGTCATCGTTGAACTGCGTCTCGAGCACGGTGATGCCCGGGAAGTTCTGCATCGCCGCCTTGAAGCCTTCCTCGCGCTGGTCGGTCGTGCTGATGCCCGGCTTCACGTTGGAGACGTAGACCTTGCCCTTGCCGTCCACCTGCTTGGCCAGCGCCAGGCCGGCGAGATAGCCGCCGAGCACGTTGTCGGTGGCGATGTAGGACAGCGGGAAGTCGCCCGGGCCGTCGCCGTTCTGGTACTTCCCGTCGTCGATGAAGGTGTCGACCGTGATCACCGGAATCCCAGCGTCGATCGCCTGCTGCAAAGGTGCGATCAGCTGCTGCTTGTCCGTGGGTGCTATCAGGATGGCGCTCGGCTTGCGCGCGATGACCGCCTGCAGCACCGGGACCTGCAGCGTCGGGTTGAACTCGGGCGCGCCCTGGAACAGCAGCTCGCAGCCGACGGCCTTGGCCGCCATCTCGGCACCCTTGCGCATCGTGATGTAGAAGGCGTCGGTGGTCAGGCCTGGGATCAGCGCGATCGTGCAGGAGTCCTGCGCTTGCGCCGGGTCCGGCTGACCCGCGAGGACCGAGACGATGGCCGCCGCGCCCAGAAGCGCGACAAGTGGGCGACGCTGCATCGCATGCTCTCCCTGATCGGCCCGGATCGAGCGCCCGGGCTCCGTTCGGAGACGGACCCTAGTGGCCGTCCGAGGGTGCGGCAAGCACCGCCGCGCGGCGTGCCAGGGTTTCCGGGTCGCCTTGGATTCGCACCCGCTTCCAGCGCCCGGAGGCACCCGAGAGGAGGCGGCAGTCCCGCGGCGCCACGTCGAGCGCCTTGGCGAGCAGCGCCAGGACCGCGGCGTTCGCGCGACCGCCGTCCGGCGCAATGGTGACGCGCACCGACAGCCAGGCGGCTCCGGCCGCGTCCTGGACCAGCCCACCGATCCCCGCCTTGGCGGCGCGCGGCGTGGCCCGGACGGCGAGCTCGATGCCGTCCTCGCGCGCCGTGAACGGCAGCTTGACGGTCAGTAGCGGACCAGCTCGAAGACGAGGTCGCGGATGAAGTAGAGCGCCAGGATCAGGATCACCGGCGAGATGTCGATCCCGCCCAGATTCGGCAGCAGGTTGCGGATCGGTCGCAGGGCCGGCTCGGTGATCCGGTAGAGGAAATCGCGCACCTGATAGACGAAGCGGTTGCCCGTGTTGATCACGTTGAACGCGATCAGCCAGCTCAGCACCACGGACGCGATCAAGAGCCAGATGTAGATCGAGATGACCGTGTTGAACAGGTTCAGGAGCGCATACATGGGCGGGACCGGCCGGTTTGGGGTCGGCCCGCATCACACCCGGGCCACGGGCGGCGGCACTATAGCGGCGTCCCCCGGCCGCGCCAGCCCGGGCGACGCCCTTGACAGACCCTGGCCGCGTCCCCATACCACGGCCCGCGACGCGTGGGGCCGTAGCTCAGCTGGGAGAGCGCTAGAATCGCACTCTAGAGGTCGTCGGTTCGATCCCGATCGGCTCCACCAATTTCCTCAGTCGCATCAAGCATTTATCGACGTTCGCCCATCGCTCTCATCGCTGAAGCCCAGTCACCGGAAGCGTACCGGAAGCGCGAGGCGTCAATCCGACGCCATGGTGCGGTGTTCCGCCACCGTCAATTCCGGGCTGACCGCCTCTCACTCCCGCGTCTCGGTCATCGCTGGCGAGGCCAGCCGCAGCGAACACCATCAGGATCACCAAGCCGATCGCCGCGATC
>JBGAKU010000191.1:0-12107 GCA_044224255.1 Geminicoccaceae bacterium
GCGCGCCCTCGACATTCTGCGGTCTCTGGAGGCGGTAGCGGCCGCCGCGATGATCAGGCGCAGACTACAGGCTGACGGCGCGCGTGGCATTCCCCGCGGCCCACGCGCCACGACGCGGCAGAATCCGCTGGGCATGACGGCGCGGCAGGTGGACATCCTTCGCCTGCTTGTCGAGGGCCTGAGCAACAAGGAGATCGCGGCGGCACTGCAGATCGCACCGAAAACGGTCGATCATCATGTCGGCGCCGTGCTGGCGAAGCTCGAGGTGACGACCCGCAGGCAGGCGGCCAAGCACCCGGTCACCCAGGCGGTCCTCACCGAGGTGGCAGCCAGCTAGGATTCCGGCACGCCGGCGAGCTGCAAGGCCCGAAGATAGCGCTCGGCGAAGGCCTGATCGCGCCACGGATTGATCTGCCGCTGCAGGGAGACCGAGAAGGTCGGGAACAGCGCCATCATGCGAGCGGCCGCGGCCTTCGCCTCCTCCATGCGGTCGAGGCCCACCAAAGCGCCGATCGCCACGCGATAGGAGGAGCCGTAGCCGGGCATCTCGCGCAGCGCCTCGTCGGCCCAGCTCAGTGCCTCCTCGAAGCGCTCCAGCATCAGGTAGCTCATGCCGATCCCGGAAAGCGCGATGCCCTTTTCCGGGTCGAGCGGGCTGAGCCGCATGGCGCGGTGGAAATAGTCGATCGCGACGAGTGGTCGGCTCGCATGGGCGTTCACCCAGCCTCCGCCGGTATAGCCCTGCGCCGAGTTCGGGTTGAGCTGCAGCGAGCGCTCGATCGTGCTGAGCGCGGTGTCGTAGTCCTTGGCGCTGTAGGCCAGCACCTGGGCGGCGAAGCGCAGGCAGGTCGGGTCGTCGCGCGCCGTGGCGTGAACCTCCCGCGCCATGCGGATGGCGACCCGGATGTCGTCCGGCTTGTGCCAGCACTGGCTCACGGAGATGCTGCGGATATAGGCGCCCAGGGCCTTGGCCAGGTTGAAGCCCGGGTCGATGCTGAGCGCCTCGTTGGTCAGCCGGCGCACCTCGGCGAACCCCTCGCGGGTCATGGCATAAAAGCCGGGCAGCGCACGCAGGTAGAGGTCATAGGCGGTGACGTAGTTCGTCGGCTTGGCGCGGGCCTGGCGGATCTCCTGCAGGCGGATGCTGGGCTCGACCGAGCCGACCACGCTCTCGGTCACCTTGTCCTGCAGCTCGAAGATGTCCGAGATCTCGCCTTCGAACCGGTCGGCCCAGACATGATGCCCGGTGCCGGCATCGATCAGCTGGCCGACGATGCGGACGCGCGTGCCGGCCTTGCGGATGCTGCCCTCCAGCACGTACTGCACGCCCAGCTCGCGCGCCACCTGGCGCACGTCGACCGCCCGGCCCTTGTAGGTGAAGGTCGAGTTGCGGGCGATCACGAAGATCGAGCGCTCGCGGCTGAGCGAGGTGATGATCTCCTCGACCAGGCCGTCGGCGAAGTACTCCTGCTCCGGATCGCCGCTCATGTTGGTGAAGGGCAGCACGGCGATGGACGGCTTGTCGGGCAGCGGCAGGGGCCTCTCGCGGCCTGGCCTTGCGGGATGCGCCGCGGCTGCGTCACCGAAGCCGGCGACGGCATAGACGCTGATCGGCTCCGCCAGGTTCTTGATGGGCCGGCGCCCGAGATCGACCACGCCGTGCGGGAGCAGACGGTAGACGAGCTCCAGGGCCGTCGCCGAGAGGCAGATCCCCCTGGCTTCCGCCACCGACCGGATGCCGGTGGCGATGGTCACGCCGTCGCCCGACAAGGCATCGCCCTGCGCGCTCACGTCGCCGGCATGGATGCCGATGCGCAGCTCGAGCCGGCGGTCGGGCGGCAGCTCGGCATTGACCTCCACCAGCCGCCGCTGCGCCGCCATCGCGCATTCGATGGCATCGGCCGCGCTCGGAAACTCGGCCAGAAGCCGGCCGCCGCCAGCGTTGGCCACCTCTCCCGCATGGCGGCCGACCAGTTCGACCAGAAGGCCAAGCTGTGCCTCGAGCTGGCGCAGGGTCGCGATCTCGTCCAGCCCCATGAGCTGCGCTGGGCCCACGACATCGGCAGCAAGGACGGTCGCGAGCCTGCGGTCCGGTTGCCGCTTGGGTGAAACCGTCACCGCGGATTCCCCTAGCTCAGCGACATTGCCCGCCGTTCATCCCCAAGAACGCTTGCCACAATCTTACAGCTCCTGGGCTCCGCGGCAATCCGCCCATTGCCGCAGCACGCCCAACCGACCCACGCGTCGGACGACTGGCCTGTCCGAAGGAACAGGCGTGCCATGGCCGCAGCATGGTGCGGCAGGCGTTCGGGAACAAGCCGCGCTCCCTGCCATGGCGTCCTCCCTGCCTCTCTCGGCCTGAGTGCAGGCCGGGAGCGCCGACCCCCCGACTGCTGATCCTGCCCGGTCGACACAATTGAAACAGTCCTCGCGATTGCTGGAATACGCGTGAAACACGGAACAGGCAGGCTTCTCGTCACTATTGGGCGAGGTGCATTCTTCTGCCAAGTCGGAGAGCGGGTGATGACGAGCCTCGTGGGCCGGCAACTCCAGGTGATCGGAGTGCTCAAGGCGGCCGACAACCTCCGTTGGCTGTCGCGCCTTGCCTGGATTCGCGGCCGCGGTCAACAGGCGCGGCAGCTCGCTCTCGAGGCCGTGCGAGTTCTCGAGCAGCTTCCACCCGGACGGGAGCTGGCCATGGCCTACAGCACGATGTCGCAACTCTACATGTTGGCGGAGGACGGCGCCGCAGCCGTCGAATGGGGACAGCACGCCCTGCGGATCGCTGAGCCACTCGGCCTGATCGAGACCATCGTCCACGCGCTGAACAACATCGGTACGGCCGAGCTGCTCATGGCCAACCCCGAGGGGCGCGCCAAGCTCGAGCGCAGCCTCAAGCTTGCGCTGTCACACGACATGCACGAGCACGTCGCTCGAGCCTACCTCAACCTAGCCTACCACTCGCTCGTTGTTCGGGACTACGCTCGCTTCGAACCGCTGGTCACTGACGGTCTCACCCACGCCAAGGAGCATGAGCTGGACTCCTACACGCTGTTCGCCATGGCCGAGCGCTCGCGCGCCAGCCTCGAGCAGGGCCTCTGGCGGGAGGCGGAGGACGAAGCCAGCGCCGTGGTGCGGGCGGCCCCCGGCGCGAATTCCTGGCTCGTTGCTGCCGCCGTTGTCGGCAGTGTGCGCGTGCGTCAGGGCGGTTCAGAGGTCGGACCGCTGCTCGATGAGGCGCGCGAGCGGGCCTGGGCCACGGGCGAGATCAAGCAGATCGGGCCGATTTCGGCCGCCCGCGCTGAAGCCGCCTGGCTCAAGGGCGACCGGGAACGCGTGCGTGACGAGGTTCGTGGAGCCTATGTGCTGGCCTTGCGCCATCCTGAGCCCTGGCGGCTGGGCGAGCTGGGTCTGTGGCTCTGGCGGGCCGGCGCGCTCGATCAACCGCTGGATGGAATGGCCTTGCCCTACCGGCTGGAGATCGGCGGCGACTGGCAGGGAGCCGCCGCGGCTTGGCGTCGGATCGGCTGCCCCTACGAGGAGGCCCTGGCCCTTGCACATGGCGACCGCGCAGCGCAGCTGCAGGCGCTCGAGATCCTGACCGGGCTGGGGGCCGCGCCGGCGGCCGCAATGATCCGGCGCAACCTGCGCACGGAGGGCGCACGCGGCATCCCTCGCGGCCCGCGCGCTGCAACGCGGCACAACCCGGTCGGACTGACCAGCCGGCAGGTGGCCATCCTGGCTCTCCTGGGCGAGGATCTGAGCAACAAGGAGATTGCCACGCAGCTGCGTATCGCACCGAAGACGGTTGACCATCACGTCTGTGCGGTGCTGGCGAAGCTCGAGGTGTCGAGCCGCAAGCAGGCGGCGAGGCACCCGGTCACCCGCGCATTGCTCGCCGAAGCGGCCAGCCCCGTGCAGCCAAACGCGTGGATGGCCGCCCAAGCCCTCAAGCTCGATCTAGCTCACGTCGGCCACCGCGCCTGCTGACGGCGGAGGTGGGCCGATGTCATGCGACCCCGCCCTCAATCTGGCACACCTGCGAGTGAAAGCGCTTCCAGGTAGCGTGAGGCGAACGCCTGGTCCCGCCACGGATTGGTCTCCCGCTGCAGCGTGACGGTATAGGTAGGGAATATCGCCATCAGCCGTTTTGCGGCCGCTTCTGCCTCCTCCATGCGTCCCAGCCCGACATGGGCGCCGATCACGACGCGGTAGGAGGAGCCGTAGCCGGGCATCTCGCGCAGTGCCTCCTCACCCCAGCTCAAGGCCTCGTCATAGCGCTCCAGCATGAGGTAGCTCATACCAATGCCGGAAAGAGCGATCCCCTTCTCGGGATCGAGCGGGCTGAGACGCATCGCGCGTTGGAAATGCTCGATCGCGACCAGGGGCCGACCGGCATAGGCATTGACCCAGCCGCTGCCGGTGTAGCCCTGCGCCGAGTTGGGGTTGAGGTGGAGCGAGCGCTCGATCGTGCTGAGCGCGGTGTCGTAGTCCTTGCCGCTGTAGGCCAGCACCTGGGCAGCGAAACGCAGGCAGGTGGGGTCGTCGCGCGCCTCGGCCTGTACCTCGCGCGCCATGCGGACCGCCACCCGGATGTCGTCCGGCTCGTGCCAGCACTGGCTCACCGAGAGGCTGCGGGTGTAGGCGCCCAGCGCCTTGGCGAGGGTGAAGTCGGGGTCGATGCTGAGCGCCTCGTTGGTGAGCCGGCGGACGTCGGCGAAGCCCTCGCGCGTCATGCTGTAGAACCGGGGTAACGCACGGAGGTAGAGATCGTAGGCGGTGATGTAGCCGGTGGGCTTGGCGCGGGCCTGACGGATCTCCTCCAGGCGGATGCTGGGCTCGACCGAGCCGACCACGCGCTCGGTCACCTTGTCCTGCAGCTCGAAGATATCAGAGACCTCGCCCTCGAAGCGGTCGGCCCAGACGTGGTGCCCGCCCAAGGCGTCGATCAGCTGCCCGACGATGCGGACGCGCGTGCCCGCCTTGCGGATGCTCCCCTCGAGCACGTAGCGCACGCCCAGCTCGCGCGCGACCTGCCGCACGTCGACGGCCCGGCCCTTGTAGGTGAAGGTGGAGTTGCGGGCGATGACGAAGAAGGCGCCCACGCGGCTGAGCGAGGTGATGATCTCCTCGACCAGACCGTCGGCAAAGTATTCCTGCTCCGGGTCACCGCTCATGCTGGTGAAGGGCAGCACGGCGAGTGACGGCTTGTCCGGTAGCGGCAAGGGCCTCACGCGGCCGAACACGGCCAGATCCGTAGCCGCGACATCCCCGAAGCCGGCGACGGCGTAGACGTTGATCGGGTCCGCGACGTTCTTGATGCTGTGGCGCCCGAGATCGACCACGCCGTGCGGCAGCAGCTTGTGTACAAGCTCGAGCGCCGTCGCCGAAAGGCAAATTCCCTTGGGTTCCGCCAGCGCTTGAATCCCGGCGGCAGCCGTCACGCCTTCGCCGAGCAGGTCTCCCCCTTGGTCCATGATATCGCCGACATGGATGCCGATTCGGAGTTCGAGCCTGCGGTCAGACGGGACGTCCTTATTGACCTCCACGAGCCGCTGCTGCGCCGCCATCGCGCACTCGATGGCATTCGCCGCGCTCGGGAACTCGGCCAGAAGACCGTCGCCCGCGGCGCTCGCCACCTGCCCGGCATGGCGGGTGACGAGGTTGGCCAGCAGGGCGAGATGTCCCGACAGCTGTTGCAGGGTCGCAACCTCGTCGAGCCCCATGAGCCGCGCACTGCTCACGACATCAGCCGAAACGATGGTCGCGAGCCTGCGGTCCGGTTGCCGGGTGGGCGAAACCGTCACCGCCGGTACCTCTGATTCAGCGACGTGGAGCCGTCGTTCATCCTCGGGAAAGCTAGGTGCCATGATACCATCGGGAACTTCCACGGCAACTGGCACAGTCGCGCGGTGCTTCTCCGAGTTGGCGACCTGGCACAACCCGGTCGGCCAAAACATGCGGCAGATGCCAATCCGCGATCACGCAGCCGATTCTCCGAGCCATGAGGTCGCCACGCGAATGTGCCTGTGGCACCGAAAACGGTCGGCCTTCCCCACTTGAGCCGCGCTAGCGAAGCTCCATGCCCTCGCCAGAGAGTGGTTGGCGTGAAATCCCGTGAATCGAATCATGCTCGCGCAAATTAGGGAATTCGCAGCGCCAATCTAGGGCGCCACTCCCGATGTCCGCCATCGCGCCATCAGCATAATCACCAGCATGACGCCATCGAGGCGGCATGACAGTCAGGGAGTTTCGACGATGCGTAAGAATCTGTTGTATTCAGCGGCGATCCTGCTCGCCCTCTCGAGCCAGGCCCTCGCGGGCGGCGCCCCTTCCGCACAGGGGCAACCCGCCGGTACCCATGCCACCGCCCCCGCCTCGGGGGCATTGAAGGCAGTGGAAGTGCCGCAGGTCTCCTCGTCACAGGGCGCGAAGGAAACCGGCGAAGGTGGCGAGGTGAAGGCTGACACCAGTGCGGCCGGCGTCGCCTCAACTGAGGCCGCAACATCGCGTGCATTCGCCAGCGGTGTTTGGTGCATCGGCTATTTCGGCAGCAAGACCTTCCGTTTATCGTCTAGGGGGCGTGTCCTCTATCGCGTCGTGCCCACAACTTATTTCGACGCGACGATGCGCGTCACCTACGTCAACCTGCGCTCATTTTTCGTGGACAGGTTCCTCGCACCTGGGGCGGAGAGCATTCTGATCAGCGGCCCGTCCGTCTGGTGGCCGGTCAAGGTGACCGTCCGTGGATATCGTGGCCAGGCAGGATGCTTCAGGTTGTTTGCCGGCTGAGCTCGGTCTCCGATCCGCGATACGCGGACAAGTGGAAGGCCGGCAAGGTCTATCCCGGATAGCAGAGCGATGCCCACCAGCGATTGTTTGTAGGACCCGCTTCACAGCGGGTCCTACCAGCTTGCCGGTCCAGCGGGTCCCGGGCGGCCCGATCTCAAGAGGAAATTCAGAATGAGCCGGCCCCGCTCTTCACGCCGAAACGGGCGACTGCAGGCGATGCTGATCGCTTTGGGTCTCGCCGTCGCGGCGACGCTCTGCGGCGGCAGGCCCTCGCTCGCCGGCTGGCGGCCCGAGCCAAGTCAGCGTTTCGACATCCAGTTGATGGCCCCATACGACCTGGCTCGCCCCGCGGACGTCGTCGCGTTGCCATTGTTCGACACTCTGCCTGTCCGCCTGCAGGAGTTGCGTCGCCGTGGCGTTGCCGCCGTTTGTTACGTGATGGCGGGAGCATGGGAGAGCTGGCGCCCCGATGCCGGCCAATTCCCGCAGCCGGTCGTCGGCCGGCGCATTGAGGGCCGAGCCGATCAGCGCTGGCTCGACATTCGCCAGGCGTCGCTACGCCCGGTCCTGGAGCGGCGCGTCGAGTTGTGCCACGACCGTGGGTTCGATGGTGTTCTCTTTGCCGGTCTCGACGGCTATACGCGCGATTCAGGGTTCGACCTGACGGCGGAGCAGCAGCTGGCTTTCAATCGCTGGCTCGCCGAGGTCGCCCATGCCCGCGGCCTTGCGGCCGGCATCGTCAATGACCTCGACCAGGCGGCAGAGCTGGCAAATGCCTTCGAGTTCCTCGTCGCGGACGCTTGCCTCGAGCAGGGTAACTGTGCCGCGGTCCAGCCGTTCCTTGCGGCTCACAAGCCCGTATTTCTTCTCGCTTACACCAACGTCCCACGTCGAATGAACGAGCATTGTGCTGTTGCCGAGAAAATCGGCGGCACTCTGATCTTCAAGACCCGATACTTGAACGGCAAACTTCACCGCCGCTGCCCATAACCTGTTCTGCCAGACATCCGTTCGTGAAGTGCACCCGGCGCCGCCGTCACCGGGTCTCCCGATGAATCTGGCGCGCCTCGGCCGTCCTCATGGCTGGGCCGCCTTGGTCGCCATGGCCTCGAAGCGGCCGAGATGCTCGTCAGTGAGCGCTCCGGCTGCCTGCTCCAGCGCGCGGAACCGGGCGACCAGATCGGTGCCGAGATCGGTCAGGGCGGCGCCACCGCCACGGCTGCCGCCGAGCTGGGTCGTGACCACCGGCGATGCGAACATGCGGTTGAGCTCGTCCACCAGGACCCAGGCCCGCCGGTACGACATCCCCAGGGCGCGGCCGGCTGCCGAGATCGAGCCGGTGTGATCGATCTGCTCGAGCAGCGCGATCTTGCCCGGGCCGACGCGGCTGCCGGGGGCAAAGTCGATGCGCAGGAAAACACGGGCCATGCGACCAGCATGGCCCGTGCCTCTACCCAGGACAAGCGATCCCGGCCGTGGCTCAGGTGAGTGCCGTGGTGACCGCCTTCACCTCGAGATAGTTCTCCAGGGCGAACTCGCCCATCTCACGGCCCCAGCCCGACTCCTTGTAACCACCGAACGGCAGCGAGGCGTCGAACACGTTGTGGCAGTTGATCCAGACCGTGCCCGAGCGCAGCCGGGCAGCCAGACGATGGGCCTTGAGATATCCTTGGTCCAGACGCTGGCCGCGAGCCCGTAGGTCGTCGCGTTGGCCTCCTTGGCGATCTGCTCCAGGTCCTCGTCGCCATAGGAATTGCGCACCACCGGGCCGAAGATCTCCTCGCGGATCACCTTCATGTCCGGATTGGTGTTGGTCAGCACGGTCGGCTCGACGAAGTAGCCTCGCTCCTTCGGCGTGCCGCCGCCGGCCAGAACGTCGCACCTTCCGACAGGCCGGCCTCGAGGAAGCCGGTCACCCGCTGGAACTGCTCCTCGGAGACGAGCGGACCCATGTCGGTGTCGGGGTCGAGACCCGCCCGAGGCGAATCTTGCCAGCCTCGGCCGACACGCCTTCGACGACCTGATCGAACACGCTCTCGTGAGCGTAGAGCCGCGACCCGGCGCAGCAGCACTGGCCGTGGTTGAAGAAGATGGCATTGGCGGCGCCGCTGATCGCGCGGCTGAGGTCGGCGTCGGGGAACACGATCGCCGGCGACTTGCCGCCGAGCCTCCAGCGTCAACCGCTTGAGATCCCTGGCGGCGGCCTTGACGATGAGCTTGTCGACCTTGGTCGAGCCGGTGAACGCGACCTTGTCGACGTCGGGGTGCGCCGTGAGCGCGGCGCCCGCGGTCTCGCCGAAGCCGGTGAGGATGTTGACCACGCCGTCGGGGAATCCGCCTTCCTGGATCAGGTCGCCGAGACGGAGCGCCGACAGCGGCGTCTGCTCCGCGACCTTGAGCACCACTGCAGCCGGTGGCCAGCGCCGGGCCGAGCTTCCAGGCCGCCATCAGCAGCGGGAAGTTCCAGGGGATGATCTGGCCGACCACGCCCACCGGCTCGCGCAGGGTGTAGCTGCGGATACTCGCCAGGCAAGGACAGCGAGATCGTGGTGCCGCGAATCTTGGTCGCCCAGCCGCCCATGTAGCGGAACATGTCGACCGCGAGCGGCACGTCGGCGACACGGGCCACCGCGAACGGCTTGCCGTTGTCGACCGATCTGGATCTCGGCGAACTCGCCGGCCATTGTGCTGCTCGAGCAGCTCGGCCAGACGCCACAGCAGCTTGCCGCGCTGCGAGGGCGCCATCCGGGTCCAGGGGCCACTGTCGAAGGCGCGTCGGGCGGACGCCACCGCGGCGTCGACATCGACGGCATCGGCCTCGGCGACGCGCGCGATCGGGCCGCCACTCGACGGGTCGACCACGGCGAAAGTCTTGCCCGACTTCGCCGGCACCCATTTGCCGTCGATCAGGAGCTTGTGCTCGTTGGCGATGAAGCTTTGCGCGGCGGCAGAAAGACGCGGGTTCGATGCGATGGTGTCCACTTGGCCCCCCTTGAGCTGTCAGAGACACAGACGGTTAAAGTCTCCAGACAATTAGAATAGGCTGGAATTAGACTAGACTAATCTTGACTGACATCTTGATTGGATTCGTTATTGTTGCAGTCAAACTATAACAGCGACATTGTCCGCACCCGGATGCGCGGTCGGACGGCACCAAAACCGGCGAAGTGAGATCGCTCGGAACGCTTCACTCGCTGTATATAGTTGGATATAGCGTGGTGGGCAAGGCCGTCTTGCGCGTGCCTGTGGCCCGTCTCGCAAGGGGTTACGAACGCGATCACGCGCGCTATATCCGTTAGTATATAGCGTTGGTCGTCCGGCGCTAGGCTTCAAGGGAGGGAGTTCGATGAGTGTAGCCGTGCTCAAGCCGTCGATCGGTGGCCAGACCCGCTCGTTCCTGGCCAAACCCAAGCAGCTCCTGATCGACGGGGAGTGGGTCGACGCGGTGTCCGGCAAGACCTTCGCGGTCGAGGACCCCGCCACCCAGGAGACCATCGCCCACGTCACCGAGGGTGACGCAGCAGACATCGATCGCGCGGTCGCAGCGGCACGCCGTGCGTTCGAGAGCGGGCCGTGGGCCACCATGCTGCCGGCAGAACGCGCCAAGCTGGTCTGGCGGCTGGGCGATCTTCTGGAGGCCCATGCCGACGAGCTGGCCGAGCTCGAGGCGCTCGACAACGGCAAGCCGATCACCGCGGCGCGCCGCGACGATGTCGGCGGCTCGATCAACATGTTCCGCTACATGTCGGGCTGGGCCACGCGCCTGACCGGCGAGACCATCCCGGTCTCCTCGCCCGGCAACTGGTTCGCCTACAGCGTGCGCGAGCCCGTGGGCGTGGTCGGCCAGATCATCCCCTGGAACTTCCCGCTGCTGATGGCGGCGTGGAAGCTCGCGCCGGCGCTCGCGGCCGGCTGCACGATCGTGCTCAAGCCCGCCGAGCAGACGCCGCTCTCGGCCCTGCGTTTGGGCGAGCTGGTGATGGAGGCCGGCTTCCCGAAGGGTGTGCTCAACATCGTCACCGGCTTCGGCGAGACCGCCGGCGCACGGCTCTCCTCGCATCCCGACGTCGACAAGGTCGCGTTCACAGGCTCCACCGAGGTCGGCAAGCTGATCGTCAAGGCGGCCGCGGGCAACCTCAAGCGCGTCAGCCTGGAGCTGGGCGGGAAATCGCCGCAGGTCGTGTTCCCCGACGCCAAGCTCGACAATGCCGTGGCCGGCACCGCGAGTGCCATCTTCTACAATATGGGCCAGTGCTGCACCGCGGGCTCGCGCCTGTTCGCGCACAAGAAAGTGTTCGACCAGATCGTGGACGGCCTGACCTCCGAGGCCAGCAAGCTCAAGATCGGCCACGGCCTCGACCCGGTGACGACGCTCGGGCCACTCGTCTCCGACGAGCAGTACCGGAAGGTCCAGGGCTTTCTCGAGTCCGGCCGCACCGAGGGTGCCGAGGTGGTCACGGGCGGCGGTGTGCACGGCAACCGCGGCTACTTCATCCAGCCGACCGTTCTGGCCAAGACCAACCGCGACATGAAGGTGGTGCGCGAGGAGATCTTCGGCCCGGTGATCTGCGTCCAGCCGTTCGAGGAGGATGATCTCGACTCGATCGCCAAGTTCGCCAACGACACCGAGTACGGCCTGTCGGCGAGCATCTGGACCCAGGATCTGACCAAGGCCCACACGCTGGCGCGCAAGATCCGGGCCGGCACAGTCTGGGTGAACACCCACAACTGGGGCGACGCGGCGCTGCCCTTCGGCGGCTACAAGCAGTCGGGCTGGGGCCGCGAGATGGGCAAGGAAGTGATGGAGCACTACACCGAGACCAAGGCCGTCGGCGTGCGGTTGGTCTGAGAGCGGAGCGGGCGGCCCTCCCGAGGGGCCGCCCTCTTTACGAAGCATTGGCGTGACAACATTGGAGAATAGTCTCTTTGCGTTGGAAATACCTATGCCTTCCAATGCCACTATGAATCTTAGCCGGCAGCCTTCGCGGATGCCGAGCTTGGCGGGCCAGTAATCACGCGGGTGGGCCGCTTTGCGGCCAAAATGCGCTCTTCGACGCCGCATCGTGCCTCGAGTACCGGGGCCTGTCTGCCGATCAGCCGCTCGAGGGCCGCGATCCCCGCCTCGTAGGTCCGCGTCGCATCCGCCGAGGCGGCGCCGTCGTCGAACGGGCCAGCCCCCATAAGCGCTAAGATAAGGCATGGATCGCGACGGCGAGTTGTGGGGTTCGTCGTCGCGGCGGCTCGGCCAGGACGCGGCGCAGGCGGGCGAGGTGGTCGAGGATGGCGGCGAGCGCCGGGGCGTCGAGCAGGGCCGC
>JBGAKU010000003.1:0-63551 GCA_044224255.1 Geminicoccaceae bacterium
CACTACGCCCCAACGGAACGACACTGACCAGTAGGCTTCCGCCCTCGGCTCGACGCAGCGGCAACTGCGCGCCACTACCGGCGAGTCCTCTCGTGATTGCCTGCTCGAGACAACGAGCATCCCATGGATGCCAAGCCGTGATCCGTCCGCGACTGGAGCGCACCCCGTCGCCAGCGTGCAGCAGCGCCTCGGCTCGCATCGAGGCAAACAACAGCCGTCCCTGCTCGTCGAGCAACAGCACCGGCCAGACCAGAGAGTCGAGGCACGCGTGGCTCCACGATCCCCGCTCGATGCCCTGTCGATCGAGATCGCGCTGCAGGCGCAAGGCGCGCCGCAAATGCGGCGCCAACTGGACGAATACCCCGAGCTCGGCAGGATCGAACGCCGGTTGCCGGATCGAGCGTTGCACCGCCAAGCCGGCAATCGCTTGGCCGCTGTGCTCGAGCACCAGAGCGCCGACATGGCCCATATCGTTCGCGATCAAGTAGTCCTGGTAGAACTCGCTTCGTGCAATCTCTCGGGATGAGATGAATGCCGCATCGATGAACATGCTGCCGGCTGGTTGTCGGACACCATAGCGATTGCGTGGATCAAGCACCGCATAGTGGGCGTGATAGGCTGCGGCATCGGGCAAATGGTTGACCAGCGCCCGTCTCAGCCGCTGCCGCCCTGGATCGAAATCAAACAGGCAAATCACGTTGCCATTGGCCGCCTGCGCGATCCTGTCCAGCAACATTGGCCACAGGGTGCGCTGAGCCGTGCTGTCGTAGATGGCCTCAACGAGATCTGCCTCGTCTCCCGATGCAATTCTCATTCTCAAATCCACGGCGGAACGATCTGGTGAGAGTCAAGCCGTGCGTCGCATCCGTGTCAATCGCGGCCCCCCACATTTGCACACCTTCTGTCAGCCAGTGGTGAGCGCCAAGGGTTGGTTGAACGATGGCGGGGTGCTGGCTTCTGTCCGTGATTCGTGGCGATGGTAGGCGGCCGCGCTGCTCATTCGATGCGATCGGCATCGGCAGAGGGAGCCCAGCCGGCGGGCGAGTTCCACCTCGGCGCTCACCGCCCCATGACAAAGGTGTCCATTTGACGCGAGCGGTTATACCCAGACTGCACATAGCAGAACAATAAACGTCAAAGTTGAATTACATCCCGAATCATCTCTTCCTGATAGCTGCTACCATCCTCCAGGTGGTGGATGTTGAACCGATGCGCTGCCCTTAGTCTCCAGATCGTCGCAGACGAGCAAATTTGCTCTTGCGGGCACTTAACTGGAGGAAACTTTGATGGCTACGAAGACGGGAACTAACGGCAAGGACTCGCTATACGGTACCGCCCAGGCCGACGAGATCTACGGTCTGAGGGGAAACGACTACCTGGACGGCCGCGGCGGCGATGACCTGATTGATGGCGGCGAGCACAACGACAAGATCTACGGCCGCGATGGCTGGGACGAGCTCTATGGTGGCGCCGGTAATGATGAGATGTACGGCGGCCGCCATGACGACGTCATGTACGGCGGTAACGACAATGACAAGCTGAATGGCGAGGCAGACCGGGACGTCCTCTATGGCGGCCGCGGCGACGATACCCTCAACGGCGGTACCGAGGACGACGAGCTCTATGGGGGCTTCGGCAATGACGTCCTGATTGGTGGCGGAGGCTACGACACCTTTTACTTCTTTCGTAACGACAGCGGCGCATACCCCGCTGGCCATGATGTTATCAAGGACTTCCAGATCGGTATTGACGTGATCAATCTCGAGAACCTCAACCTTGACGGTTCGCCTTTCTCGTATGTAGCAGATGACTTCACCCCTGCTGTTGGCGAGTGGAGCTTCTCGATGCAAGGAAGCGACACGTTCATCACCTGGAACGATGGCACGTACCACGACGTCGAGGTCGATAACCGGACCCTTACGCTCAGCGACTTCATCTTTGTCGCTTGAGTGAATCGCCACATCCGTTTGCAACTAGGCCGGCGGCGCAAGTCGCCGGCCCTGCTGGCCCCGCGGAAATTCGGGGACACCATACTCAGTCAACCTCTTCCCCGCCCGCACCAGCCTTCCTCCTGCCGCGCTTGCCCGGCCGCAGGCGGCGCCCGAGCCTCTGCCCGAGCTCGGCCAGGAAGCCGGCATCGCCGAGTGGTCGGCCGGTGCGTTCGTGGCGGCCGAGATCCTCGGCGTCGCGCTCCCTCACGCCGCCGGCGAGGAATCCGCGCCAGTCGCCGACCTCGTTGCCGCGTGCCGCCGCCGTCACCAGGCCGTCGCCACACCCCGCCCCATGCGACCGGGCAAATCCGGGGGCGCCCATCGCAGTCAACCCTTGTCCGCAAAGCGCGAGATGCCCAGTCGTATGTGGCAGTGCGCTCGGATCGAGCTCACGCGCGTCGATCTCGTCCGCGACATCGCTTCGCCGCACCTACGGCCGCGGTTGTGCACCGCCCAGCCGTGCTGTGAAGACGCCTACCGCCCACCTGTGATCCCGCCCTTGACATCGCCATCCGCTGATGAGATTGTCCAAGGCTTTTCATCCTAGATGGGTTTCGCCATGCCGCTCCCGGCGCTCCTCCCACTCGTCATGCCGTCGCACCCCGTTCGCAGGAGTGCGGTCGCGCAACCCACTCGGAAATCTGCGCAAACGGACCCGAGCCTCTGTCTCAACACAAAATGCACAAACGAATTGCCTTCACGCACGTGCGAACCTGAGCCCCGTCGCACCCGAAAATTGCACGAACGAATTCCTATAAGCGGTACGCCCGAACCCGACACGACCTCGTCTCTGGGGGGTTCTACACGAATGAACCTCCCCGCTGCACGTTCGAACCCGACGCGCGGGCGCCCCGGCCACGTTCATGCCCGGCACCAGCGCCGAAACGAATCCGAGCCGCGGCACCCGCTGCCGGTGCCGGCGCACGAACGAAGGGGCGCGCATGAACCAGCCCGCACGGGGCTCGGCGCCGGGGTGGCGAAAGGAACCCGAGGGTCATCGCTTCGCGGCTGGCCTCGTCGCGCCCGCCCGCGCCGCGATGCCCGCGACCCCCTGGGTAGAGCTTGTCCAGCACCGAATATGCATGGGCTGGGGCCGGCGCGCGGGGTGACCGGATGGCCGCGGGGCTGGTAGAGGGCTGTCAGGGGACGCGGTGATGAGGGATCGTGGCATGCAGTATCGTCAGCTCGGTCGCTCCGGCCTGCGGGTCTCGGTGCTGACCCTCGGCACCATGACCTTCGGCGGGGTCGGGGTGTTCGCCAAGACCGGCGAGACCGACCTCGCCGGGGCGCAGCGTCTGGTCGATCGCTGCATCGAGGCCGGGGTCAACCTGTTCGACACGGCCGACGTCTACTCCTGGGGCGTGTCGGAGGAGATCGTCGGCAAGGTGCTCAAAGCCAAGCGCCAGTCGGCCCTGATCACCACCAAGGCGCGGATGACGATGGGCGAGGGGCCCAACGATGCCGGCCTGTCGCGGCAGCATCTGATCGCGGCCTGCGAGGCCAGCCTGAAGCGCCTCGGGACGGACTGGATCGACCTCTACCAGCTCCACGAATGGGACGGGCAGACGCCGGTCGAGGAGACCCTGCGCGCGCTCGACGACCTCGTCCGCGCCGGCAAGGTCCGCTATGTCGGCTGCTCCAACTATGCCGGCTGGCAGCTCATGAAGGCGCTGGGGGTCAGCGAGCGGCTGGGGCTCGAGCGCTTCGTCAGCCAGCAGATCCACTACACGCTGGAGGCGCGCGAGGCCGAGTACGAGCTGGTGCCGATCGCGGTCGACCAGGGCGTGGGCATCATGGTGTGGAGCCCGCTCGCCGGCGGCCTGCTCAGCGGCAAGTACCGGCGCGGCCAGCCGCACCCGCCGGGCTCGCGCCACCTCACCGACTGGGGCGAGCCGCCGATCCGCGACGAGGGGCGGCTCTACGACATCGTCGAGGAGCTGGTCGCGATCGCCGGCGAGCGGGGTGTGACCGCGGCGCAGGTGGCGCTGGCCTGGCTGCTCGGGCGGCCGGGTGTCGCGACCCTGGTGATCGGCGCCCGCGACGAGCGGCAGCTCGACGCCAATCTGGCCGCGGCCGAGCTCGAGCTGACGGAAGAGGAGCGGGCGCGGCTGGACCGCGTCAGCGCGCCGCCGCTGCTCTACCCCTACTGGCACCAGGCCAAGACCGCCAGGGACCGCCTGAGCCCCGCCGATCGGACGCTGCTCGGGCCGTATCTGTAGGGCTGGCCATTCCTGCCGGCCTATCGGCCTTGCCTACATGAGGCCCTAGCGGGCGATGACCATCATGGCGAGCGGGATGACCGCAGGCTCCGGGTGCGCCGCCAGCCGGCTCGCCATGCCGGCTTCCATCCGTGCCACGAAGGCGTCGCGTCGGGCCTGGTCGCCATCGAGATCGAGCGCCAGGGTCGGGAGCACCGACGCGCGGGAGAACGCGGCCCAGCGGGTGCCATAGGCAGCGGCGTCCCCGTCGCGCGCGAGGTCCCGCCAGATCAGGTCGTCGCCCTGGAACAGCTCGAGGCGCTCGACCCGCAACCCGGCGAAGGAGCCTTCCGCGCCGAAGGGGGCCATGAGGTCCGCGCGGCTGCGGCCGACGGTGGGGATGGCCATGCGGGCGGCTTCCTCGGGCTGCACGAAGCCTGCCTCGACCAGCTCCCGCAGGCTCGCCACCATCGCGTCCAGGACCGCGCCATAGCCGAACTCACCGGTCTCGGTGAGCGCCATGGTCAGGACGACGAGCCGTCCGCCCGGGGCCAGCTCGGCCGCACGATGCGTCAGGAACCCGCGCCAATCCTCGGCGGCCTGACGGGCGAAAGCCGCTCGGGCCGCGGCGTCCCGGCTGCAGGCCACCTGGACGTGATCGGGGATGGCGCAGGGCGTGCGGCTCAGCCACTGCACCGCCCAGGAGCTCCAGCCGAGCGTCACGCTGCCGGCGGGCAGGATCTGCCGGTAGAACGAGCGGCCCGCCGCGAAGGCGAAGGTGGCGGGATCGTCGCGCAGGTAGCTCGCGGGATCGGTCTCCACGGCCTCAAACAGGCTGCCGAAGTCGTTGGTCGGCAGGTCGGTGTGCACGACGCAGATCGGCCGCTCGGCGCCGATGCGGCCGCGCAGGACGCGGATCGCCGCCGCGATCGGGGCGAGCGAGTTCCGCCCTTGCGAGGAGCCGTAGTCGGCGATGGTGACCGGCTGCGGCGCCGGCGGCAGACCCATCCGCCGGGCGGCCTCCTCCAGCAGCGGCAGGGCCGGCGAGAAGCCGGCCGCCTGGACGGCCGAGCTGCGGTTGTAGACGCCGTGCCCCTCCATGGGCGCCGGTCCGGCCGACGGCGAAGGGCTGGCCATCGCTGCATCCGATGCTGGGGCCGCCGGCAAACCGATTCCGGAAGAGGCCTCCGGCTCAGGCCTTCCCGCCGGCAAAGATATCCTTCCTGACGATGGCGTGAACGCCGAAAGTGCCATCGACGACCGGATGACGCCGGCGTCCCGTCCGCCGGACGTTCCCCGGCAGCTGCCAGGGAACGGCCATCTCGCCCCGATAGTTGCCGCGATCCTCCATCATCGGAAGATAGGAGGACGTCGATCGTGACCAGATCCCCTCACTCGACCTCAACCTACGGCTTGCGGCGGCGCGCGAGGTGGCGAACCGGCTCAGGTCGCCGGCGTCGGCTCCAGCAGCTCGTCGGTCGAGCGCAGCTCGGCATAGCCGAAGCCGAGCGCCGCCATGAACGCGGCATGGGCCTGTGCCGCCGGGACGCGGGTGCCCGCGAACTCGAGGTCGCGCGAGGCGCAGGCGTCGTGGGCGACGGTCACCCGGTAGCCGAAATCGGCGGCGGCACGGGTGGCGGCGTCGACGCACATGTGGCTCATCGCCCCGCAGATCACGACCTCCGCGACGCCGGCCTCGTCCAGCACGCCCTTGAGCCCGGTTTCGCGAAAGGAGTTGATGTGGTACTTGAGCAGCACCGGCTCGCCGGCGAGGTTGCGCGCTTTGGCGTGGATCTGCGCACCCGGCGAGCCCGGAGCGAAGAACGGCGCGTCCTGGGTCGGGAACTCGTGGCGGATGTGGACGACCAGATCGCCCGCGGCGCGGCTCCCGGCCAGCAGGCGGGCGGCATTGTCGGCGGCCTGCTCCATGCCGCTGAGCGGCCAGCGGCCGTCGGGGAAGTAGTCGTTCTGGATGTCGACGACGATCAGCGCGCGCTTGCTCATGCTCGGCTCCTCCGGCTGGTGTGGGCGAGGCGTCGCCCCGTGCTGGACGGAATAGGCCCGGCCGCCCATGCTGCCGACCGGCACAACCGACATTGTCGGGGTCGAAACTGACACATGCCCACGCACGGACAGCCCGTCGAGCTCGGCATCCTCATCTATCCGCAGGCCCAGCTCGCGGCCGTGCACGGCCTGACCGACCTGTTCGCGGTGGCGAGCCGCCAGGCCGCCGCGCGTGCCGACACGGTGGCCGAGCTGCGCGTGGTCCATTGGCAGGCCGCGCCGGACGGTACCGGCGTGCGACGCGGCGACGACAGCCATCCCGGACCGCCCGGCCGGCCGGCGGCGCTGATCCTCCCGCCGAGCCTGGGCGAGCTGCCCGACCGTGCCGTCGCCGGCCGTCTCGCCGAGTGGCTCAAGGGGTGGCACGCCGAGGGCGCTGTCCTGTGCTCGGTCTGCGCCGGCGCCTTCCTGCTCGCCGAGACGGGACTGCTCGCCGGCCGCGCCGCGACCACCCATTGGAGCCTTGCCGAGCTGCTGGCCCGGCGCCACCCCGAGATCCGGGTCGACGCCGACAAGCTGTTGCTCGACGACGGCGACCTGGTCACGGCCGGCGGCCTGATGGCCTGGACCGATCTCGGCCTCAGGCTGGTCGACCGGCTGCTCGGCTCGGCCGTGATGCTCGCGACCGCGCGCTTCCTCCTGGTCGACCCGCCCGGGCGCGAGCAGCGCTGCTACAGCAGCTTCGCGCCGCGACTGCACCATGGCGACGCCGCGGTGCTCAAGGTGCAGCACTGGCTGCAGGCGCAAGGTGCCCGCCAAGTCAGCCTGTCGGCGATGGCGGCGCGGGCCGGGCTCGAGGAGCGCACCTTCCTGCGTCGCTTCCGCAAGGCCACCGGCCTGCGGCCGACCGAATATTGCCAGCATCTGCGCGTGGGCAGGGCGCGCGAGCTGCTCGAGCTGACCGGCGACAGCGTGGAGCGGATCGCCTGGGCGGTCGGCTACGAGGACAGCGGCGCCTTCCGCAAGGTGTTCGCCAGGGTGACCGGCCTGCCACCCGGCGACTATCGCCGGCGGTTCGGCATTGCCGCGGCCTGAGGCGGGAGGAGGGCCGGGCATGGCGGAGCCGCAGCGACCCCGGCGGGGCAAGCGGCTGCCGGCGAGCCGATCACCTTCTTCCCGCACCGCAACCTGATGCTGGGCAGGGAGACGACCGCAGACGAGGCCGTCTTTCTCGCCGCGGGGGGCTTCGCTGGTCGGGAGGCAGGCGGTCCGGTACCGCGCTGGCGCCGCGCGATCCGAGTGCGCTAAGACGGCCGCGCCGGCTGCGGCGCCGGCAGACTGCACTTGCGATGGCCCGGGAGGCAGATCCTTGACGCTCTCTATGTACCAAGCGTCGGTACCGATTTTCCGACAGGGACTGACTGCACTCGCCGGCATCCTCGACAAGAGCGCGGCCCAGTGTGCCGAGCGCGGGATCGATCCGGCGGTGCTCCTGGCCGACCGGCTGGCGCCGGACATGTTCCCGTTCACCAAGCAGGTGCAGCTCGCCTGCGACTTCGCCAAGAACACGCTGTGCCGCCTCGCCGGCCGCGAGCCGCCGCGGTTCGAGGATGTTGAGACGACGGTCGCGGAGCTGCAGGAGCGGATTGCGCGCGCGCTCGCCCTGCTGGAGTCCATTCCGGCGGCCGAGCTGGACGGGTCGGAGGAGCGCACGGTGACGCTGACGATCGCCGGGCAGCCGATGAGCTTTCAGGGCCAAGCCTATCTGCTGCACTTCGCGCTGCCGAACTTCTACTTCCATCTCACGACCGCCTACGACATCCTGCGCCATAACGGCATCCAGATCGGCAAGCGGGACTTCATCGGCGGGCTGCCGTCGAGCTAGCGCCCGCTCGCCTCGGCTTGCGGGCAGCCGGCGGAGGCGAAGGCGGCGTACTCGGCCGGATAGCGCCTGGCCTCGGACAGTTTGGCGACGCGACCGGCATCGTAGCGGTTCACGAACGACCATACCGGGCGTCCGTGCGCGGTGATCTCGAAGGCGCGGCCTGCCTGGGGCTCGGTGATCAGGATGTGCCCGTTCGCCAGGAACTGATGCTTGCCCATCTGCTCGGTGTAGAAGGGCTGCGCCGCGCTGCCCTCGAACAGCACCGAGATGCGGTCGGTCCTGGGATCGATCGCGACGATCCGGCTGGCCAGGCGCGGGCGGTCGCCGGCCCAGGGCACAGCGTTGGGCAGGCGGCGATTGTCGAAGACCGAGATCGTGCCGTCGGGTCGGAAGTGAGGGTCGTGCTGGCGCAGCCACGGCCCGGTCTGGCTCCACTTGATCCGGTGGCTGGTGCCGTCGAGGACCGCGACCAGGTCGATGTTGCGCAGTGAGACCAGGAGGTCGCCGGCGGCGAACATGGGAAAGGCCGGGGCCATGGCCGCGCTCAGGACCTCGACATGGTTGGCGTGGAGCGGATCCAAGAGGCCGAGCTGGCGGAGGCGGGGCAGGTCGAGCCCGTTGGCGAACAAAGCGCCCTCGTAGCGCGAGCCGTAGATCACCTCCAGAAGCGAGATCTCCTGCAGGATCCGGCCGTCCTCGGCCGAGATCTGCAGGATCGTCTCGTCACGGAAGGGCGGGTGCAGCCCCGGGAAGCGCGGGTCCGCCCGCCTGACGACCTCGCGCAGCCCGAGGACCCAGAGAAGACCCCGATCGTCGAGGGTCACCGCGTGGTGGGTCCGGCGGGGTAGGCGCCACAGGACCCGTCCGCAGCGATCCAGGCGGGCAAGGCCCTGGTTCTCGAAGCTGACGATCAGATCGCCGTTCGGGTACAGCACCATGCCGTGAATGACCGTGTCCCAGTCGTTGAACGGCACCTCGTCCGGCGGCAGATGGGTGGCACCGGCCCACAGATCGCCAAAGCGGATGGGCCAGCGGTGCAGGACGCTGCCGTCCATGCCGACCAGGATGACGCCGACCATGTTGTCGAACAGGCCGGCCAGGAGCGTCACACCCGGCTGGGCATCGCCCATGGCGCCATTGCGCTGGTCCGGGCTCTCGCGAAGGGAAGTGCGCAGGTACTTCGTCGGCTCGACCCCGGCATAGCTGCGCCAGTGCCGCTTCAGATCGCGGGCCGCCTCGATTGCCGCGTCGATCTGCACACTCGGCGGCAGGCGGTACCAGCCGACCACCATGCCGGCGAGGAACATGCACGCGGCCAGCCCGAGCCCGAACAGCAGGCGCTCGACCATCCAGAAGCTTCCAGGCAGCGGCGCTCAAGCTGCGCCATGTGTGGATAGTGCTGGGCCGGTAGGTTGCCGTCGAGGTCACGAACAGTTGTATCTGCGCCGTCGCACCGGACGCCGAAGTGCCCGCGAAGCGCGTAGTAGTTGCAGGCAGCCTGAGGCCGCGGTGTTACGCCACCCTTTGGCGCTCGATGGCGGCGAGGGCGCGGCGCTCGTGGCGGTTGGGCAGGCGCTCGGATTCGTCTCGCACCTGCTCGCCCTGCGGCACCGCCGGGGCGGTGGTCAGCCGGCGGCGGCCGAGGGCGTTGAGGGCGCGCATGGCGGTCGCGTTCTCGCGCTCGAGCTGCGCCCGGTAGCGCAGGAGCGTCGCCAGTGCCTTCATCGCCGCGGCCTTGGCGGCGCGCCTTGCGGCTTCCTCCTCGATCGCCTCGGCGGCGAACAGGTCGGCCATGAGCTGCGCCTCCATCCGGTCGGCGCGCGTCTCGCGCCATAGCCCCCGGATGGCGAGCTCGGCAGCGTCCTGCTCGGCGAGGTCGCGCGGCCGCCACTCGGCGAGCCAGCGCGCCTCGTGTGCCGCGAACTCCGCCGGATCCTCGTCGGGCAGGAGGAAGAAGATCCGCCCGGTCAGGGCGTGATGGACGAGGTTCGGGCTCGCGGCCTTGGGCCGGACAGGTGTGGGGTCGGGGGACATAACGCAGGCTCCACGGGTCGGACCTGCCAGCTTGTCATGTAGACGAGCTTGAATGTCAAGGAATATGAGCCTAGAGGCAGTTCGTCGCTAGCCCGGCGCCGGACCGACACGCACGATGGTCGTCGGCTCGCCGATACCGCGGAACAGCTCCGTCCCGGGCCGGGTCGGCAGGTCTCGCAGCATGGTCTGCACGCCGGGATAGCCCCAGACCTCGCCGGTGAGGCAGATCTCCTGGGCGTCGGCGGTCTCCTGGACCCGGGAGGCGACGTTCACGGTCTGGCCGAAATAGTCCAGCTCCTCGTTGAGCGTGACGGCGATCGCGGCGCCGTGGTGGATGCCGATCTTCAGCGCCACCGCGCGGCCGGCCTGGCCGCGATTGAAGCGCTCCGCGGCGAGACGCATGTCGAGGGCGGCGGCGACCGCCGACGCGGCGTCCGGGTAGCTGGCCATCACCGCATCGCCGATGGTCTTCACCACCGCCCCGCCATGGCGGACGGTCGCCTCGCGCAGCCAGTCGAAATGCTGCTGCACGAGCTGGAAGGCATTGAGGTCGCCGATCTGCTGGTAGAGGGCGGTCGAGCCCTTGATGTCGGTGAACAGGATGGCGATGTCGCGGATCGTCAGCCCCTGGGCGCCGCCGATCACCTCGGAGCGGAACAGGCTGCGGAAGGTCTGGCTGGTGATGAGGTGCTTGCCGGTGAGGTAGGGATCGAAGCGGAGGAAGGAATCGTCCTGGTCGGGCGCCATCTCCAGCATCGCGACCACGTATCGACGCTTGGTCGGGTTGGCGATCTGCAGCTGGACCGGGCCCGGCGCCACCGGGACGTCCACCGGCTGGTAGGCGTCCCCGTCGAAGGCGAGGGCGACCGCCTGCGGCTCCGCCCCCGGGTGGCCGTCGACCCGCAGGGCAAATCCCGCCCCGGTATCGGAGCTGACTCCTGCGACCAGGCCCGGCCGGGCCTCGAAGGCGAAGCGCGCGGTCGCTTCCGGCTCCAGGAAGCCGATGGCGCGCATGGCCGCCCGCGATGCGTCGATATAGGGCTGGCCATCGGGGCGATAGCCTTCGCGCACGCCCCGATAGTGGAACATGTAGTCGAACGGCTCGAGCGTCTCCGGCCGCTGGTAGCGCGTGGCGGCGATCTTGGGTGCGACGTTGAAGTAGATCGCGATGAAATCATCCATCGCGGCCTCGTACTCGTTGTGGCATTGTGGGCAGCGATACTGGCGCTCGATGGCCCGCAGCCGCGTGAAGCTCTCGACCGCACAGGCGCAGCGCGGGCAGATCAGCAGCCAGTCCATCTCCAGCAGGCCCTGCGCAGTCGCGTGCAGCAGGAGATCGACCGCCTCCGTCGGGTCGAGATCGCGCTGCCGCGCCAGGGTGAAGGGATTGAGCCGGAACAGGGCGGCATCGTCGCCCTCGCGGATCATGGACTCCAGACGCGAGACTACGCGTGGGCTCCAAGTGCGCGCGGCCTCGAGCCGCGCCAGACCGGCATCCAACTCGCGCTCGTCGACGATCGCAGCCATGCCGTCACTCCTTGATGACCCGGCAATCCTACGATGCGGCGCGGCTCAACCCAAGCCATCCGAGCGTTGCCGCCCCGGGATGAGCCGTTTCCTGATGCGCTATCGGTATGCACGTCGTGGCACCCGACGGACATGCGCCCGTCGGGTGCCAGCTCGCGGCTTGGCGAGCGCCGGCTCAGCGCACGGCAATCACGTTGGCAACCGGGGTGATGCAGTCGGCTGCCGCGGTGTGCGTCAGGGCGAGCGTCGAGATGCCAGGGGACAAGGTGGTGCTCAGGTCGATCGCAGTCGTGTCCCAGAGTTGGGGCACCGGCCCGGACACGCCGCCGTTCCAGAGGCTGTCGTTGTAGACCGAGCTGGGGCCGGCGATCTTGGTGGCGCCGACGAAGGTCTCCTCCTTCGAAGTATCGGCGGTCGGCTGGCGGCCGAAGCCGATTTGACCGTCGGCGCCGATATTGTCGTAGCGCAGATAGGTGGTGTAGGTGGTCGGCAAGCGCAGGGTGTAGGTGAGCGTGCCGCCCAACAATGTCTGGCCGGCGAGGCCGCTGTCGTAGAGCGAGACCGTGTTCGGGCCGTTGTAGATCAGGACGAGCGTGGCGCCCTCGAGCATCGGATGGGCGCTGCCGAGCCATGGGTTGGTGTTGTTGGGGGTGCCGGACGCGCCGGCCGGGAACGAGATCTCGTAGACCCCGCCGCCCTTGGCAACGCTAAGTGGGACCGAGGCGCGGTAGACGGTGATCGCGGTACCGCCCCAGCAGGGCGAGGCGCCGGACCCGACCTGAACCGCGGTCAGGGCCTTCGGCGCAACCGTCGGTGGCGACCGGCGGGCGATCTTGGGGCTGCGGGCCGCGGCGGGAACCGCGCCGTTGGTGATCACCGCCCAGTAAAGATAGGCACCGCGCAGGTTCGCGGTAAGGTTTCCCGGTGCCTCGATCGAGCCCAGGAGCCGGTTGCGCAGCCCGACCCCACCGGTCGAGAACGAAGCGTTGGCGAAGGTGGCGAATGGGAAGATGTCGCCCAGCGCGAGCTGGGATCCGCGGCCGCCGCCCTCCGGCATGGCGCCGAGCCGCTCCTCTGCCAGCGACCCGCTCGAAATCCCCAGACCGGCCGCGAGGGCCAGAGCGCAAAGAACGTTTCCCTTACCCGCAAGCATGCGAGTCCTCCGATATCTGTGACAGTCATGAGGCACCGAGCGCCGGCGCATCCGCTCACGAGGAATCACTTCCGGGAAAGCGGAGTACTTCGTCGAGGTGAATATTTCTTCATTTGTCAACGATCAGAAAGATACCGGTGATTGCTTTGGATTGCAAGTCGGTGGCGAAACCATGATCGCTTCGGTTCAAAATGCAATAAGAACTTTAGCGCAACCATCATTGCGATTCTTCAACCACTGGTGCGCCTGAGTCAGCGGGCGCTCAGGGAATGAACTGTTCCTTGAGGATGCGCTCCTCGAGATTGTGCTCCGGGTCGAAGAGGAGGTCGAACCCGATCGAGCGGTCCTCGCGGATCTCGACGCGGGCAATGTCGCGGACCTCGGTGAAGTCGGCGACCGCGCTGACCGGGCGCTTGCCGACATCCAGGCATTCGATGCGAAACCGGGTCGAGCTCGGCAAGAGCGCCCCGCGCCACCGCCGGGGACGGAACGGGCTGATCGGGGTGAGCGCCAAGAGGTTGGCCGCGAGCGGGATGATCGGCCCGTGCGCGGAGAGGTTGTAGGCGGTCGAGCCCGCGGGCGTGGCGACCAGCACGCCGTCGCAGACCAGCTCGGGCAGGCGCACCACGTCGTCGATCGAGACCGCGAGGCGAGCCGCCTGCCGGCTCTCGCGGTAGATCGACACCTCGTTGATGCCGATCGCCTCGCAGATGCTGCCGTCGCGCAGACAGGCCGTCATCCGCAGCGGATAGAGCGTGACCCTCTGCGCCGCGGCGATCCGTTCCGCCAGATTGTCCGGGGCGAACGAGTTGAGCAGGAAGCCCACGGTGCCGAGGTTCATGCCGTAGATCGGCCTCTCCAGGGCCAGCTCGGTATGCAGGGTCTCCAGCATGAACCCGTCGCCGCCGAGCGGGACGATGACGTCGGCGGCTTCGGGGGCGTGGCGGCCATAGCGCGCCTCCAGCACCGCGAGCGCCCGCATGGCCTCGGCCGTCGGTGCGGCACGGAATGCGAGCTTCATCGGCGGCGGCTCCCCAAAAGGCCGGTGGACTTGGTTCACATGCTGCCTACATGGGACTAGAAGGCGAGAGAAGGGGCGGGCCGTGCCGATGACAGCGGAAGGGAGCGGTTCTTCATGGTGATCGACCCGTTCGGGCGGGCCATCAGCTATGTGCGGATCTCGGTCACCGACCGCTGCGACTTCCGCTGCGTCTACTGCATGGCCGAGGACATGACCTTCCTGCCCAAGGCCGAGCTGCTCACGCTGGAGGAGCTGGACCGCCTGGGTACCGCCTTCGTCGAGCTGGGCGTGCGCAAGATCCGCCTGACCGGCGGCGAGCCCTTGGTCCGGCGCAACGTGATGTGGCTGATCGAGCAGCTCGGCCGCCACGTCGTGAGCGGTGCTCTCGATGAGCTCACTGTCACCACCAACGGCAGCCAGCTCGAGCGCCACGCCAGGGATCTCGTGCGGGCGGGCGTGCGCCGGGTGAACGTGTCGCTCGATACGCTCGATCGCGAGCGATTCGCCGCGATCACCCGCTGGGGCAAGTTCGACAAGGTCATGGCCGGCATCGAGGCGGCCAAGACGGCGGGCCTCGCGGTCAAGATCAACGCCGTGGCGCTCAAGGGGGTCAACGAGGACGAGATCGACCACATGCTCGCCTGGTGCGGGGCGGAGGGCTTCGATCTCACCCTGATCGAGACCATGCCCTTGGGCGAGATCGACGCCGATCGGACCGAGCAGTACCTGCCGCTGTCGGTGGTCCGCGCCCGGCTGGCCGAGCGGTGGACGCTCACGGATATCCCCTACCGGACCGGCGGCCCGGCCCGTTATGTCCAGGTCGCGGAGACCGGCGGGCGGCTCGGCTTCATCACCCCACTGACCCACAATTTCTGCGAGTCCTGCAACCGGGTGCGGGTCACCTGCACCGGCACGATGTACATGTGCCTGGGCCAGGAGGACGCGGTCGACCTGCGCGGCCCCTTGCGCGCGTCGGAGGGCGACGGCGCACTCAAGGACGCGATCCGCGCCGGGATCGCGCGCAAGCCCAAGGGCCACGACTTCGTCATCGACCGCCGTCACAACCGCCCTGCGGTCGGCCGCCATATGAGCGTGACCGGCGGCTGAGGCCCTCGGCTATGGCCGCCCCTGGCGGAGCCCCGGCTGCGGATCGTGGTCGGAAGGTTGGTGGAAGCGGGCGACGCTGATCTCGTCGCGCCGCTTGTGAGCCTGCGCGATGTCGTAACTGGCCTGCATGCGCATCAGCGTCTCCATGTCGGCCCCGAACGCCTTGTCGAGGCGGATGGCCATCTCCGGCGACAGGGCCGCGCGCTCGTTGAGGAAGCGGGACAGCGCGACGCGGGTGATGCCGAGCGCCTTGGCCGCCTCCGCGACGGAGAGGCCCAGGGGCTCGATGATGACGGTGCGCACGAAACGCCCCGGATGAGCGGGATTCTTCATGTGCAGGCCATTGCTCTCGCTCATGGCGCGGCTCCCACTTGCGTCTCCCAGTGATAGTCCTCGAAATCCAGATCATCGATCTTGCCTTCAGGACCGAGTCTGAAGGTGATGCGCCAGTTGCGGGAGACGGTCAGGCTCCAGATGCCCTTTCGGTTGCCGGCAAGCTGGTGCGCACGCCAGACGGTAAGCTTCTGGACCGCCTCAATTCCCGGGGCCACACTGAGGAAGCTCAGGATGGCTTCGATCTTTCCCACATAGGCCGCGGGCAAGCCGGCGGCGCTTCCATCCTCGATCAGCCTGCGCAGTCCCTTGTGGGCGACGCTCCGGATCTCCATCGGAGATACTATCGACCTTTGTGAAACTTGTAAAGTTACACTTTACATCGGCTCGGTTGCGCTTCTCACCCGGTGCGGCGCAGGCGGTGGTCCGCCTCTACGAGGTCCATCCGCCGGCGGGCGAACTCGCGCACCGCGTCCAGCGCCAGCTCCAGTCGGGCCAGCCGCTCCGGGGCAGGGGGCGCATGCTCCGCCTCGGCGGCGAGGCGGGCCATCTCGACCGCGCCGATATTGGCGCTGGCACCCTTCAGCGCGTGCACCGACCTCGACCAGTCGCCGTGGCCGGCGAGGCTCTGGCGCAACTCGTCCAGATAGCCTTCCGCCGTCGACAGATAGAGTACCGTCAGCTCGTGCTCGAGCTGCCGATCGCCTTCGGTGAACGAGGCCAGGTGCGCGAGATCGAGCGGCTTGGGCGGCATCGGGAGTGGCGCTCCGCAGGCGGCGGGAGGGCGGTGCAGATGGTCGTGGATCGAGGAGACCAGCCGGGCGATCGAGATCGGCTTCGGCAGGTAGGCTGCAAGACCGGCTTCGCGGCAGCTTTCCCGGATCCTGTCGCCGTCCCAGGCGTCGCCGAACATGATGATCGGCATGGCCGCCGATGGCGCCGGCGCGCCACGCAGGCGGCGAGCGAGCGTCAGCCCGGGCATGTCCGGCAGGTTGAGCGCGATCAAGGCCAGGGCGAACTGGCTGTGCGTGACGGTCATCAGGCAGTCGCGCCCGCTCACGACGCAGGTCACGACATAGCCGAGCCGGCTCAGCACCATCTTCATCAGGCCGCGGCTCAGCGCGGGGTCGCCGACGATCAGCAGGCGCCGGGGCGGGATCGCGCTGCTGGCCAGGTCCATCCGAACATAACTCGCCTAGAAGGGGTATGGTTCCTTGATGTCTCCCGTAATGGTTTAGAACGTCAAGCGAAAAACCTCACACCCGATCCGGATTCGCCAAAGCGACCGCCAGCGCGGCGGCGACGCGGGCATTGTCGAGCACCAGCGCCTCGTTGAGCGCCACGGTGCGGCCGCCGCTGAGTCGCGCCAGGGCGGCGAGGAGGAAGGGCGTGGTGTCCTTTCCGATGACGCCTCGGCCGGCCGCCTCGGCCGTGGCGGTCGCGATCCAGGCCTCCAGCTCGGCACGCGGCAGGGCGAGCTCGGCCGGCGGCGGATTGGCGAGGACGAGCCCGGTGGGCCAGCCCAGCGCCGCCTGCGCACGGACCACGGCGGCCGCCGCCGCGATCCCGTCCAGGCGCGGCACAGGCAGGTCGCTGTCACGGGCGTAGAAGGCCGGGAAGCGGTCGCAGCGATAGCCGAGGACCGGCACGGTCAGGGTCTCCAGCACCTCGAGCGTGCGGGGCAGGTCGAGGATGATCTTCGCCCCGCTGCACACGACCACGACCCCGGTGCGGGCGAGCTCGTGCAGGTCGGCCGAGACGTCGAGGCTGGATTCGCCGCCGCGGTGGACGCCGCCGATGCCGCCGGTGGCCATGACCCGGATTCCGGCCGCGGCCGCGATCCGGATCGTGCCGGCGACCGTGGTGGCACCGAGGGCTCGGCCGGCCATGACCAGGGCGAGGTCACGCGGGGAGCATTTGACCACGTCGTCGGCATTGGCGAGGCGCTCGATCGTCGCCGGACCGAGGCCGACGCGGGCGATTCCGTCGACGATCGCGATCGTGGCCGGGACGGCCCCGGCCTCCCGCACCGTCGACTCGACGGCGCGGCCAAGTTCGAGATTGCGTGGACGCGGCAGGCCGTGACAGATCAGCGTCGATTCCAACGCCACGACGGGTGCCCCGGCCTCCAGCGCGAGCCCTACCTCGGGGTCGATGCTAAGCTGCATGGCTGATCCGTCCTGTGCTGGCCAGTTGCCCTACTACCGACATCGGAACGACAGATGCACAAGGAACTCGACCCCCATTCGGCCCTGATCCACACCATGGTCCTGGTCTCGGCAGCCGAGGGCCGGATGTCGGACGGGGAGCTGCAGACCATGGGCCGGCTGGTGCGGGACCTGGCGAGGACGGCCTCGACGTCGCCCTGCGGCAGATCCATGCGGCGCTGCCTGCGCCGCTGCGCGAGACCGCCTACGCGCTGGCCTGCGAGGTGGCGGCGGCCGACGGCCGGCCGGCCGAGGCGGAGCTGCGTATGCTCGAGATGCTGCGGCACCACCTCCACCTCGACCCGCTGGTCGCGTCAGGCATCGAACGCGGCATCCGGGCGCGCCAGCGCACGCTGTAGGCGTCGGCCGTGCGCGCCGACGGCCTGCTCCTGCCGCCTGCGGCCATGGCGGAGGTGGATCGTGCCGCGATCGCCGCCGGGCGGCCCGGCCCGTGGCTGATGGAGAACGCCGGCCGTGCGGTCGCCCGCGCGATCATGGCCCGCTACGGCGCGCGGCGGACGCTCGTGCTGTGCGGCCCGGGCAACAATGGCGGCGACGGGTGGGTGGTCGCCCGGCTGCTGCATCGGGCCGGCTGGCCCGTGCGCGCGGCCACGCTCGTCCCGACGGGCTCGCTCAAGGGCGATGCCGCGCAGGCGGCCGCGCGCTGGCACGGGCCGGCCGAGGACGTGACGCCTCGGTCGCTGGAGGGTGCCGAGCTTGTGGTCGACGCCCTGTTCGGCGCCGGGCTGGCACGACCGCTCGAGGGCACGGCGCTGGCGGTGGTCGAGGCGCTTGCCGGCCACCGCGCCCCGGTCGTCGCCGTCGACGTGCCGTCCGGTCTCGACGGTGCCACGGGTGCCGTGCTGGGCAGCGCGCCCCAGGCGGCGCTCACCGTGACCTTCTGCCGGCTGAAGCCGGGCCATCTGCTCCTGCCCGGCCGGCTTCTGTGCGGCCGGACCGTGCTGGCGGACATCGGTGTCCCCGATGAGATCGTGGCCGCCAAGGCCGTGGGCCTGAGCGGGAACGGGCCAGCGCTGTGGCGGCATCGGCTGCCCGAGCGCACGTTCGAGAGCCACAAATATCGTTTCGGCCATGCGCTGGTGGTGGGCGGCCCGGTGGCGACCACGGGCGCCGCCCGGCTGGCCGCGGCGGCGGCGCTGCGGGTCGGCGCCGGGCTGGTCAGCATCGCCTGCCGGCCCGGCGCCCTGACCACCTATGCGGCGCAGCTCACGACGGTGATGACCAAGCCGGTCGTGGACAGTGCGGCGCTCGGGGCCCTGCTGGCCGACCCGCGCTACCGCTCCGTCCTGCTCGGGCCGGGTGCCGGGGTGGGCGAGGCGACCCGGGCGGCGGCGCTGACGGTCCTGGCGAGCGGCCGGGCGGCCGTGCTCGACGCCGACGCCCTGACCAGCTTCGCCGAGGACCGGGATGCCCTGTTCGCCGCGCTCCATGCCGACACCGTGCTGACCCCCCACGACGGCGAGTTCGCACGGCTGTTCGACGACCAAGGCGACCGGCTCACGCGCGCGCTGGCGGCGAGCCGCCGCTGCGGGGCGGTGGTGCTGCTCAAAGGTGCAGACACCGTCGTGGCGGCTCCGGATGGGCGCGCCGCGATCCAGGCGGAAGCGCCGCCCTGGCTCGCGACCGCAGGGACCGGCGACGCCCTGGCCGGACTGATCGCGGGGTTGCTGGCGCAGGGGATGCCGGCGTTCGAGGCGGCGGCGGCCGGCGCCTGGCTGCACGGCCGGGCGGCGGCGCTGGCCGGGCCCGGTCTGATCGCCGAGGATCTCGCGCAACATGTGGCGGCGGCGCTGGCACAGGCGCGCCTAGCCTGATGACGGGTGAATTTGCCAGGGGCAAGCTCGCCGTATAGACGATCCGGAACCGGTTACAGGCAAGCCGGACCGGATGCAGCTCGCAGCCGCACGAACGGACTGGCGTTTGCTCGACGACCCGGATCTGCGTCTGGTGCTCGACCTCGCCCCCGCGGCGCTCCTGCTGCTGCGGCGGCTCGATCGGGTTCGGCCGGCGCCGACGATCCACTCCTTCAACCGTGCCTTCGCCGAGTGGGCGGGCCCGGCGGCCGGGGCCTCGGCCGGCCGCAGCCTGCGCACCCTGGCATCGCTGTTCGATACCGATGCCGACTTCGCGGCGATGCTGGCGGCTGCGGCGGCCGGAGAGGCGCTCACGGTACGGCTGCGCCTGCGTGCGGGGGCTAAGGGACGGGTCGTCGCCGCGCACGGCGCGCCTCTTGCCCAGCGGCCGGATCACTACGCCATCTGGCTGCAGCCCGAAGCGGACGGTGCCGCGGCACCGCCTGACGCCGGGTCCGCGGGGACCTTCCGGCTGATGGCGGGTCTGGCCGGGGAATGCTTCTACGAGCTGACCGTCGGGGTCGACTGCAGCCTCGGCTTGGCCTGGGCCGATCCACGGATCGGCGAGATCACCGGCTACGGGCTGGACGAGCTGCACGCCATGGGCGGCTTTTTCGGCCTCTGCGCGCCCGGCGACGCCCCGGAGCTGCAGCGGCGCAACCAGCGTCTTCTCGTCAACCAGCCCGGTCCGGTGCGCTATCGCGTCAGGCGCAAGGACGGCGAGCTGCGCTGGGTCGTCGACCATGCCCGCGCCGAGCGTGACCCGGACGGCACGATGGTCCGCCGCGTCGTGGGTGCCCTGGTCGACGCATCCGGCCGTGGCAGCAGCGGCCTGCCGGTCGCGGCCCTGGAGCGCGAGGCGGCTCTGCTGGCGGATACGCTGGCCGCGAGCCTGATCGTTCTCGACACCGCCGGGACGATCCTGTGGGCGAGCGAGCGGCCGCAGGCGCCGTTCGGCCGTCCCCTGCGCGAGCAGACCGGGCAGGGTCTGGCGGCACTGCTGCCGCCCCGGCTGCGAGATCAGTGGCTCGACTGGATCGGCGAGGCGGCAGCACTGCACCAGCCCCTGCGCTGCCGTCTCGGCTGGCCTGCGGGGGCGGGGCAGGAGCACGTCCTGGAGGCGCTGCTCGTGCCGCTGAGCGAGCAGCAGGTGCAGGTGGTGCTGTGGCCCGCAGGTGCCGACGGCGAGGAGGTGCCGGCCGCGCGCCCACTGCTCGAGGTCTTGCGCGAGCCGATGCTGCTGACCGGCCCGGACCTGACCGTCGCCGAGGTCAACGGCGCCTTCGAGCGGCTGACCGGGAACCGCCGCGCGGAGCTCCTGGGCCGCCCTGCGACGGAGCTTCTCGCCACGGCCGGCACGCGCGAGCGGCTCGTCGCGGCGCTGGACGGGCTGTGCCAGGGCACCGAGCACGAGGTGCGACTGGTCGCCACCTGCGCGGTGCGCGGCGGCGAGCGACAGCTCGAGCTGCGGCTGGTCGCGCTGACGGGGGCGGCGGATGCGTTCGGCGGCGTGCTGATCGAGGCCGGCCGGGTCGAGGACAAGGGCCAGGGGGCGCCGAGCAACGGCGAGAGCTGGCTCGCGGCGGTGATGAGCAACGTGGCCGACGGGGTCGTGCTCCTGGACCAGGAAGGCACGATCACTTGGCTGTCGCGCTCGGCTGAGACGATCTTCGACTATCCGCGCGATGCCGCGATCGGGGCCGGGATCGACGTGATCCTGCCGCTCGGTCCGGACCGCACCGGGAGCCTGGTCGAGCGGGCGCAGCGTCCCTCCGAAGGCCCGCTCGAGGTCACCCTGCGGCGGCGCTCGGGCGAGCTGGTGCCGGTCGAGGTCGAGGCCAGCGTCGCCGAGCTGCGCGAGCGGCGCATGGTGGTCCTGGTCGTCCGCGATCTCACCGGCCGCCAGCAGACCGAGGAGACGCTGCGCAGCCTCGCCTACCACGATCCCCTGACCGGGCTGCCCAACCGGCTGCTGTTCCATGACCGATTGGCGCAGGCGATCGAGCGGGCCAAGCGGGCGCGGCAGTTCCTGACCGTGATGCTGATCGATCTCGACCGGTTCAAGCTGATCAACGACTCGCTGGGCCTGGTGACCGGCGACCAGATCATCAAGGACGTCGCCGATCGGCTGGTCCAGGCGCTGCGCAAGAGCGACACGGTGGCCCGGCTCAGCGGCGACGAGTTCATGGTGCTGCTCCTGGGAACGGCCGGGGCCGAGGCGGCAGCCAGGGTGGCGCAGAAGCTGCTCGAGGTCCTGCGGCCGCCCTTGCAGGTCGAGGGGCACGAGCTGACCATGAGCGCCAGCATGGGCATCGCCCTGTTCCCGCACGACGGGGACGACGCCGACACCCTGATCAAGAACGCCGCCAACGCGCTCAGCCGGGCCAAGGAGCAGGGCCGCAACCACTACCAGTTCTACACCGACGACATGAACGCGACCGCGTTCGAGCGGCTGATGCTGGAGAGCGGGTTGCGCCGGGCGCTCGAGCAGGGCGAGCTGGTCCTCCACTACCAGCCCAAGGTCAGCCTCGCCGACGGGACGGTCACCGGGGTCGAGGCGCTGCTGCGCTGGTACCATCCCGATCTCGGCCTGGTGCCGCCCGCGGAGTTCATCCCGCTCGCCGAGGAGACGGGGCTGATCGTGCCGATCGGCGCCTGGGTGCTGCGGACCGCCTGCGCCCAGGTGCGCCGCTGGCAGAAGCTGGGCCATCCGAGGCTGGAGCTCGCGGTCAACATCTCGGCCCGGCAGTTCCAGGAGAAGGGCTTCGTGCCGACGGTCGCCGCGGTCGTCGAGGAGGCCGGGATCCCGCCTGAGCTGATCGAGCTGGAGCTCACCGAGAGCGTCATCATGCGCGACTCGCCCGAGGTCGCGCAGCGGCTCAGGGAGCTGACCGCGCTCGGGATCCGGCTCGCCGTCGACGATTTCGGCACCGGCTACTCCTCGCTCGGCTATCTACGGACGTTCCCGATCCACGCGCTCAAGATCGACCGCTCCTTCGTGCGCGACATCGACCGCGATCCCAACAGCGCGGCGCTTGCGGAGGCGATCATCGCGATGGCCGGCAGCCTGCGGCTCAAGGTCGTGGCCGAGGGCGTGGAGACCACGGCCCAGCTCGGCCAGCTGCGCCGGTTCGGCTGCCAGGAGCTCCAGGGCTACATCTTCAGCAAGCCGCTGCCGCCCGAGGAGCTGCTGGCGCTCTTGGAGGAGGGCCGCCGGCTGCCGCTCGTGGGAGTTTGATCGTAGCGTCTGCGCAGGCGGAGGCCGAGGCGATCGATGCCGACCTAAGCTAACCCTCGACCTTGTTCCCGGCCGCACTGCCGGTCGGGCGGCAGCTGCCGGAGGATCCATCGGCGCAGACGGTCCGGCCGTCCGTCCAGCGTGCGCCGGAGAAGTCGACGTGCAGGAGATCGGCACCGGTGAGCACGGCGTCGGTCAGGTCGACATTGCGCATGTTGGCCTGGAACAGGCGCGCGCCGCGCAGATTGGCGCCCTTGAGATTGGCACCGGAAAGATCGGCGTTGGTCAGGTCGGCCTGCACCAGATCTGCGCCCGAGAGATCGGCCCCGCCCATGCTCGCCGAGACGAACTTGGCGCGACGGCCCTGGATGTTGGCGAGGTTGGCGCCCGTCAGATCGGCGCGCTTGAACGAGGCGTCGCGCAGGTCGCCGCCGCTCACATTCTCGCTGCTGAGATCGACGCCGTCGAGCAGGCAACGGCGCCACTGCACTGCAGGGGCGGCCGTGTCGGTGCAGGCGGCGAAGGCCTCGGGCGCCAGCACGGCCAGGGCGAGGAGAACGGGTGCCAGCGCGCGTATCAATGGCTTATTCCTTCTCGAACAGATCGGCGAAGCTGCGCCGCAGAGCGGCATCCAGCTCTGCGAACTCGATACGCACGCCCAGCGCCTCGAGCGAGGTGACACCATACTCGCTGATGCCGCAGGGGACGATGCCCTGAAAATGCCCGAGATCGGGCCGCAGGTTCAGGGCCAGGCCGTGATAGCTGACCCAGCGCCGGACCCGGACGCCGATCGCGCCGATCTTGGCCTCGCCCTCCGGCCGCGCGACCCAGATCCCGACGCGCCCCTCGCGCCGCTCGCCGCGCACGCCGAACGCCGCCAGCGTCCGGATCGCCAGCTCCTCGAGGTCGTGGACATAGCGGCGGACGTCGCCGCCGCGGCGCTTGAGGTCGAGCATCAGGTAGACGATGCGCTGCCCGGGCCCGTGATAGGTGTAGCGGCCGCCGCGGCCGGCGGCGAACACCGGAAAGCGCGCGCCGTCGAGCAGCTCCTCGGGCGCGGCGCTGGTGCCCGCGGTGTAGAGCGGCGGATGCTCGAGCAGCCACACCAGCTCGGGCGCCCCCCGGTCACGAATCGCCGCGGCGCGCTCCTCCATCGCCCGCAGCGCCTCGGGATAGGGGACGAGCTCCGGGCTGGTACGCCATTCCAGGGTGGTCGCTATCTCTTGCACGTCCGGTCCTTATCTGATAGCTCGCGCGGGCTCGCGGCGAGAACCGCTTGCTGCGCCAGATAATGCGGTCGTGGCGGAATTGGTAGACGCGCCAGGTTGAGGGCCTGGTGGCCGAAAGGCCGTGGAAGTTCGAGTCTTCTCGACCGCACCAAGCGCCGGCGCGAAATGCGCCGGTGGTTCAAGCCCCTCTCGGTCAGGGGCTGCGCGCAGCCGGGGCCCCTTCAGCCCACCGTTCGGGCAAGGTGGCGATTGTGCGTGCCCCGTCATGGATGCACACTCGGTGAAATCACCGGGCTTGGAAGAGATGTCGGCTCGACCAGGAAAGCATCCACGACCGATCACATGGCTCGCGGGGGCGCCATGGAACTAACCGGCCCCAGCCTCACCAGCCTCGCTCACGGTGGCGGCTGCGGCTGCAAGCTGGCGCCGTCGGTCCTGCAGGGGCTTCTCGCAGGAGCACTTCCGACCGCAGGGTTCCCGCAGCTGTTGGTCGGCTCCGAGACTGCCGACGACGCGGCAGTCTGGCGAATCGACGATACGACCTGCGTCATCGCCACGACCGACTTCTTCACGCCGATCGTCGACGATCCGCGCGATTTCGGGCGCATCGCCGCCACGAACGCGATCTCGGACGTCTACGCCATGGGCGGGAAGCCGATCATGGCGCTGGCCATTCTCGGCATGCCGCTCGGCAAGCTGCCCGTGGAGGTCGTCGGCGCCATCCTGGCCGGCGGTGCGGAAGCCTGCGCCGGTGCCGGAATCCCCGTGGCGGGCGGCCATTCGATCGACACGCCGGAGCCGATCTATGGGCTCGCGGTGATCGGCCTGTGCCACCCGGACAAGGTCAGACGCAACACCATGGCGCAGGCGGGCGATGCGCTGATCCTGACCAAGCCGTTGGGCGTGGGCATCTACTCGGCGGTGCTCAAGAAGGGCGGCCTCGAGGCGGGCGACTATGCCGAGATGATCGGCTCGACGACGCTGCTCAACCGGATCGGCGCCGACCTCGCCCGCCACGAGGTCGTCCATGCCATGACCGACGTCACCGGCTTCGGCATTCTCGGCCATGCGCTGGAGGTGGCGCGCGGCTCGAAGGTGGGCAGCGAGCTCGATGCCGACGCGATCCCGTTCCTCGGCCGCGCGCGCGCATGGGCGCAGGCCGGCTACGTCACCGGCGCATCGAAGCGCAATTGGGGGAGCTACGGCGCCGAGGTCGAGCTGCCTGCGGACCTGTCGGACTGGGTGCGGCACCTGCTGACCGACCCGCAGACCTCGGGCGGGCTGCTGGTCGCCTGCGATGCGGGGGCAGCGCCGGAGATCCTGGCCGAGATCAGGGCCGGCGGCCATCCCGCCGCCGCCCAGGTCGGCCGCACGGTCGAAGGTGCCCCGATGGTGAGGGTCGTCGGCGGACCGAGGTGATGGCGGAGCCGATCCTGGTCCTGGACACCGGCCTGCGCGGTGCCCGCGTCAACATCGCCTTCGATGCCGCGCTGATCGAGGCGCACCGGGCGGGAGCCATCGGCGACACGATCCGCTTGCTGCGCTTCGAGCGCTCCGCCCTGGTCGGCAGGCATCAGTTGCTCGCCCGGGAGATCGACGCCGAGTGGTGCGCGGCAAACGGGGTCGAGCTGGCGCGGCGGCTCACCGGCGGGGGCGCCATCGTGTTCGAGCCGGCGCAGCTCGGCTGGGAGCTGGTGGTCGCACGGACGGCGCTGCCCGCGAGGCTCGAGGAGGTCGCGCGCTGGATCTGCGAGGCCGTCGCCGCGGGCTTGGCGCGGCTGGGGGTGTCCGCCTGCTTCCGGCCGCGTAACGACATCGAGGTCGGTGGCCGCAAGCTCTGTGGGACGGGCGGGTTCTTCGACGGGCCGACGCTGTTCTATCAGGGGACCGTGCTGATCGATCTCGATCCGGGTTTGCTCGGCGGGGCGCTGCGCCATCCGTTCGGCAAGCTCGACCGACGAGGGCTGGCGTCGATCACCGAGCGCGTGGTGACGCTGAGAGAGCTGCTCGGGCGCGTTCCGGCCCCGGAGGAGGTGGCCACGACGATCGTCACGGCATTGACGGAAGCGCTTGGCCGTTCGGCGCTGGCGGTGCCGATACCCGACCCGCTCGAGCGCGCGGCTGGGCTGCAGCTTGCCGAGGAGATCGGGACCGACGGGTTCGTCCTGGGTGAGGAGCGCGCCGCCGCAGGCGAGGGTTACGGGGTCGGCGAGCATCGCGTGCCGGGTGGTACCGTGCGTGCGCATGTCCGGCTGCGTCCCGGTGGCGAGCGGGTGATCGAGGACTTGTGGTTCGAGGGCGATTTCTTCGTGGCACCGGCACGTGCCATGCTCGATCTCGAGGCGCGCCTGCGCGGTACGCGAGCGGCCCTGGCCGAGTCGGGCATCGCAGCGTTCTTTGCCAACGGCGATGAGGTAGCCGGGATCGGCGTCGGGCCCGGCGACTTCGCGGCCGCCCTGCGCAATGCTTTGGAGGGCGTCGACCGATGACCACGCGGCTGGTGGTCCTCCTGGTCAACACGGACCCCCGCAATGCCGGCGAGCTGGGAGCCCCCTTCTATCAGGCCGCGACGGCCGCGGCGCTGGAGTACGAGGTCGACGTCGTCTGCGCGGCGCAGACCGCCCAGCTCATGCGCAAGGGCGTGGCGGAGAAGCTGTTCGTCAAGCCCGGCTCGCCCATGTCGGTCCACGACTTCATCAAGGACGCGCACAAGCTCGGCGTGCGCTTCTGGTGCTGCTCGGCGAGCCTCGCCCTGTTCGACATGACCGAGGCCGACCTGATCCCCGAGTGCGGCGGCGTGATCGGCATGGCCGGCGTGATGCGTGACATCATGGAGGATGCGTGCAAGGTCCTGACCTACTGACCGTCCGTGGTTGCCCGCTGCCAGAGGGCCTGCACTACGATGTCGAGCAGCACATGTGGTACGCGCCGCTCGGCGCCGACCGCATCCGGCTCGGCATGAGCTCGGTGGCGGTGGCACTGGCCGGCGAGGTGCTGGCATTCACGCCCAAGCGGGTCGGCCGCCGGTTCGAGGCGGGGCGCTCCTGCGCCACCATCGAGAGCGGCAAGTGGGTGGGGCCTGCGCGCGCCTGCTTTGCGGGCGAGGTCCTGGAGATCAACGAGGCGCTGATGGCCCGGCCGCGGCTCGCCAACCTCGATCCCTATGGCGAGGGCTGGATGATCGTGGCCCGTCCCGACGATCCGGTAGCCGCGTTGGCCGGGCTGGTGACGGGGAATGCGATTGCCGCGGCCTACGAGGCCTGGATGGACCGCTCAGACTTCAAGGGCTGCGCAGGCTGAGCTCCTTGCGGATGCGGGCTAGGTCGCGGGCGGTGGGAGCGAACGGGTAGCTGCGCAGGTCGCTGGGTGGGCCGTCGCCATAGGGACGGTCGCAGGCAGAGACGTCCGGGCGCTCCTTGCCGGGGCAGCCGGAGGTGCGGAACGGCACGCCGCTGGCGATTGCGGCAGCCAGCCGCTCCGGCGGCAGGCCGAAGTCGATCAGCCGGCCCGCCGTGTCGAAGCCCATCGCGTCGACATGGTGGCCGCCATACTCGATCAGCCAGCGCCCGAGCTGCACCCGGCGCCACTGCTCGCGCGGCGGTGCCGGCAGATGCGCCATGAGCGAGCCGCGCTCCGGGAAGAAGCAGAACAGGTGGCTGTGGCCGCCGGCGTCGCTCAGCGCCTGGCAGAGCCGCAGCACCGTGTGCTCGCTCTCGCCCATGCCGACGATCAGGTGCATGCCGATCCGGCCCGGCCCAAAGATCTCGCGCGCCCAGCCGAACACCTCCCAGTAGGTTTCCCAACGATGCGGGCTGCGCACCCCTTTGCCGCGGGTGCGGGCGAAGATCTCGGGCGTGCAGGCGTCCAGCGCCACGGTGAAGATGTCGGCTCCCAGATCGTGCAGGGCCTGCACGTCACGGCGCCGCATAGTGGTCGGGTTGGACAGGATCGAGACCGGCACGCGCTCGCGCGGAATGCGGGCGCACCAGGCGGCGAGGATCGCGGCCGTGTCCTCCTCGGCACCGGGGTGGGTGATCATGCTGATGCACATGCGGTGGAACGGCGTGCGCGTGCCTGCGGCTGCCACGCGCTCCACCACCTCCTTCAGGCGTGCCGTCGGCCAGTCGACCCGGATGAAGTTGCGGTCGGCATAGGCGCGCTCGGCCTCGCGATGGCGGGCGAGGCCGCAATAGGCGCAGTTGGCCCGGCAACCGGCGGGATAGGTCAGCAGCAGGTTGAGGCAGCGGGTGCAGCGGCAGCGGTGCATACGGCCGCTGACCAGCCCGAGGGTGATCGCAGCCGCGGTCGACATCTGCACCCATTCGGGCGAGCGCCGTGTCTGGGGTGCTCGGGGGGCCGGCGCATCGCCTAGGCAGCTCATGCCGCTTGGTCCCAGTATTCGGGAAAGCCGATCCAGGTCGGGCGCAAGGCACCGCCCGCGAGGCGCCGGGCGCGGCGCGCCAGGGCGCGCTCGTGGGCGGGGCCGAAGACGTCGCGCAGCTCCTCGGCATAGTCGTCGGCCGCGCGTGCGTATCCGGCCGCGACGGCAGCGGCCGCTTCGCCCGCAAGCCGGCCCGATTCGAGCGCCGCCGCGATGCCGGCGCCGCTGATCGGGTGGGTGAGCGCCGCCGCGTCGCCGGCCAGCAGAACGGGTGTGCCGCCGAGCCGCCGGGCAGCGTCGCGCATGCCGCCGACTGGGATGGCACCGCCGGTGGACGCGCCGAGGGCGCCGATCACGCCCCGCCGCTGCAAGGCGGCGGCCACCGCGCGAAGGCGGCCCGGCAGGCTCCGCCGCGCCGCAGTTTCGAGGCCGAGGCCGAGATTGGCCTCGTCTGCGCGCGGGAACAGCCAGCCATAGCCCCCGCCGAAGCGGGGCCGCAGCAGGATCGAGGCGCGTCCGAGTGGGCGGGACAAGCGGACCCGGAGCTGGCGGGCATGCAGCAGGGTCGGGCGGTCGGCGCCCGCGGCCCGGGCTAGGGCGGAGGCAGGGCCGTCGGCGGCAACGATCGCGGCGGCGCGGACGATCTGCCCGTCGCTCATTCGGACCGTGCCGTCTGCGGCGGGCAAGGCGCTGCAGCCGAAGCGGACGGTGGCGCCCTCTGCGGTTGCGGCCGCGGCCAAGGCTCGATCCAGCGCCGCGCGGTCCAGCATCCAACCCGCGAAGGGTGCCGTGACGGTGGCGGTGCCATGGCGGCTGTCGAGCCCCATGATCCGCTGCACGATGCTGGCGCGAGCCTCTGGGCACAGGGCGATCACGGGGTCGGCCACGAGCTCGGCGCACTGCACGGGAATACCAGGCCGGGCGCGGCGGTCGACCGCCAGCACCTTCGCACCGGCCGCGGCCGCCGCGAGCGCGGCGCTGGCACCGGCCGGGCCGAGGCCCACGACAAGGACGTCGACCCTGGTCAGCATGACCCGGGACCGAGGGCGCAGCAGCGCACAGCCTGGGCGACGGGCCGGCCCAGCGCGCGGGCCAGCGTCACCGCTCCCGAGGCCGGATAGGCGATGGCGTCGAGCCCGGCGAGCACCGCATAGGCGTCCACCTCGATGCGGTGCAGCCCAGGCGGCCGACCGCAGCCAAGTAGAACCGGGCACTCGGGAAGCGCCAGCCGGGCGTCGAGAAGGAACTGCCCGACCACGGACGGGCTGGGGGCGACAAACCCCGGGCGGGCGAAGGCCGGCATCAGGACGACCAGGACGAGCGCGTCGACCGGGTGCGCGCGCACGATCTCGAGCGCACGCCATTCGCCGCGCAGCTCGCCGCGGTGCAGGCCGAGGACGATGTGTGGCACGACCCGCATACCGGAACGGCACAGGCCGTCCAATGCCGCCGCGAAGTCGGCGACCGGGCGATCGAGGTGGTAGATCTCGCGGATGGTGGCATCGTCGCCGATGACGTCCATCATCGCAGTCTCGACGCCGGCCTCGGCCAGTCGGCGGGCGAGATCCGCAGGCATCAGGGCGGTGTGCGCCAGGATGCGCAGATGCGGCAGCTCGGCGTGCAGGGCCGCGATGGCGTCGAGGAACCGGCCGTAGGGCATCTCGTTGACGCGGTTGGAGCCGCCCGAGAGCAGGAAGCCGCCGAGATCCTGCTCGGCCGCGAGCCGGCGCACCGCGGTCAGCAGGGCATCCGGCGTCGTGGCCGGGATCATCGGGGCCAGGATCTTCGCCTGGCAGTGGTCGCAGTCGAGCGCGCAGGCCGGCCCGGTGAGCGAGAAGGCCGGAAAGCGCCGGCGGCCGCAGGGCTCGAGCTCGTCGCTGGCATAGGCGCGGAAGGTCGGCGTGGCCGCGTTCAGCGGCCGGTCGCGGAATGGGCGCGCGGAGGCGTCGAGCGCGTCGAGCAGGCTCTGATCGAAGGCAATGCCGTCGAAGGCGTCGATGCCCTCCAGCATCGCCCGCAGCATCACGCCTGTACCGGAGGGATCGACCGCCCGGAGCGGTCGAACAGATGGCCATGGGTCAGCCGTGACGGGTCCTGCTCGACGGCGCTTTCGAGCGCCGCAAGCTCCGCCCGGGCCGCCACCGCCGACAGGATCGCAGCCGCCGGGAAGAAGCAGACCCCGTCCCAGCGCACGCCGGCGCCGCTGAGCAGCGTGGTCATCTCGCCCCAATCGAGATCGGTGCCGGCCAAGTTGACGTAGGTGGAGCAGATCGGATCGAGCTCGCGCCCGTCGCTCAGCACGAGCAGGATCAGCGCGGTGAACGGACCGCGCTCCGCGAACTCCTCGGCAAGCCAGGCCTCGAAGTCGGCCACCGGCTAGAAGTCCACGACCGGGGTGTCGTAGACGGGCTGGTCGAGCAGCGCCCAGAAGCTGGCGCCGGTGCGGGTCTCGAACCAGGTCTCGAAGGCGGCGACCGCCTCTTGCGGCTCGCCATTGCCGAGCAGAGCCTCGGCGACGGGGCGTAGCGCGTCCAGCACCGCCTGCCGCGACGGGTCCGGCGCGTCGGGCCATCCCAGGCGTTGGCGGACCTGCGCCAGCCCTCGCGCCACCGCCGCCTCGCGATCCTCGGCGTCGCCCTGCATGGCGGCGCTCAGGTCGCGCAGCACGTTCCAGCGGCGGAAGGCATGCGCCCGCGCCCGCTCCAAGAGCTTGCCGCGTCGGGTCGCCTCCTGGCGCCAGGCGGTCTCCTCGGCGGCAGCCGCGTTTGCCTGCGCATGCAGCCCGGCCAGGAACTCGGCAGCGCCCGACATCTAGCGCCTGGCACCGATGGCGGAAGAGAGTGGGAGTCGAACCCACCGGAAGCCGTCGAGCGACCCCCCCACGGATTTGAAGTCCGGACGCCCCACCGGGGACGATTCTCCTCCATGCGCCGAAATCATGACGACCCCGGGACGAAACGGTCGAGACGCTCCGGCCGGACGCTGCGCAGGTCACCCTTGCGGACCGTCAGGCCGTGGCGGTCGAAATGCTCCAGGATCTGTATGGCGACCTTGCGGCCATTGTCCAGCCGGTCACGGAACGCGGCCGCGGTGACTTCTCCTGCCGCATTGCTGGCGGCCACATCGGCCACGATCCGCGCCATCTCCGCCACGGTGGAGCGGAGGAAGAAATGGTCGTGCGCGATCTCCTCCACCCGCCCGGCCTTCATCATCATCTTGAGCAGCCGGCGCATCTGCGCCTCGTCGGCGTGCAGCAGGCCCGCGAGATCGCGCACCCGTGGCGGCTTGAACCGGTCGTGCCGCAGCAAAGGCTCGACCCGCGCCCACAGCCGCTCCTCGGCCGGCGCCAGCCGCACGACGTGGCTCGGCAGCCGCACGCGCCCACCCTCGATGGCCACGCCGCCGAGCTTCTGCAGCGCTTGCAGCATGGCCGCGAACGGGATCGCCGGAAGCCGGGTCGAGAGGGCGGCGCGCAGCCGGTCGGCGGGAATGCCTGGCTGGTCGGGATTGGTGGCGTGAAAGGCAGTCAGCGCCGCCTTCACCTCGCTGCCGAACCGGGTCCAGGCGGCAGGCAGGACGGCGAAGGTTCGGCCGCCGCCGGCGAGCCGCAGGAGGGACAGCCGCGCCACAAGGCCATCCTGCTCCTCGGCGGTCAGGTTGCGATCTCGCGCGAACCTTTCCAGGTCGATCAGGCCGGGCGGCAGCTCGAGCAGGCGGAGGAGGGCCGCGTCGGGCGCGGGGACGGCTATGGCGTCGAGCGCCGCCAGCCGCTCCGGCGTGCGGCGCCGGCGCTGCGGCGGCGAGGGATCGAGGACGTGGCCGCCGCCGATCGTGCGCTGGGCGGAGGTGTCGCGCAGGACGAAGCGGTCGCCCCACAGCGCCCCGATCGGCGGGTCGAGCACGAGCTGCACCCGGCCGCGGCCGCCCGGGGCGATCTCCTCGCCTTCCAACAGCACGACGCGGGCCGGCACGTGGGCGGCGGCCAGATGCAGGTGGACCGGCGTCCAGTGGCGCATCGGCCTGGCTTCGGCCGCGAGCAGGCGCAGCTCGGCGTCGAGACGGTCCGTCGGCGCATGGCCCTCGCGCACCGTGATCCAGTCGCCGCGCCGGATGGCCTCGGTGCTCACCTCCGGTCCGGCGAGGTTCAAGGCACAGCGCTGGCCGAGCCGCGCCCGCGGCGTAGGGCTGTTCTGTGCCCGCACGTCCCGCACGCGAGCCTCCATGCCGGCCGGTGTCACGATCACCGTCTCACCCGCGCCAACGGTACCCGCGAACACGGTGCCGGTGACCACCGTGCCGGCACCGGCCAGCGTGAAGCAGCGGTCGACCGCGAGCCGGAATCGGCCGGCGGCCGCGCGATCGCGCATCCGGGCGGCCTCGTCGGCCAGCCTGTGCGCGAGCCGCTCGATCCCTTCGCCGGTGATCGCGGAGACTTCGACGATCTCGCTGCCCGCAAGACCGGTGGGCTCCAGCAGCGCCTCGATCTCGGAGCGGACCTCGGCCTGCCGGTCGGTGTCGGCGAGATCGCATTTGGTCAGGGCCACCACGCCCCGGCTCACGCCCAGAAGATCGAGGATCGCCAGATGCTCGACGGTCTGGGGCCGTGGGCCGTCGTCGGCGGCTACCACCAGGAGGACGAAGTCGATCCCCGTGGCGCCGGCCAGCATGTTGTGGATGAAGCGCTCGTGGCCCGGCACGTCGACGAAGCCCAGCGTGTCGCCCGAAGGCAGGCGCTGGTAGGCGAAGCCAAGGTCGATCGTGATGCCGCGCGCCTTCTCCTCGGCGAGGCGGTCGGCGTCGACGCCGGTGAGTGCTTTGACCAGGGCGGTCTTGCCATGGTCGATGTGGCCCGCGGTGCCGATGATCACGCTGGTTCGGCCACGAGCTCGAGCTGCCGCAGCGAGCCCGTGAGCCTGGCAGGCTCCTCCAGGCAGCGCAGGTCGAGCACCAAGGCCCCGTCCTCGATCCGCCCAATCACCGGCAGAGGCAGGTCGCGCAGCTCTTTGGTCAGAGCGCGCAGCCGGCCGGCGCTGCCGCGCCCGACCGGGCGCAGCGCGATGCCGACGCTGGGCAGGGTGGCCAGGGGCAAAGCACCACTGCCGATCTGGCTGCGGCATTCGATGGTCGCGCACGACCAGCCCTCGCCCAGGGCGGCGCGGAGCTCGGGCAGCACGGCCAGGGCCGCGGCCGCGATCTCCTCCGGTCGGCGGGTCAGCAGGCGGAGCGTGGGCAGGCGGCGGGCTAGGCGGTCCGGGTCGAGATAGAGGCGCAGCGTCGCCTCCAGGGCGGCGAGGCGCAGCTTGTCGAGGCGCAGGGCCCGCTTGAGCGGGCTGCGGTTCAGCCGCCGGATCAGCTCGCGCCGGCCGACCACGATCCCGGCCTGCGGTCCGCCCAGCAGCTTGTCGCCGCTGAAGGTGACGAGATCTACGCCCGCAGCGACGGCGTCGGCGACGGTGGGCTCGGGCTCGAGGCCGTAGCGGTCAAGCTCGACCAGTGTGCCGCTGCCCAGGTCCTCGACCAGATGGAGGCCGTGGGCATGGGCGAGCGCCGCCAACTCCCGCCCAGGCACCGCGGCGGTGAACCCCTCGATCCGGTAGTTGCTGGTGTGGACCTTCATCAGGAGTGCCGTGCGCGGGCCGATCGCCGCCTCGTAGTCGCGTAGATGTGTGCGGTTGGTGGTGCCGACCTCGCGCAGCCGGCAGCCGGCGCGCGCCATCATGTCGGGGATGCGGAACGAGCCGCCAATCTCGATCAGCTCGCCCCGGCTGACCACGACCTCGCGGCGCCGGGCGAGCGCATCGAGGACCAGGACCACGGCCGCCGCGTTGTTGTTGACGACCAGCGCGTCCTCGGCCCCGGTCAGCTGCACCAGCAGGTCGCGGACATGGTCGTCGCGCTCGCCGCGCCGGCCCTCGGCGAGGTCGAACTCGAGTGTGGTGGCCTCGGTCATCGCCGCGGTCGCGGCGGCCACGGCCTCCTGGGCGAGCAGCGCCCGGCCGAGATTGGTGTGCAGCACCGTGCCGGTGAGGTTCAGGACCGGCCGCTGCGAGGGCAGTGCCTCGCGCTGCAGGTGTGCCTCCACCCGCGCCAGGACCTCGCCGACCGCGAGCGCCGAGCCGCCTGCAGCCCGCTCGGCCGCCAGCTCGGCGCGGACCGCCTCAGTGACAGGGGCGCGGCCGTATCGCTCCAGTAGGGCGGCGCAGCCCAGGTCACGCAGCACGAGATCGACGGCGGGCAGGCGGGGGGGCGAGGCCGCACGGGCCATCGAGCGGGCCTCAGGTACCGGCGAGGAACAGGTTGCTCGCGCGCCGCTGCCAGCCCGCCTCGCGCACCAGCAGGTCGAGCGCCAGGCTGGCGACGTCGTCGGCCACCGGATCGGCCTTGGGCGACCTGTTCTGTCGGATCAGCTTCAGGTAGCCCTTGCAGGCATCGCAGGTCTCGACGGTGACCGCCTCGTCACCGCCAGCGATGCTCTGGTAGCCGATGCCCTTGGTCGAGGCGCAGAACGCGCATTTGATGCGCACATGGTTCCAGCCGGTGCCGCAGACCGAGCAGAACAGGTAGCGCAGGTCGTGCGCGCGCGGCCAGTCGACGACCATGCCGGAGACGGGCAGGGCACCACAGGCGGGGCACAGGCCCTCACCGATCGGAACGAGCCGGCTCGCGTCGAGCAGGCTCGCGAGCCGTGCATGCTCGACCTGCAGCGCCGCGCCGACCAGCATGGTTTCCGCGAGCCCCTCGGCCGGGTACTCGTAGGCGAGAAAGGCCTCGGCCAGCTCGGTCAGCGCCGCACTGTCGGCGCCGCGCAGCCACGCGATCGCGGCGCTCGCCGGTGCCGGCAGGTCCGCGGGCCCCAGGCCATCCAGGATGCGGTCGAGGGTCGGTCGCCAGCCGGCCTCGCTTGTGGCGGTCAGCGGCCGCAGGGGTGGCATGGCGTGCTCGCGGCAGCGCTCCAGATGCGCCGCGGTCGGGCTCGCGAACCCGGACGGGACGGCAACCGCCGCGTGCTGCGCGCGGGCGAGTGCCTCGAGGAAGCGCAGATAGGCCGACATGGGATGATCGGTCGCGAGGAACTCGAAGCGGTCCGCCCGCCGGGAGAACAGCTCGCCGGGTTGCGGCAGGCGGCAGAACTCGCCGCCGCTGACCTCGCCGATCTCGACCCCGGCGCGAACCGATCCCCCGACGACCGTCATGGCAGCTACTTGGTCACTTCCTCGCGCAGCCAGCGCCGATGATGGCGCCACGCCCAGCCGCCCGTGACCGAGCCCTTGGTCATCGCGCGGACGGTGCCGCGCACCCAGATCGCGGCGTAGACGTGGACGATCCAGACGATGATCGCCACCGTCGCGGCCATGGCATGGACCAGCACGGCGATGCGCTTCTGCTCGATGCTCGTGTACTTAAAGAAATACTGATCCCAAATGATGACACCGGTCACGAACAGGACCAGGATGAGAACGCTCATCGACCAGAACACCAGCTTCTGGCCGGCATTGTAGCGCCCGACCTCGGGCAGCAGCTCCTCGTGTCCGGTGAGGACCTCGCGCGGCCGCGACAGCCACACGCTGTCGCTGCGCTCCCAAAGATTGTAGCGGAAGAAGCGGAAGAACAGCCCGGCGAAGCTCAGCAGCAGCAGGCAGCCAAGCCAGGGATGGATGATCCGGGTCCATTGGCCGCCGCCGAACAGCGCGGTGAGGAAATAAAGGCGCGGGTAGTAGAGCGAGAGGCCGCTGATCGCGAGCAGGATCAGCGTGATCGCGGTGATCCAGTGATTGATGCGCGCGCCCGCCGTGTAGCGGGACACGATCGCCCCCGACGGCACCATCCGCACGGTCATCAGATCTTGTCCTTCACCAGCTCGTCGGCGTGGGCCTCATCCTCCGGCTGCACGCGGTTGGCGCCCGTGATCAGATGGTGCACGAACGCGACCACCGCCGCCGCGCCGATCGCGAAGAGCCCGCCGAGCTTCAGGTTGCCCTTCCACAGCTCGACGAACGGGTCGATCTTCGGGTCCTTGGGTAGGTTCGCGTAGAGCTGCGGCTGGTCGGCGTGGTGCAGCACGTACATCACGTGCGTGCCACCGACGCCCGGCGGATCGTACAGCCCGGCATTCTCGAAGCCGCGCGACTTCAGGTCCGTGATCCGCTCCTCGGCATGGTGGATCATCTCCTCCTTGGTGCCGAAGACGATCGCCTTGGTCGGGCAGGCCTTGGCGCAGGCGGGTTCCTGGCCATAGGCGACCCGATCCGAGCACAGGGTGCATTTCGACACCTTCTCGGTGACCGGCGAGAGGCGCGGAATGTTGAACGGGCAGCCTTTGATGCAGTAGCCGCAGCCGATACAGTTCTCCGAGATGAAATCGACGATGCCGTTGCTGTACTGGACGATGGCACCCGGCGACGGGCAGGCCTTGAGGCAGCCCGGGTCCTCGCAGTGCATGCAGCCGTCCTTGCGGATCAGCCACTCCAGATTGCCGTCGGGATTGTCCCACTCCGTATAGCGCATCACGGTGAAGGATTCGGGCGTCAGGTCCAGCGGGTTGTCGTAGACCCCGTGGTTGAAGCCGATCTCCTCGTGGCGCTGGTTCCATTCCAGGCAGGCCGACTGGCACGCCTTGCAGCCGATGCACTTGCTGACGTCGATCAGCTTGGAGACCTCGGCCGCGTTGCCGAGCGGCGCCGGAACGTCGGTCGTGCTGGCGGACTGGCGGCGGAGGTCGAGCGGTTGCAGCACTGACATGGCCCCGCCTCCCTATGCTACCGGTCCGGAGATCGGCTCGATGTCGACCAGGAACGCCTTGAACTCCGGGGTCTCGATGTTGGCGTCGCCGACGAAGGGTGTGAGCGTGTTGGTGCCGAAGCCCTTGCGCGCGGCACCCGTGAAGCCCCAGTGCAGCGGGATCCCGACGATGTGGACGGTCTTGCCGTCGCAGGTGAGCGGCTTGATCCGCTTGGTCACCACCGCCTTGGCCTTGATGAAGCCGCGGTTGCTCCAGACCCGGACCCAGCCGCCCAGGGCGATGCCCTTCTCCTGCGCCAGCTGTTCCGAGATCTCGACGAACAGCTCAGGCTGCAGCACCGCATTGATGCGGTTGTGCTTGGTCCAGTAGTGGAAGTGCTCCGTCAACCGGTAGGTGGTGGCCGCATAGGGGAAGTCGGCGGCCGTGCCGAACACCTCGAGATCGTCCTTGAACACGCGGGCGACCGGATTGCCGCGGATCTTGGGCGCCACCGGGTTCTCGATCGGCGATTCGAACGGCTCGTAATGCGCCGGGAACGGCCCGTCGCGCATCATGCCGCGGGTGAACAGGCGCGCCACGCCCTCCGCGTTCATGATGAACGGTCCCACCGACTTCGCGGGCGGCACGGTCGGCCCGTAGTCCGGCACGTCGAGGCCGGTCCACTTCTCGCCGTTCCACTCGATCAGCTTCTTGCGCGGCCCCCACGCCTTGCCGTTCACGTCGGCGGAAGCGCGATTGTAGAGGATGCGCCGGTTGACCGGCCAAGCCCAAGACCATTTCGGCGCCAGCCCGGCATCCTCGGGATCGGACGTGTCACGCCGGGCCATCATGTTGCCCTTGCTCGTGAACGCGCCGCAATAGATCCAGCAGCCGCTGGCGGTCTTGCCGTCCGCGGTGAGCTGGGCGAAGCCGTCGAGCTGCTGCCCAGCCGGTACGGTCACCTTGGTGGGATCGAGCGGATCGGTCAGATCCTGAAGCGCGCGGCCGTTGTACTCCTTGGCCAGCTCCTCCGGCGTCGGCTCCTCGGGATCGGCGTAGTCCCAAGTCAGGTTGAGGATCGCGTCGGGGAAGGCCCCACCCTCGGCCTGATAGAGATCACGTACCCGGCGGCGCAGCTCCGACAGGATCCGCACATCGTTGCGCGCCTCGCCGGGAGGAGCGGCACCCGGCCAGTGCCACTGCAGCCAGCGCGAGCTGTTGGTGAGCGAGCCCTCGTCCTCGGCGAAGCAAGTGGTCGGCAGCTCGAAAACCTCGGTCTGGATCGAGGCGGGATCGCTGTCGTTGAACTCGCCGTGGTTCTCCCAGAAGCGGGCGGTCTCGGTCTGCAGCGGGTCCATGACGACCAGGAACTTCAGCTTGCCGAGCGCGCTGCGGATCTTGGCCTTGTTCGGGAACGACATCAGGGGGTTGAAGCCCTGACAGAAGTAGCCGTTCATCTTGCCCTGGTGCATCAGCTCGAACGCGCGCAGCACGTCGTAGCCGACATCGAGCTTGGGCAGATAGCTGTAGGCGAAGTCGTTCTCGGGGGTTGCCGCGTCCCCATACATCGCCTTCATGAACGAGACGAAAAACTTCGGATAGTTCTGCCAGTAGCTGGTCTGATCGGGGCGCAACGGCTTGAAGTTGCGCTTGCTCATATAGGTCGCGAGATCCGGCTCGGTCTGCATCGGCAGGGTCATGTAGCCCGGGAGCAGGTTGCTCATCAGGCCGAGATCGGTCAGACCCTGGATGTTGGAATGGCCGCGCAGGGCGTTCATCCCACCGCCGCGCATGCCGATATTGCCCAGCAGGAGCTGGATCATCGCCATGCCGCGGATGTTCTGCGAGCCCTTCGAGTGCTGGGTCCAGCCCAGCGCGTACATCGAGGTCATCGTCCGATCGGGCTCGGCCGTCGAGGCGATGTACTCGCAGACCTTGAGGAACTTCTCCTTGGGCGACCCGCAGATGCGCTCCACCATCTCGGGTGTGTAGATGCTGACATGCTGCCGGAGCAGGTTGATGACGCAGCGCGGGTTCTGCAGCGTCTCGTCGACGACGGCGAAACCGTCCTCGCCGATCACATATTCCCAGCTCGACTTGTCGTAGTCGCGCTTCTCCTCGAGATAGCCCGAGAACAGGCCATCCTGGAACGCGAACTCGTCCTTCACCAGATAGGCCGCATTGGTGAAGCTCTTGACGTACTCGTGCTGGATCTTGTCGTTGGTCAGGAGATAGTTGATCACGCCGCTTAGGAAGGCAATATCGCTGCCCTGGCGGATCGGACAGTAGAAGTCGGCGACCGAGGCCGAGCGGGTGAAGCGTGGGTCGACCACGATCAGCTTGGCCGCATTGTGCGCCTTCGCCTCGGTAACCCACTTGAAGCCGCAAGGATGCGCCTCGGCGGCATTGCCGCCCATGATCACGATGACGTCCGCGTTCTTGATGTCCATCCAAACATTGGTCATCGCGCCGCGGCCAAACGTTGGGGCCAAACTGGCCACCGTGGGGCCGTGTCAAACTCTCGCTTGGTTGTCGAAGACCAGCATTCCCTGGCTGCGCACCACCTTGTAGGTCAGGTAGGCGGTCTCGTTGGTGGTCGCCGACGCGGCGAGGAAGCCGGTGGTGAGCCACCGGTTCACGGTCACGCCATCTTGATTGGTGGCGACGAAGTTCGCATCGCGGTCGGCCTTCATCAGCCGCGCGATCCGGTCCAAGGCGAAATCCCAGGTGACAGGCTCGAACTTGTCGGACCCGGGTGCGCGGTGCAGCGGCTGCTTGGTGCGGGTCTCGGAATGAACGAAGTCGAGCAGGGCGGCCCCCTTGGGGCAGAGCGTACCGCGATTGACCGGGTGATCCGGGTCGCCTTCGATGTGGACGATGCCGCGCTTGTCGCCCTCGGTCTTGCCGTACATGATGATGCCGCAGCTCACTGAGCAGTACGGGCAGGTGTTGCGGGTTTCGGTGAGGCCCTGCAGCCGGAAGGTGCCGGCGGCCGCCGCCATGGCCCGCTCGGCCTCACCAAAGCCGAGGGCACCGAGGACGGAGCCGGCAGCAGCGCCACCGCTGTAACGAAACAGCGTCCGGCGCGTCAGCTCTAGGGTCATTGGGGCCTCCCTGCCGCCAGAACCGAATGGGCCGACATGAATTGGAATAAGGCTAGGGAACGCTAGGTCACCGTGCCGATGCTGTCAATTCCGGGTTTGTCGGGCGGGAAGCGCTGAGCTGTGCTGCTCGTGTGGCCGCTGCGCGATGACGGGCCGCCCGGGGCGCGACCCTTGACGACCATCGCCATCATGCTGGCCAGTACCGGTGCCTCGCTGTGGCTGTGGTCACTGCCTCCGGACGCGGCGGCGGGTGCCGTGCACTGGTTCGGCCTGATCCCCGCCGGCCTGCTCCATCCCGGGCTGTCGAGCTGGATCGCCCCGCTGACTTCGCTCGTTCTTCATGCCGGCTGGTCGCACCTGCTGGTCAACCTCGCTTACCTCTGGCTGTTCGGGCGTGGTCTCGAGGCGGCGCTGGGGCATTGGCGCGTGCTCGTGCTGTTCGTAGCCTCTGGCCTTGCCGGGGAGCTCGCGCAGATTCTGGCCGTGCCGACATCGCACCTGCCGATGATCGGCGCCAGTGGCGGCATTTCCGGCGTCCTGGGCGCCTACCTGCTGTTATTCCCGCGGGCCAATATTCTGACTTTGACGATATTTTGGCGCACTCGTATGATTCTCAATATTCCGTCCATAATAGCGATTGCGCCTTGGCTCATGACAGAACTTGCATCCTTGATCCATCCCGATATTGGCAGAGGCGGTACCGCAAGTGTGGCGCACCTGGGCGGTTTCGTCACCGGGCTGCTGTTGATGCCGTTGCTGCGCACTCCTGGCCTGACCCTTCTTCAGCCGGCACGAACCCCGGCGTTCTCGTCCGTTCGTCCCAGAGGGACCGCATCAAAGTACTCGAGCAAATCCGCATCAACGGAAAGCTGATCGGCGCACCGATGGCTGAGGCACTTGCGCCATCTGCGGCGACAAGGGATGAGACGGCAGGGGCGCGCTGCGCCGGTCGAATAGGTCGGTGACCCGTCACAGGAGGCGGTATTGGGTCTGTGGGACGAGGCAAGCTGGGCCTGCGCCGCGTTGGTCACGCCGATCGACGAGCGGCTGCAGATCGATGCCGCGCGGCTCGCGGCCTTCGGCGCGCGGCTACTGGGCAGGGGCCTCAACGGCCTCGTGCCCTTCGGGACCATGGGCGAGGGCCCCGCGTTCAGCGCCGCAGAACGGCTCGACGCCACCGCCCGGCTGGTCGAGCTCGGGCTGTCGGCGGACCGGATCGTGCTCGGCATCAATGGCGGCGGCCTCACCGACCAGGCATGGCTCGGACGGCGGGCCGGCGCGCTCGGCCTCGCCGCGGTGTTGGCGACGCCGCCCTTCTTCTTCCGCGAGGTCGAGCAGGAGGGCGTCTACGCCTTCTATGCGGCCCTCGTCGAGGCGCTGAGCGCGGAGGCGCCGCCGCTGCTGCTCTACCACATCCCGCAGGTATGTGGCGTGCCGCTGGCGGTCGAGACAGTGGTGCGGCTGGTCGAGGCTTTCCCGGGCCGGATCGGCGGCATCAAGGACAGTGGCGCCGACCTTGCCCACACGCTGGCGCTGCTCGCGGCCGTCGGCGACCGGACGGCCGTGCTGGTGGGTGCGGAGCGGCACCTGCCGGAGGCCATGCCCGCCGGCGCGCGCGGCACGATCTGCGGCTTGGCGAATCTGATCCCTGATGCCGTGTGCGATCTCGTCGCCGGTGGCACGACCGGGCTCGAGCCGGTGGCCGGCTGTGCCGCCGCGCTTGCGGGCGTGCCCGTCATCCCGACCGTCAAGGCGGCGGTGGCAGCCGCAATGGCGGATCCGGGATGGGCCCGATGCATGCCGCCCTTGCAGGCCGTTTCCGCCGACTGGGCCAGGCCGCTCGCTGCCCTGACCTCCTTTTGAGCGTGGCCCGCTTCGATTGACAAACGGTGGCCCGGCCGGTCTCTTGGATCGAGCACGCTCCAGGGCAGAGCCCGGAAGCAGAAAACAAAGGGAGGCTTGATCCGATGCGGAGGTCGCGATCGATTCTGGCTGCGCTCGTGGCGGCTGCCGTCCTGGCAATTGCGCCGGGCCAACAGGGCAGGGCGCAGGGCGTGCTCGGCGAATCGGGGCTGGTGGGCGAGCTCGAGGGTGCGAAGGGCCTGAAGGACGCACCGCGCCCGGCGAAGCTCGCGGAGGCGCCGATGCTCGCCGAGCAGGTCAGCGCAGGCAAGCTGCCGCCGGTCGAGCAGCGGGTGCCCGACGAGCCGCTGGTGATCCAGCCAGTGCACGAGATCGGCAAATATGGCGGCACCTGGCGGCGGGGCTTCACCGGCCCCGGCGACGTCGAGAACGGCAACCGCATCAACGCGTCGGACAAGCCGCTTTTTTGGGACTTTTCAGGTACCGAAATCGTGCCCTCCGTGGCACGCGGCTGGGAGCAGAGTGCGGACGGCAAGACATTCACCTTGTTCTTGCGCAAGGGCATGAAGTGGTCGGACGGGGCACCCTTCACCGCCGACGATTTCGTGTTCTGGTTCGAGGATCTGTATTCGAACAAGGAGATCGTGCCGACGCCGATCGCCGACATGCAGCCGCAAGGCAAGCCCGGCCGTGTGGTCAAGATCGACGACACCACCGTCCAGTTCCAGTTCGACGTGCCATATTATCTGTTCGAGGACATGATGGCTGGCGACACGCTGATCGGCGGCGGTCAGTCGGTGCGGCAGTCGCAGAAATTCACCTTCGGTGCCTATTCGCCGAAGCACTATCTTTCACAGTTCCTGCCCAAGAACAGCTCGGTCGACGAGGCCAACGCCAAGGCCAAGGCGGCCGGCTACGAGAACTGGGTGCAGTATCTGCACTTCAAGAAGGATTGGGCGCTCAATCCCGAGCTGCCGACGCTCGGCCCGTGGAAGACCGTCCAGCCGATCAACACGCCGACCTGGGTGCTCGAGCGCAACCCCTATTACTGGGCCGTCGACACCGAGGGCAACCAGCTGCCCTATATCGACAAGGTTCAACTCACGCTGGCCGAGAACCTCGAGGTGCTTAACCTGCGCGCGGTCGCGGGCGAGTACGACCTGCAGGAGCGGCACATCGACATCGCCAAGCTGCCGGTGATCCTCGAGAACCAGGAAAAGGGCGGCTACAAGGTCCACCTCGACCAAGCCTACAACGGCTCGGATTCAGTGCTGCAGATCAATCAGAGCTACAGTGCCGACCCCGAGGTGGCGAAGTGGCTGACCAACGCCGACTTCCGCCGCGCCCTGTCGCTGGGGCTGGATCGAGACCAGCTCAACGAGACCTTCTGGCTGGGTGTCGGCATACCGGGCTCGGTCGTGCCGGCCGAGAGCTCCGCCTACAATCCGGGCCCCGAGTACCGCACCACCTGGTCGACTCACGATGTCGACAAGGCCAACGCGCTGCTCGATTCGCTCGGGCTGACCAAGAAGGACTCGGATGGCTTCCGCCTGCGTACCGACAATGGCGAGCGGCTGCGGATCGAGATCACGACCACCCAGGCCTTCCTGCCCTACCCCAAGCAGGCGGAGATGATCGCCGACCAGTGGCGCAAGATCGGCATCTTCGCTGAGGTCAAGGAGAACGAGCGCAATCTCGCCATGACCCGGATCCGCAACAACGAGCACCACATCTTCATGTGGACCAACGGCGGCACCGAACTGCTCTATCTGTTCCCGCGCCACGCTATCCCGGTCGACCCGACCGAGGCCTATATGGGGCCGCTGTTCGCGCAGTGGTATGCATCGAACGGCGCGCAGGGGAAGGAGCCGACCGACCCGAACCTGCAGAGGATCTTTCAGCTGTTCCGCGGTGCGGCGAGCCAGCAGCGCGAGGACCGGGTCAAGACCGCGCAGGAGATCTGGAAGATCCTGGTCGACCAGCAATACGGCATCGGCACGGTCGGCCAGTCGCCGGCCTTCATGGGCGTGCGCCTGGCCAGCAACAAGCTGGGCAACATCCCTTCGCGGGTGTGCATCGCCCAGCATTGCCGCACGCCGGGCGGCTCGCATCCCGAGACCTGGTACTACAAGGAATGAGGCTAACCGCAGCGGGCTAGGACCATGCTCGCTTACCTGCTCCGCCGCCTGCTCCTCGCCGCGGTGACGATCTGGGCGATCACGGTCGTGACGTTCGTGATCATCCAGCTCCCACCCGGCGACTTCGTCGACGCCTATGTCGCGCAGAGCGCTGCCATGGGCTCGGCGATCACCATGGAGGAGGCGGCGGCACTCAGGCAGGCCTACGGCCTCGATCAGCCCCTGCTGGTCCAGTACGTCAAATGGCTGAGCCTGATCTCGCGTGGCGAGTTCGGCGTCTCGTTCGAGTTCGGCCGGCCGGTGACCGAGGTCATCGGCGACCGACTGTGGCTGACCATCCTCCTGTCGATCGGCGCCATCATCGTCACCTGGGGTATTGCCCTGCCGATCGGGATCTACTCGGCGGTGCGCCAGTATTCGTGGGGCGACTACTTCTTCACCTTTGTCGGCTTCATCGGTCTAGCAGTGCCCAACTTCCTCCTGGCGCTGATCGTCATGTATCTGGCGTTCCGCTGGTTCGGCCTCAACGTCGGCGGCCTGTTCTCGGCCGAGTTCGAGCTCGCACCCTGGTCGTGGGCGCGGGTCTGGGACCTGACCAAGCACCTGCCGCTGCCGGTGCTGATCCTGGCGCTCTCCGGCACGGCACAGCTCGTGCGGATCATGCGCGCCAACCTGCTCGACGAGCTGCGCCGGCCCTATGTCGTCACCGCTCGGGCGAAGGGGCTACCCGAGCGTAGAGTGATCTTGAAATATCCGGTGCGCGCGGCGCTCAACCCATTCGCCAGCACCATCGGCTACCTGCTGCCGTTTGTGGTCTCGGGCAGCATCATCGTCTCGGTCGTCCTTAGCCTTCCGACCGTCGGGCCGCTGCTGCTACGTTCGTTGGTCTCGCAGGACATGCTGCTGGCTTCGAGCATCATACTGCTTCTCGGCGTGCTGACGGTGATCGGCACGTTCCTGTCCGATCTACTGCTGATGTGGATCGACCCCAAGATCCGGCAGGGGCTGCACGGATGAGCGCGTCCACGCTTGCCGCCGAGCAGCTGGACACGGCTGGCGCCGAGGACAAGGTTGCCGTCGCGAGCCAGCTCCAACTGACCTGGTGGCGCTTCCGCCGCCATCGGCTGGCGGTCTGGAGCGGCGTGATCGTCGTGCTGTTCTATCTCGTCGCGATCTTCGCCGACTTCCTCGCCACCATCGATCCACACGACACCGACGCCAAGCGCAGCTACATCCCGCCTCAGTCGATTCACTGGTTTGACGAAGGGCGCTTCGCGCCGCACGTCTACGGCCTCAAGGGCGTGCGTGACCCCCGCACTTTCAAGGTTGTCTACACGCCGGACCCGAATGAGAAGCGCTATCTCGGCCTGTTCGTGCGCGGCTACGGCTACAATCTGTTCGGCCTGATCCCGACCGAGCGGCATCTGTTGGGTGTCACCAACGGTCGGCCGCAGGACGGGCTGTTCCTGTTGGGCACCGACCTCCTGGGCCGGGACGTCTGGTCGCGGCTGCTCCTGGCGAGCCGGACCTCGCTGACCATCGGCCTCGTCGGGGTGGCGCTATCGCTATTTCTGGGCGTGCTGTTGGGAGGCATTTCGGGCCTCTATGGCGGCTGGGTCGACATCGTCATCCAGCGTGTGATCGAGATCCTGCGCTCGATCCCGACGATCCCCCTTTGGATGGGCCTCGCCGCCGCCTTGCCGTCGACCTGGAGCGTGACCCAGGTCTATCTCGCCATCACCGTCATCATCTCGCTGATCGGGTGGACCGAGCTGGCGCGCGTGGTCCGCGGCCGGTTCCTCGCCATGCGCGAGGAGGACTTCATCACCGCGGCCGAGCTCGCCGGGGCGAGCCAGATGCGGATCATCTTCCGCCACATGGTGCCATCCTTCCTCAGCCACATCATCGCCGCGGTCAGCCTGGCGCTGCCGGCGATGATCATCAGCGAGACCACGCTCTCCTTCCTCGGTCTCGGCCTGCGGCCGCCCGCGATCTCCTGGGGCGTGCTGCTGCAGGATGCGCAGAATCTGCAGGCGCTGGCCGTCGCCCCCTGGCTGCTGGTCACGGCCATTCCGGTCATCATCGTCATCCTCGCCTTCAATTTTCTCGGCGACGGCCTGCGCGACGCGGCGGACCCCTATGGCTGAGCCGATCCTCGAGATCCGCAATCTCAAGACCTACTTTCCGCAAGACGAGGGTGTAGTGCGGGCGGTCGACGGCGCCAGCTTCTCGCTGGAGGCCGGCCGGACGCTGGGTATCGTCGGCGAATCGGGCTGCGGCAAGAGCGTCACCGCCCGCTCGATCCTGCGCATCGTCGAGCGGCCGGGACGAATCGAGAGCGGGGAGATCTGGCTCACCCGAGCCAACGGCGACCGGGTCGATCTCGCCAAGCTCGACCCGCAGGGTCGGCTGATCCGGCAGATCCGCGGCGGCGAGATCGGGCTCGTGTTCCAGGAGCCGATGACCTCGTTCAGCGCCTACCACACGATGGGCAATCAACTCATCGAGGCCATCCGCCTGCACTCGGATCTGTCCAAGCGCGCGGCGCGCGACCGAGCGATCGAGTTGCTACGCATGGTCGGCGTGCCGCAGCCACAGCGCCGGATCGACGAGTATGCCTTCGAGCTGTCCGGCGGCCTGCGCCAGCGGGTGATGATCGCCATGGCGCTGTCGGCCGAGCCGCGCATCCTGATCGCCGACGAGCCAACCACCGCGCTGGACGTTACTACCCAGGCCCAGATCCTTGAGCTGGTCCGCCGACTGCAGGACGAGCAGGGCCTGGCCGTAATCCTGATCACCCACGACATGGGTGTGATCGCCGAGATGGCCGACGACGTCGTGGTCATGTATCTCGGCCGCGAGGTCGAGAAGGGCCCGGTAGACGATATTTTCCACGCGCCCAGGCACCCCTACACCCAGGCCCTGCTGCGCTCGATCCCGAGCATCATGGCCGAGCCCGGCTCGCGGCTGCTGACCATCTCCGGCAGCATCCCACACCCCTACAACCGGCCGAAAGGCTGCCCATTCCACCCGCGCTGCCCGGACTTCATGCCCGGCACCTGCGACCGCGCGTTCCCCAGCGCCACTGCGCTCGGCGCCCGCCAGGAGGTGAGCTGCTTCCTCTATCCCGCCGTGGCGAAGGTCGCGTGAGCGCCGAACCGACCATTCTTGAGGTCGAGGGGCTGCAGAAATGGTTCCCTATTCGGCGCGGCCTGATGCGCAAGGTAGTGGGCCATGTCCGGGCGGTGGACGGCGTCGGCTTCGAGATCCGCCAGGGCGAGACCCTGTCGCTGGTCGGGGAGTCCGGCTGCGGCAAGACCACGACCTCGCGCTGCATCCTGCGTGCGCTGACGCCGACCGGGGGTGCCATCCGCTTCCGTACCCAGGACGGGCGGCAGATCGACGTCGCCAAGGTGCCGAAGACCGAGCTGCGCCCGCTGCGGCGGCAGATGCAGATGATCTTCCAGGACCCGTTCTCCTCGCTCAATCCGCGCATGACGATCATGGACATCGTCGGCGAGCCGCTGCTCGTGAACGGCATGACCGACCTCGCGGCGCGCCGGAAGCGGGTGCGCGAGCTGCTCGAGGTGGTGCAGCTGCCGGCGCAATATCTGAACCGCTTCCCGCACGCCTTCTCCGGTGGGCAGCGGCAGCGCATCGGCATCGCGCGCGCGCTGGCGCTCAACCCAGCCCTGATCGTCGCCGACGAGCCGGTCTCGGCACTCGACGTCTCGGTCCAAGCGCAGATCGTCAATCTCCTGCTCGACCTGCAGGATCGGCTGGGCCTGTCCTACCTGTTCGTGGCGCACGACCTGTCGGTGGTGAAGCATGTCAGCCACCGGGTGGCGGTCATGTATGTCGGCAAGATCGTCGAGATCGCACCGACGCGCTCCTTGTTCGCGCGACCGCGCCATCCCTACACCGAGGCGCTCTTGTCGGCGGTGCCGGTGCCCGATCCGCGGCAGCGCAGCCGGCGGATCGTGCTGGCGGGCGATGTCGCCGACCCCGCGAACGTTCCGCCCGGCTGCCCGTTCCATCCGCGCTGCGCCTATGCCGTCGAGCGTTGCCGCGTGGAACCTCCGAACCTGCGCGAGCTGGCACCTGACCACCGAGCGAGCTGCCATCGGGCGGAAGAGCTGAGCCTGGCGGGCGTGGGGGAGGGACAACCCACGCCCGTGCATTGAAGGAGCACGAGATGAGTGGTGGCGCACCCGTGCGCGTGTTCTATGAGCCCAGGATCGCGGCCCATCCCCCGGAGCTGTATCGGTTCGACGGCATCGATGACGGCGTCGACGCGGGGGCGGCGGGTAGCGAGGAGGTGCTTCAGCGCTACCGCGAGGACGGCTTCCTCATGGTTCGGGGGCTCCTGCCGCTGGACGAGCTGATGGCGGCCCGGAGCGAGCTCGAACGCATGGCGCGCGCCGATCGTCCGGATTGCAGCATGATCTGGTACGAGGGCGCCTTGCGCGACCATCTGGCGCTCGATCCGGCGGCCGATCGACCGCTTGACGGCAGCGCCACCGCATCGGGCTTCGTCCAGGGCCAGGAGGGCGGGCTGCCGGCGCTGGATCCCGAGCTGCGTGCCCGGTTCGTGCGCAAGTTCATGAGCTTCGTTGGCATGGCGCCGAAGCTCACGGCGCTCGCACGTCACGAGTGCCTTCTGTCGTTCATCCGGGCCGCGATCGGCAGTGAGCCCGAGCTGTTCCAGGACATGGCCTTGGTCAAGCCGGCGGGCGGGCGCGAGAAGCCCTGGCACCAGGACCATGCCTACTTCAACGTCGCCATGGGCACGCCGATCATCGGGGTGTGGATCCCCATGGGCCGGGTGACGCCGGAGAACGGCTGCATGCACCTGCTCCGTGGCGGCCACCGGCTCGGCGCCCGGCCGCACTTCAAGCGGCGCGACTGGCAGATCTGCGACAGCCATGTCGACGGGACCGGCCGTGTCGCCGTGCCGATGGAGCCGGGCGACGTCCTGTTCTTCGACGGGCTGATCCCGCACGGAACGCCGGTCAACCAGACCGACGAGTTCCGCTGGGCGGTGCAGTTCCACTATCGCCCGGCCGGCGCCGCGCTGACCGACGACTCTGCGCGGCTGGCGCATTTCGGCGGCGAAGGCCGCGACGTCACCTGTTGAGGCCGATCGCATCCTCAACGTAAACAGTTGACACCCACCATCGTTGACGGAATCAATTATCGGATGCGGCCGAGCGAGACTGACGATGCGTCGCGGACGGGTCGGCTCGGTCGGCGGCAGATGCGCTCAAGCGGAGAGGCCGACCGGATGAAGGCGTCACCGATCGAGGCGTCGCTCTGGCATGCCACGGCGGCCGATCCACCCGAGACCCATGCGCTCGAAGACGAGGTGGCGGCGGATGTCTGCGTCATCGGCGCGGGCTACACGGGCCTGTCGACCGCCCTGCATCTCGCGGAAAAGGGGGTTCGGGTCGTCGTGCTCGAGGCCCGTAGCGTCGGTTTCGGCTGCTCGGGCCGCAATGCCGGGCATTGCACGCCGACCTTCCACTTCTACTCGATCCCGACCGTCCGCAAGATGCTGGGGCCGGTCTACGGCGAGCGCCTGGTATCGCTCCAGACCAATGCCGCCAATCTCGTCTTCGATCTGATCCGACGCTACGGCATCGACTGCGAGGGCGTGCAGAACGGCTATCTCATGGTGGCCCATGCACCCTCGAAGGTGAAGCTGCTGGAGGAGAAGCAGAAGACCTATGCTTCCGCCGGCAAGGTCACCGAGCTACTCGACAAGGACGAGACCGAGCGGCTGACCGGTTCGCCGCGCTATTACGGGGCCTGGCACCACCCGGAGGGCGGCCATCTCAATCCGCTTGGCTATTCCCGCGGGCTGGCCCGGGCAGCCATCGGCCTGGGTGCGGTCGTCTATACCGACTCGCCGGCGCAGGCGATCGAGCCGGCCGGCACACGCTGGCGGGTGGAGACGCCCAAGGGTGCCGTCCTGGCTGACAAGGTGATCTGCGGCACGGGCGCCTACACGGACGGCTACTGGCCCGGTCTCGAGCGCAGCTTCGAGCGGATGACGGTGGCGATCATGGCGACGCAGCCGCTGACCGATAATGTCCGCAGGTCGATCGCACCGTCCAACCACACCGTGGTCGAGACCCGCGCCGACCCGATGATCTACAAATACAACAAGGATGGCCGCTTGGTGACCTCGGCCTTCGTCGAGGGTCGGCGCGGCGGCGATGTCGAGTACACCAAGAAGCTCATGGGCGATAAGCCCAAGACCTTTCCGCGGCTGTTCGAGCTGGCGCCTGGTGTAGTCGCCTCGCTGGGCTATTCCGGCCGCGGCGTGCCGACCGGGACCATGATGGGCACCGTCCTGTGCGACTGGGCCATGGGGATGTCGCGGCAGGACCTGACCCTGCCGCTCGAGCCGCTCAAGGCAGCACCGCTCTACATGAAGGTCGTGCCGCGCATGTTCCTCGCGGCGACGCGTTGGCAGGACCAGCGGGTGGCACGCCGCGAGGGCGTCAACCCGCCACCCTATTGAGGCGAGGATCTGCCCATGCGCGCCGCCATACTGTTGCTGGATTGTGGGAGTGCGGGTCATGGCCATTGCCGAGGAGACGGACCGGGGCCGCGTGGCCGCGCCGCCGCGGCTGGAGCCGCGCACGATCGACTACTCGGACGTCTCGCTCGACGTTCTCGGCACGCTGCTGAGCTTCTATGCGCGCACGGTCGGCCTTGCCCTGAACAAGGCCTACGACCACGAGATCGCCGAGGTCTCGCTGGCGCGAGGGACCGGCAAGGTCTCGGTGCTGCTGCTGACCGCGTCCAACCCCGGAATCCGGCCGTCGGTGATCGCCCACTTCATCCACAAGGACCGTGCCGCCATGGCGCGGCTGATCGAGCAGATGAAGGTCAACGGGCTCATCGAGCACAAGATCGATGCGGACGAGCGTCGCGCCCACGAGCTCTATCTCACGCCGAAGGGCGAGGGCCTGATCGAGCGCGTGCGGGCGATCGCGCTCGGCCAGTCTGCGCGCTTCTTCGGGGTGCTCTCGGAGAGCGAGCAGGCCGAGCTGCTGCGGCTGCTGATGAAGCTGTACGAGGCGCATGTGGCGCCCTTGCCCTCGACCGTGACACGCCCTTAACGTCCGTCGGAGGAGGCAATCGATGAGCGAGCGCCGGGTGGCCCTGGTCTCGGGCGGCAACCGCGGCATCGGTGCCGCCATCGTCCGGGCCCTGGCGGAGCATGGCTGGGACGTGTCGGTGGGCATGCGCCGCCCGCGCGCCATGCCCGAGGCAGCGCAGGTTCATCGCTACGACGCCCAGGACCGCGCCAGCGAGGCGGCGTGGGTCGCGGCGGCGGTGGAGCGTTTCGGCCGGATCGACGCGGTGATCGCCAATGCCGGGATCATGATCCCGAAGACGGTGATCGAGGCCGAGGATGAGGACCTCGACGCGCTGCTCGAGGTGAACGTCAAGTCGCCGCTGCGGCTGGTCCGCGCGGCTTGGCCGCAGCTCGTCGCCTGCGGTCGCGGCCGGGTGGTGACGATCGTTTCCTTGTCGGGCCTGCGGGTGAAGACGCCGCGCTCCGCCCTCTATTCGGTCAGCAAGTTCGCGGCGCTGGCCCTGACCCATGCCGTCCGCCAGACCGGCTGGGACGACGGCATCCGTGCAGTCGCCGTCTGCCCCGGCTTCGTGGTCTCCGACATGAGCGCCGCCGTCACCGATCGGCCGCCGGAGACCATGACCCAGCCCGACGATCTCGCCCGCATCGTCGCCTTCGTCCTCGACCTGCCCAACACGGCGAGCATTGCCACTCTGCCGATCAACTCTACGCTGGAGGAAAGCTTGTGATCGTCCGCGTGATCCAGGGCCGCTGAGCCATGGGGCCGAAACTCGACCCGGTACCGCTCGATCCCACGCCGCCGGCGCAGGCGGACGTCGTCATCATCGGTGGCGGCATCATCGGCACCTGTGCGGCCCTTCATCTCGCCCAGCGCGGCGTATCGGTGGCCCTGTGCGAGAAGGGGGAGATTGCCGGTGAGCAGTCGAGCCGCAACTGGGGCTGGGTGCGCAAGCAGGGCCGCGACCCGCGCGAGCTGCCGCTGATCATCGACTCGTTGCATCAGTGGCAGAGCCTGAACGAGGTGGTCGAGGCCGAGACCGGTTTTCGCACGACTGGCATCATGTACGGCATCGAGACCGATGCCGACATGGCGCGGCACGAGGACTGGCTCAACCATGCGCGGCTCTACCAGCTCGATTCGCGCATCATCGGCAAGGACGAGCTCGATCGGCTGATGCCGGGCGTCAACGGCAAGCTCAAGGGCGCGCTCTACACCGCCTCCGACGGCCGGGCCGAGCCGCAGAAGGCGGCACCCGCCGTGGCGCTCGCCGCGCGCCGGCTGGGTGCCAAGGTGCTCACCAACTGCGCGGTCAGGACGGTCGAGCGCGAGGGCGGCAAGGTCTCGGCGGTCGTGACCGAGAAGGGCCGCATCCGCACCAATGCCACGGTCCTGGCGGGTGGGGCCTGGTCCAGCCTGTTCATGGGTAACCTGGGCATTCGCCTGCCGCAGCTCACCGTGATCAACTCGGTTTTGCGCACGGCACCCCTCGAGGGCGGTCCGGAGTCCGCGCTGTGGATGCCCCGCTACGCCTTCCGGCGGCGGCTCGACGGCGGCTACACCATCGCCAACGGTGCTGCCAACCTGCACGAGCTGTCCCCGGACAGCTTCCGCTTTTTCAAGGACTTCATCCCGGCGCTGCAGGTCGAGTGGCGCTCGCACCAGCTCCGGGTCGGCCGCCGCTTCCTGCAGGAGGCCGGCTTCAAGCAGCGGTGGAGCGGCGACGAGCGGACCGTGTTCGAGGACATCCGGGTCAACGACCCCGCACCCGAGCGCGGCTCGCTGACCAAGGCGCTCAAGGGGCTCAGCGCCGATTTCCCATTCTTCGCCAAGGCGCAGGTGGTGCAGGAGTGGGCAGGGCGGATCGACGTCACGCCCGACATCGTGCCGATCATCTCGCCCGTGGACAATGTTCCCGGCTTCTTCGTCGCCACCGGCTTCTCGGGCCACGGCTTCGGCATCGGGCCGGGTGCGGGCCGGCTGGTCGCCGATCTGGTCATGGGCCGCGATCCTGTCGTCGACCCGACGCCGTTCCGCCTCTCGCGTTTCCTCGACGGCTCGCGGGCCAAGCCCATGGGCCATGTTTGACGCCGCCAGCATGGCGGACCCGAAGCCCAAACCAGGCAGACAAGCAGGAGAGGACCCTCAGATGACCGGGAACAACCTGATGCGGCCGACGCGACGGCAGCTCATGGCGACCAGCGCGGTGGGCGCCGCGATGGCCTGGCTGGGGCCACAGCTCGGTTGGGTTCCCGGGGCCAGGGCGGCGACACCGCCCAGCGCGCCGAGCGGGCAGGCGGTGATCGGCTTCTCGCAGGAGCCGACGGTCTTCAATCCTTTGATGCTCCACATCGAGGTCGACGAGGGCGTCTACTTCAACCTGTTCAGCACCCTGTGGCGGCCCGGGCCGGACGGCAACCTGATTCCCGACCTCGTCAGCGAGATCCCGACGGTCGAGAACGGCGGCATGTCGGCCGACGGCCTGAACTGGCGGCTGAAGTTCAAGGAAGGCATCAAGTGGCATGACGGCACGCCGTTCAGCGCCGAGGATGTCAAGTTCACGATCGAGCTGATCAACAACCCCGACTTCCGCGCCGGGCGCCGCGCCGGCCACGAGCTGGTGCGCGACATCCAGGTGGTCTCGCCGACCGAGCTCACCTGGCGGCTGGAAAAGCCCTACGCGCCCTATCCCGCCATCTTGTCCTGGACCTTCATCGTCCCGAAGCACATCCTGGGCAAGGAGGCCGATCCCAACACCTCATCCTTCAACACCGCACCGGTCGGCACCGGCTCGTTCAAGTGGGTCGAGCGCGTCCCGGGCGACCACATCACGCTGGCCGCGTTCGAGGACTATTTCGGCGAGGGTCCGTACCTCGAGCGGCTGATCTTCAAGTACATCCCCGACATGACGGTCCTCTACACCCAGTTCCAGACCGGGGACGTCGACTATACCGGCATTCAGGGCATCAGCCCCGACCACTACGAGGAGGCCAAGGCGCTCGCCGGCCGGGTCGTGACGCCGGTGCCGCAGCCGTTCGTCGAGAACATCGCGTTCAATCTCGGCCTGCCGGTGTTCCAGGACCAGGCGGTGCGGGACGCGCTCTACCTCGCCATGGACAAGCAGGGGCTGATCGAGGCCATCTATTACGGCCTGCCGACGCCGACCGAATCGTTCCTGCCGAAGGAGAGCTGGGCGTTCAACCCCGACCTTCCCGCCCACAGCTATGATCCGGAGAAGGCCAAGCAGATCCTCGAGGAGGCCGGCTGGGTGCTCGGCGCGGATGGCGTGCGCGAGAAGAATGGGGTCCGCCTGGAGTTCACCAACTCGACCACCGCCGGCAACCACACGCGCGAGCAGGCGCAGCAGCTGTTGCAGCAGACCTGGGGCGAGATCGGCGCCAAGATGTCGATCAACAACCTGCCGCCCGCGGTGATGTGGGGCGACTACTGGATGATGTCGAAGTTCGAGACCGCGATGGTCGGCATCGGCTTCGGCATCGGCCCGGATCCCGACGCCAACGACTTCTTCTCGAGCAAGGCGATCGGCGCCAAGGGCGGTACCGGCCAGAACACCACCCAGTACGACAGCCCGGAGGTCGACAAGCTGCTGGCGGCAGGTGCGTCCACCGTCGACAAGGACGAGCGCAAGAAGATTTACCTGAAGATGCAGGAGATCACGCGCCACGACCTGCCCTATCTGCCGATCTTCCAGTACAAGATGGTCGAAGGCATCAAGCAGGGGCTCGAGAACTTCGTTCCCAACGTGGCGGTCCAGGAGAACTGCTGGAACGCCGGCCAGTGGTACTGGGCTTCCTGACCCATCGGCCGGACGCGCGCAGCCGGGCAGGACACCCGGCCGCGCCGAAGGAAAGGAGCGGCAGCGCGTGCTGAACTACCTGCTCGGCCGCATCGGCCAGAACCTGGTCCTCCTGGTGCTGGTCTCGATCATCGGCTTTGCGGTTCTCCACCTGGCCCCGGGCGGCCCGCTGGCCCAGTTCGCCCTCGTCCCCGGCATGTCGCAGGCGGACATCGCGCGCATCGCGGCGCAGATGGGCCTCGATCGCCCGCTGCCGGTGCAGTACTGGGACTGGTTCACCCATCTGCTGCGCGGCGACTGGGGCCGCTCCTACCGCGACACGCAGCCCGTGCTCGACGTGATCGGCTCGCATCTGTTCGCCACGCTCGAGCTGATGCTCACGGCCACCCTGATCGCCATCCTGCTGGGGGCGTGGATCGGCATCCTCGGTGCCATCCGCCGCTATTCCCCGTTCGACTATCTGGCCACGGTCGGCGCCATGGTGGCGCTGTCGATCCCGACCTTCTGGTTCGGCCTCGTCGTCATCTACGTGTTCTCGGTCAAGCTGGGCTGGGTGCCGCCCGGCAACATGTACACGATCGGCGACGGCTCGCTGCTCGACTTCCTGCATCACCTGATCGCCCCCTCGCTGGTGCTGGCGCTGGTCGAGGTCGCCGTCTGGAGCCGCTACATGCGGGCCTCGATGCTGGACGTGATCAACCAGGACTTCATCCGCACCGCCCGGGCCAAGGGCCTGCCGGAGCGGGTCGTGCTGCTGCGCCACGCCGTCCGCAACGCGCTGATCCCGATGATCACGCTGGCCGGGATGCAGTTGCCGACGCTGCTCGGCGGCGCGCTGGTCACCGAGACCATCTTCACCTGGCCGGGCATGGGCCGCCTGTTCCTCGATTCCCTGGGCTACCGCGACTATCCCGTGGTCATGGGCATCTTGATGTTCTCAGCCCTCCTCGTGCTCATCGGCAATCTTCTGGCCGACCTGCTCTGTGCGGTGGCCGATCCGCGCATCCGCCTGGACTGACCGCCATGCAGCAAGCCGCCACCCTGCCAGCGCCCGCTCTGCCGGCCGCGCGCAACCGCGCCCTGATGCGCTTCTTGCGCCATCGGCTGGCCGTGTTCGGGCTTCTCGTCATCGTCCTGCTGATCCTGGCCTCGACGGTCGGGCCCTCGCTGATCCCGTTCGACGACCTGCACATCGACGTCCGCGGCCGCTTCGCCCCGCCTTTGAGCGGCCTGCACGTGCTGGGCACCGACCAGCTCGGCCGCGACCTCGCCGCGCGCCTGCTGATGGCCGGGCGCATCTCGCTCAGCGTGGGCTTCGCCGCCATGCTCATCAGCGTCGTCTTCGGCACCATCGTCGGCGCCGTCGCCGGCTATTACGGCCGGTGGATCGGCGCCGTCCTGATGCGCATCGTCGACGCGATCTTGTGCTTCCCGTCCGTGTTCCTGCTGCTGGCGCTGGCGGCCTTCATCAGGCCCAGCGTGCCCATGATCACGATCATCATCGCCGCCACCGCCTGGATGGAGGTGGCCCGCGTGGTCCAGAATCAGGTCCGCTCCCTGCGCGAGCGCGACTTCGCCACGGCCGCCCTGATGATCGGCGCCTCGGATGCCACCATCATGTTCCGCGAGCTGGTCCCCAACGTGATCGGCGCCATCGTCGTCGCCGCGACCCTGACCGTGGCCCGCGCCATCCTGATGGAATCCTACATCAGCTTCCTGGGCTACGGCATCCAGCCGCCGGTGGCGAGCTGGGGCAACATGCTGAACAACGCCCAGCAATATCTCGTCTCGGCGCCGTGGCTCGCCATCTTTCCCGGCCTGATGATCACGCTGGCCGTGGCGAGCTTCAACTTCGTCGGCGACGGGCTGCGCGACGCGCTCGACGCCCGGCTGGACCTGCATTGATGGCCGCCGCACCCGCCGTCCTCGGCGTCCGCGAGCTGACGGTCACCTTCGAGACCGACAGCGGCCCCGTCCCTGCCGTGCGCGGCGTCTCGCTCGAGGTGCGCGCCGGCGAGACGCTGGCCCTGGTCGGCGAGAGCGGCTCCGGCAAGAGCGTCACCAGCCTCGCCATCATGCGCCTCACCCCGGCCGCCCCGCGTACCCGGATCACCGGCCAGGTGACGCTGACGCGCAAGGACGGCACCGTCTGCGATCTCTTGACCCTGGCCGAGCCGCAGATGCGCGCCATGCGCGGCGATGCGATCTCGATGATCTTCCAAGAGCCGATGACCTCGCTCAACCCGGTGCACCGGGTGGGCCAGCAGATCGCCGAGGCCCTGCGCTACCACCGCGATCTCGATCGGCGCGCCGCCATGCGGCGGGCCACGGAGCTGCTCGAGCTCGTCGGCATCCCCGAGCCCGCCAAGCGGCTGCAGGCCTACCCGCATCATCTCTCCGGCGGGATGCGGCAGCGGGTCATGATCGCCATGGCGCTGGCCTGCGACCCACAGGTGCTGATCGCCGACGAGCCGACCACGGCCCTCGACGTCACCGTCCAGGCCCAGATCCTCGACCTGCTCCAGGAGCTGCAGCAGCGCACCGGCATGGCCATCGTCTTCATCACCCACAATCTGGGGGTGGTGGCCGAGATTGCCGACCGGGTCATGGTCATGTACGCCGGCCGCATCGTCGAGGAGGGCGATGTCGTCCCCGTCCTGAAGCAGCCTCTGATGCCCTACACCCAGGGCCTGCTGCGCTCGGTGCCGCGCCTCGACTGGAGCCGGGACCGCCACGAGGATCTCGCCTTCATCCCGGGCACCGTGCCCGACCCGCACCGGATGCCGCCGGGCTGCGCCTTCGAGCCACGCTGCGAGCATGCCGATCCGCAGCGTTGCGGCCGGGCCATGCCCGCGCTCGAGGCCGCGGGCCATGGGCAGCGCGTGCGCTGCTGCCGCTGGCAGGAGCTCGTCCAGCCATGACCTCCCCTCTCCTCGCCGTCGCCGACCTGCACAAGCATTTCCCCACCGGCGGCGGCCTGTTCGGGCGCGGCATCCAGTACGTGCGCGCGCTCGACGGCGTCAGCTTCAGCATGACCAAGGGCGAGATCCTGGGCCTGGTCGGCGAGAGCGGCTCGGGCAAGACCACCGTCGGCAAGACGGTGCTGCGTCTGCTCGACCCGACCGGCGGAAAGATCGAGTTCGCCGGCGAGGACATCACCCACCTGTCGCGCAAGGCGCTCCGCCCGTTCCGCAAGCGCATGCAGCTGGTCTTCCAGGACCCGTTCGCCTCCTTGAACCCGCGCCAGACCGTGCAGCAGATCCTCTCCTTGCCCCTGCAGGTGCACGAGCCCGGCCTGAATCGGGCGCGGCGGCACGAGCGCGTCGGCGCCATCTTGGATCTGGTCGGCCTCTCCGCGAGCTATGCCCAGCGCTTCCCGCACGAGTTCTCGGGCGGGCAGCGGCAGCGCATCGGCATCGCCCGGGCGCTGATCGTCGAGCCCGAGTTCCTCGTCGCCGACGAGCCGGTCTCCGCCCTCGACGTCTCGATCCAGGCGCAGATCGTCAACCTGCTCCTGGCCGTCAAGGCGCGCATGGCGCTGACCATCCTGTTCATCACCCACGATCTGGCCGTGGTCGGCCACATCGCGGACCGGGTCGCGGTGATGTATCTGGGCCGTCTCGTCGAGCTGGCGCCCACCCGCACCCTGTTCCAGAATCCGCGCCATCCCTACACCGAGGCGCTGTTCCGTGCAGCACCGATCCCCGATCCGACCCTGCGTCGGCCGCGCCTGACCTTGCAGGGCGAGCTGCCGAGCCCGCTGGCCCCGCCTTCGGGCTGCGTCTTCCGCACCCGCTGCCCCTATGCCGTGGCCCGTTGCGCCGCGGCCCCGCCGCCGTTGCGCGAGGTCGGCCCCGGTCACGCCAGCGCCTGCATCCGCGACGATCTGCAGCTCGTGGCGGCCGCCTGACGTCCTTGGGGCCGGCGGCGGCCGGACTCAACGGAAGTCGCGCGTCGGCACCTTGAGGCCCGGCCCGGTGCGTGGATTGGGCGGCCGATCGACATGGCCCCTCCCGTCGCCGCCGTCGTCCGACAAGGCGAGGCCTTCCTCCCGGCCGTCGAGGCTGGCCAGCAAGGCCGAGAGATCGTGCAGCCGGTGGGTCATGTGGTGGACGACCTCGCCCGGTGCGCTGGATGCGGCCCTGCGCCGCCAGCAGCCGCGCGCCCAGGATGACGGGACGGTAGCGCTCGAGCACGCCCGGCCAGACGACGAGGTTGGCCATGCCGGTCCCGTCCTCGAGGGTGACGAACAGCACGCCCTTGGCCGAGCCCGGCCGCTGCCGGACCAGCACGAGCCCGGCGGTCCGCAGCCGCGCACCGTCCGCCGCCTGCATCGCCTGCGCACCCGGGCCGATGCGCCGGCGGGCGAGTTCCCGGCGCAGGAACGCCACCGGATGCCGCCGCAGGCTCAGGCCGGACATGGCCGTAATCGGCGACGACCTCGCCGGCCTCGGCGAGCCGCACGAGGCTCCCGGCCGGGACCGCGGCCCGGCGCCAGAGATCGTCGACCGTGCGGTAGGGCCGGCCGGCGCGCGGCGACGATCTGGTCCGCATGGGTCCTGGCGAGGCCGTGCACGAGCCGCAGGCCGAGGCGCACGGCCAGGCGATCCCCGCCCGTGGCCTCCAGGGTGCAGTCCCAGCCCGAACCATTGACGCAGACCGGGCGGACCTCGACACCGTGCGCCCGCGCATCGCGCACGAGCTGTGCCGGGGCGTAGAAGCCCATCGGCTGGGCGTTCAGGATCGCGGCACAGAACACGTCCGGGTGGTGGCACTCGGGCCAGGACGAGGCATAGGCCAGGAGCGCGAACGAGGCAGCATGGCTCTCCGGGAAGCCGTACGAGCCGAACCCTTCGAGCTGCTGGACCATCCGGGCGGCGAACGCCGCGGTGTAGCCCTTGTGTGGATCGGCCCTTTAATCGCGGATGGTTTGTCAAGTCGCCTTTGATATCACTGCCGGGGTCAGGGTCCTTTCCGAGGTCGTGTGCCTCATGTTGATGTCCGGGGTGGGTGCCTCAACGTATGCATCGAAGTGCGAGTGGCTGCCTTCAGCCGATCCAACGAGGTCACCAGCACCGCCGTCCCGGCAGGGACATCGCCGGCGCCGCCATCGAGCGGGCCGGATCAGGGCGAGTTGGTCAGGCCGTCTTCGGCGCTCCCCACTCGAACTGCGTGCCGTCGGTCCAGATGCAATGCAGGATGACGGCGATCTTGCGCGCGACCGCCACCTTGGCCTTCTTGGCCCCGACACGCTTCACCAGCCGGGCACCCCAGGCCTTGAGCACCGACCAGCGCTGCGTGCGGTGGAGCAGCACGCTCGCGGCCTCGAACAGGTAGGTCCGCAACAACCGGTCGCCCCAGCGGGAGATCCGCCCTGTGAGGTCGAGCTCACCTGATTGCTTGCGTCGCGGGGTGAGCCCCACATACGCCCCGACCGCTTGAGCCGAACTGAAACGAGCGGGATCATCGATGGTGTGACGGAAGGTCAACGCCGTGACCACCCCGACGCCCGGCACCGTCATCAGCCGACGGGTTGTTTCGTCCATCTTGGCGATCTCGCGAACGCGGCGGTCCAGCAATTCCTGCTCCTGGCTGACACGTTCATGCACCCCCAGCAGGCCTTCGACGATGCGGCGCAGAGGGTGAGCCTCGGTGAGCAGGCGTCGAACCTGATCGCGGAACTGTTTGCCGATGGCCCTGGGGAACAGCAGGCCGTCTTCCTTGAGCATGCTGCGGACCTGGTTCTCGAGGTCACGACGGATCGTCACCAGACGGGACCTCGCGACGAGCAAGGAGCGAACCAACTGGCTCGCCTCGCTTTTGACCTGAACCTCACGGTACCAGCCGATGCGCACGAGCTCGGCAAGACCACGAGCGTCGTTCTGGTCGCTCTTGTTCATGCGCACCGACAGCGCCGCATGCGCATGCCGCGCATCGATGCAAACCACCGGCAGCCCGATGCGCTTCAGCTCGTGCCAGAGCCAACTCGCCATGGCGCCGGTCTCGAAACCGATGCGCTCGGCTGCGGGCGCTTGCTTGGCAAGGAGCTTGGCCAAGGCACCAGGGTCGGAGGGAGCCTTGCCCTCGAACACGATCCGACCTTGCTCGTCGAGAACGCAGACCGAGGTCTCCCTTTGCGAGACGTCGAGACCAACATACTGCTTCATGGCTGCTTTCCTCATGGCGGATCATGCTGAGTAGCCAACCTCGAGCGGACGGCTGCAGCCACCCGCGATTACGCCATGTTCGCAACTTTGGGTTCTCCCGCAGTTTGCGTGCTTGGGCTGGGGCGATGGCGACAGGATGAGCCCACAGGACGCATCGGCTCACAGCTTCGAATGGTGTTTTGCCCGAACACCTGCTGCCGCCCATTCCGGCTGGTCCGACCGTTCTCGAGGTCATGCCGATGCCGGACCTTCCCGCGATCACCAGCAGTTCGCGGCCAAAGTCCGCGCTGTGTCCGACATGCGGGGAGCCGTCACGGCGCGTCCACAGCCGGTACCTGCGCCAGCTCCACGGCCTGCCTTGGCAGGGCTGCCCGGCAACGATCGAGGTTCAAGCCCGACGGTGCCGCTGCGTGACCGCGTCGTGCCCGCGCCGCACCTTTGCCGGGCACCTGCATGCGATTGCCGGCCGCTCGACACGCCGGAGCGAGCGGCCGGGTGAGCTGCAGGGTCACCCGGGCCCGGCACCTGGCGGCGCGGCCGGCGCCACGGCACCATCCTGGTCGACCTCGAGCGTCACCGGGTCGTCGATCTGCCGCCGGACCGGCAGGCCGAGACCCTGGCCACCTGGCTGCGCCAGCCTCCCGGCATCGCGATCACCGCCCGGGATCGGGCCGGCGCCCATGCCGACGGCATCCGCCAGGGCGCGCCCGATGCCATTCGGGTGGCAGATCGCTGGCACCTGCCGCGCCATCTCGGCGAGGCGGTCCAAGCGGTGGTCGACCGGCACCATGCCGCCGTCCAGCGTGCCGCGCAGCAGGTCATCAGCGAGCTCGCCTGGCCGCACAGGCGGCGATGGACGCTCGGCCGGCCAGGCCCACCGCAGCCGAGACCCGCCGCCGCGAGGCTTGTGAGCGTCGTCAGGCGCGCCACGACCAGGCGGCCCGGCCTTCGCAGGCTGGTGTCGCGTTGCGGCGCATCGCCTTCCCGGTGCGACGCGCAAACACGGTGCGGCGATGGTTGCGCGCCGGCCAAGCGCCACGCTGGCACGAGCCGCCCCGCGGCCGGGTGCTCGATGCCCAGCGCGAGCCCCTCGGGCGGCGCTGGGCCGAGGGCTGCCGCAACGCCGCCCGGCTTTGGCGCGAGCTGAAGGCGTCGGGCTTTGGCGGCCGGCCCACGACGGCGCGGGTTCGGGCCACCCGGCAGCGCAAGGCGGGGCCGGACGTGACCCGGCCACCCGCGACCCAAGCGGGGCGGATATGGCGCCCGCCTTGCGGCCGCCGGGCAGCCCGCCTGCCGGCGAGCGATCCCGCCACGCTGCCGGCGGCAGATCGGGCCTTGTGCAGCGGCTGCTGGCCGACGCCCCCGTGCCCGCCGCGACCGTGGCTGTCGCGGTACGGCTGACCAACCTTCTGCGGCGCCAGGGTGGGGCAACGTCGGCGGTCGGGCTGGACGCGGCCGGCAGCGCACCGCTCGCCGGCTTCGCAGCCGGCCTGCGCCGGGAGATCGAGGCGCTACAGGCGGCGCTCGAGCTGCCGTGGACGACGAGCCCGGTCGAGGGCCAGCCGAACCGGCTCAAGACGATCGAGCGGTCGATGTAGGGCCGCGCCGGCTGCAAGCTCCCGCGCCAGCGGGTGCTGCAGGCCGCCTGACCACTGGCCAGCACGCAAACCGCGGGAGAATCCCAGCCAAGCCCCGAGCATAATCCCGCACTGCTCCGGGCGGGTGGACCCCAGCGCAGCCTTGCACCCTCAATCCGTCCCCAAGCCACCACGCCTGGGCACGCGGCCGATGCCTGCTGAATTGCTGGCGCGCTTCAGCAATCCCGCGGCTCCGGCCATGGCCTTAGGTTCGCGCAGAACTCGGCCGGATCGTCCTCGCCCCCCGCGAGATAACGGTGGCAGCGCTCGACCTCGCCGCAGGCGGCGCAACGGGTCCGGGCGGTCAGCCACGCGAGCGGGTCGTCGCGCAACGCGGCGGCCGACGGGCCCTGGCGCTGCAGCATCCGGCTCATGTCCGCGGTGACGCGATCGGCAGTCCGGGTATCGCTGCACAAGGCGTAGAGACGATCGGCGACGCTGTCGGTCATCGGAAGCTCCTGAGGATCCTCAATGCCGCGAGGCTAGGGGTGGCGCATGTCGGCGGCATTGATCTGCCTCAAGGGCAGCGCCAGCGCGGCTTCGGCGCCTTTCCCAGCGCTTCCCTGCGCTGTCGGTCACGTGATGGTGTCACCATCCAATCCGGCGCGGGTCCGCTCGTGTCGGTGGGGCGTCAGTGTCGAGGCGACGACGTGCCCGACGGCAGGCTCATGGCCGATCCGCGCGTGCAGGCGTTGGGCAGCCGGATGCCGTTCGACGGCCGGCGCATGAGCATCGGCGGCTTCGCGGCAGTCGTCGAGGTGTTAGAGGAGCGGCGGTCCACTTCGAAGGTGCGCCACTTCCGGGCTCGGCCATGG
>JBGAKU010000192.1:0-10703 GCA_044224255.1 Geminicoccaceae bacterium
CTCGAAGCCGATCGCCTGATCCGGGTCGAGCAGGCGAAACACCTGCTCCTGACGACAAAACGGCCGGCGACTCAAATCGCCGCCGACACCGGCTTCTGCGACCTCCCGCACCTGATCCGCGTGTTCCGCGCCGCCGAGGGGACGACGCCGGAAGTGTTCCGGAAGGCCAAGCTCAGCGCTTGATAACCTCGGCGATCGGCCGTGCGCCTCATTCCGGAACGTCAGAAAGGCCGGCAAAAGAGCCGCTGGGAGAGAAGACTCCCACCGGCGACGGCGTAAGCGTTGCTCCACGCCTGACGTCCCGAGCACCGGGCAGCGCGCGATCGAAGGTCGTCGGTGGCGCGGGCCTGGTTGAGAGGCTCGGAAGCAGAATCGGCTGGCTCTAGGCTCGATCGGAGATCATTCGCGTGGTCAGTCTCCTCTTCATGGAGCACGGCAACGACACGCCTTCGCCGAGGCGCCGATGACCCGCGTGCGCGCGGTCGTGGATAAGGGCGTGACGGTTGGCGACGCGCGGGTTGTCCGTCGACCTCGACGTCCCGCAACCAAAAACGAGGAGTAGCGAGACATGTCGGCGTTTCCCGAGAAAGCGAAAGTCGTCATCGTCGGGCTCGGTGGCATTGTGGGCGCGTCCGTCGCCCATCACCTGATCGCTCGTGGCTGGGACGACATCGTCGGCATCGACAAGTCGGGCATTCCGACCGACATCGGCTCGACGGCCCATGCGTCGGACTTCTGCTACACGACCAGCCACGACTTTCTGTCATGCTGGACGACGCTCTACTCGATCGATTTCTACGAGAAGATGGGGCATTATGCGCGGATCGGCGGCCTCGAGGTCGCGCGCGTCGGCGACGATGTCCGCATGAACGAGATCCGGCGCAAGAGCGACTCGGCCAAGGCGTTCGGGACCCGCGCACGCCTGATCGAGCCGGCCGCGATCAAGGAAAAATTCTCGCTGATCGAGGAAGAGCTGATCCAAGGCGGCCTCTGGGACCCGGACGCCGGCCTGGTCATCCCCCGCTCGCAGACGGTTGCCGGCAAGCTCGTCGACCAGGGCGTCGCGGACGGCAAGCTGCAGGCCTTCGCCAACACCTCGGCGAAGTCGCTGGTGATCGAGGACGGCCGGATCAAGGGTGTGGTGACCACCCGCGGCACCATCCGTGCCGACCATGTGGTCGTCTGCGCCGGCCTTTGGGGACGCCTGATCGCCGCGATGGCAGGCGAGGATCTGCCGCTCATGCCGGTCGACCATCCGCTGACCTTCTTCGGCCCCTACGACGCGTTTAAGGGCACCGGCGTCGAGATCGGCCGCCCGCTGCTGCGCGACCAAGGCAATTCGGCCTACATGCGCGACACCGGCGACCCGACGACCGCCGAGGGCGGCCAGATCGAATGGGGCTATTACGAGGAGCACAATCCGCGCCTCGTGCATCCGCGCGACCTGCTCGAGAAGGAGCAGGCCCGGCTGTCGCCCTCCCAGCGGGACCTCGACATGGAGCAGATCCTCGAGCCCCTGGAGCGGGCGATGGAGCTGACGCCGATCCTGGGCGAGCTCGGCTACAACGAGAGCCATTCCTTCAACGGCCTGCTGCAGACGACGACCGACGGCGGGCCGTCCATGGGGGAGAGCCAGAAGGCCCGGGGTCTCTGGTACGCGGTCGGCATCTGGGTCAAGGATGGCCCGGGCATGGGCAAGCTCATCGCCGACTGGATGACCGACGGGCGCACCGCGATCGACCACAGCCGCATCGACTATGCCCGCTTCAACACCTTCCAGCTCCAGGAGAAGTTCATCGAGGAGCGGTGCACCGAGACGGCACGGAAGATCTATAATCCGCCGGTGCATCCGCGCGAGCCGTTCGCAGGCGGCCGCGGCATCCGCCGCTCGCCGTTCCACGAGCGGGAGAAGGAGCTCGGCGGCTATTTCATGGAGCTGGGCGGCTGGGAGCGCGCGCACGGTTATGCGGCGAACGAGCACCTGCTCGCCAAGTTCGGCGACCGCATCCCGGTGCGCGAGAACGAATGGGACAACCGCCACTTCTGGCGCGTCTCCAACGCCGAGCAGCTCGAGCTGAGCGAGAACTGTGGCATCATCAACCTGTCGCACTTCTATATTTGCGACATCGAGGGGCCCGACCACGTCGCGATGATGGAGTGGCTCTGCGCGGCCAAGATCGGCGGCGACGCCAATATCGGCAAGGGCATCTACACGCACTTCCTCGATGACCAAGGCATGGTGCGCGCCGACTTCACGGTTATTCGCATGGAGGATCGCTGCCGTATGGTCAACGGCGCTGATGCCGGGCCACGTGACTTCCACTACATGCGGCGCGTCGCCCAGGACAAAGGTTTCGACGCAAGGATCACGGACGTCAGCGAGCAGTACGTCACGATCGGCATCTGGGGCCCGAACGCGCGCACGAACCTGCAGAAGATCGTCGAGGATCCGAACGGCCTGCTGGCGGAGAATTTCCCGTTCGCGTCAATCAAGCCGGTCCGGATCGCCGGCAGGACGGTCATGGCGTTCCGGATCTCCTATGTCGGCGAGCAGGGCTGGGAGCTGCACATGGCCTACGCGGACGGCCTTGCCGTCTGGGACGCCCTGCGCTCGACCGGCGCCATCGCGGTCGGCGTCGAGACCTACGCGAATACCCGCCGCATGGAGAAGAGCCTCCGGCTGCAGAACGCCGACCTGCTGACCGAGTACAACCTGCTCGAGGCGGACCTCGCCCGTCCCAAGGTCAAGGAGGCGGACTTCCGCGGCAAGGCCAAGCATCTTGAGTATCGTGCCCGCGACCATCAGCCGGCGATGCTCTGTACGCTGGTCATGACCGACAACGTGGATGGCCAGGGCGTCGCCCGCTATCCCGTGGGCACCCTGCCCGTGCTCGACCCGGACACCGGCGAGACGCTCGTCGACGAGCTCGGCCGGCGGTCCTTCACGACCTCGATCGCTTTCGGGCCGAGCATCGGTAAGAACATAGCACTCGCCTACCTGCCCTGGGCCTATTGCCAGGAGGGCTGCAGACTGGCGGTACAGTACTTCGGCGAGACCTATCCGGTCGAAGTGGCTGCCGTCGGCTACAAGGCGCTTTACGACCCCCAGAACCTGAAGCCGAGGAGCTAGATCCGATACCGGCACTGGGCCTGCAGGCGACGCGCGTGCCGCGCCCCTTCTACGCCGACGTCGAGATCCATAATCTCGATCTGTAGACCATCTGGTACGGCGCTCTGCGCCTTTGTGAGCTTCGTCGATCTGCAGCGGCTGTCGACGGACGAAGTGGTTCCAACTATCTGGTCGTCGTTGGCGGACTGCTCGAGGAGATCGAGAACCTACATCCCGACACGGTGCGTTTCCTCGAGTTCGCAGCGGCGGCTGGGATACCGCTCGTTGGAGTCTGCACAGGAACCGTCGCGGTACATCGTGCTGGGTTGGTGCGGGGCTACCAGGTCTGCGTCAACAGGTTTCACCATGAGGACTTCCTCGAGCGGTTCGATGGGCTGCAGCCGGTGTCCGACCAGATCTTCGTCGTCGACCGCGGCCGCCTGACCTCCTCGGGTGGGGTTTCCTCGGCTCATCTTGCCGCCGTCATCGTCGAGCGCCACGAAGAGCCTACACATCATGATCATCGACGAGCCGATGGCGGCGAAGGAGCCACAGCCGGGCATGCCGCGTGCGCTCGTCACGGATGGCACGCTTGCTTTGCTTGACTCCTGCGGAGTTCAGTCAAATGTATAGTGAGGAGCTGTCGCCTCTCTGCAATTAAAGCTCGTCAGTTGAATCGTATATTTAACGGTGGATATATTGAACTGCAAGCTATCGCGCTGGATCAGCGACTGAACGCGGCGGTAGCCGTCCCGGACGTGCTTCACCGTGGCGGCCCGACATCCATTCGAATGGTTCATCCGCTATAATTCCACTTCGAGGTCAGTGGTCGTGCCTCTGAGACGTGCGCTCACCCAGTCGGCGAAGGCTTGAACGTTCGGCTTCAGGCTCTCGCGGTTCGGTACGATCACGAAGTAGGCGCCGCGCGTGTGCAGGTGGACATCGGTGACGCGGCGCAGCCGGCCCTGCTGCAGCAGATCCTCGATCAGGCAGTTCCAGCCCAGCGCGATACCGTGGCCCGCAAGAGCGGCGTGGACCACGTCGGTGTAATAGCTCAGGCGCAGCATGGGACGGGCCGGGCGTCCTGCCGAGAAGGCGGTGAGCCACTCCTTCCAGCCGATCCAGCCGGGATTGGCAGCCTCATAGTCCAAAAGAGCGTGATCCAAGAGATCGCGCACCGTCTCCGGCAAGCGGCGCCCGGCCGCGTAGTCCGGGCTGCAGACCGGGAACAGGTCGTCCTCGCACAGAAGCATGCTGCGCCCGTCGGACCAGACACCGTCGCCGAAGCGGATCGCGACGTCGACCATGTCGCGCTCGAGATCGATGGGTGCGTCCTGGGTGATCAGGCGGATTTTGGTGCCCGGATGCAGCCTGCGGAACTCCGAGATCCGCGGCAGTAGCCAGAGCTGGGTGAAGGCGACGGTGGCGCCGATCGCCAACTCGTCTTCCTCGCTCTGCGCGCGGACGCTGGCGAGCGTCTGGTCGATCAGGGTGAACGACTGCGACAGGACACCGGCCAGAGTCCGGCCTCGCTCAGTGAGCTCGACCCGGCGGTGGAGACGTCGAAAGAGGGCGAAACCGAGTTCCTGCTCGAGTGCATGGATCTGACGGCTGACCGCCGCCTGGGTCACGTTGAGCTCAGCTGCCGCCTTGGTGAAACTCAAGCGGCGCGCCACCGCCTCGAGCACGACGAGCGAGGTCATCGACGGTAGGCGACGACGGAATCCTTCCATAAGGTGAGGTTATGCCAGAACGACAGGGAAGTGTCGTTGACCGTGATTGGGGTCATGGCGATTCATGACCTCGTCGGGCCCTAGGCTCACCACCCGCACGGGGTTTGGTTCAACATGGCGACCGTCCTGGATCGTTCGACGTCGGCGAAGGAACGGCCTTCGATCAGCCAGCTCATTCGGGCGCGCCGGCCGGGGCACATGTTGCCGGCAGATTTCTACCTGCGGCAGGACGTGTTCGAGCTCGACCTCGACGTGCTGTTCCGGCGCCAGTGGCTGTTTGTCGGCGTCGCGGCCGATGTGCCCGAGCCCGGCGATGCGCTCACGGTCGATATCGGGAACGCCTCGGTGATCCTCGCGCGCGATGACGACGACCAGATCCGCGCGTTCCGCAATGTCTGCCGGCATCGCGGTGCCCGTCTGCTCGAGGCCGGCCCCGCGACGATCGGCAAGCTGGTCTGCCCCTACCATCAATGGACCTACGAGCTGACCGGTGAGCTCATCGACGCCAAACACATGGGCAAGGACTTCGACCGGAGCTGCCACGGGCTGCTGCCCGTGCATTTGCGCACCGTCAGCGGGTTCGTCTTCATCTGTCTCGCCGACGAGGCGCCGGCTGACATTGACGAACTCGCTCGCGTCATGGAGCCGCGGCTTGCCCCCTACGACCTCACCAACACCAAGGTCGTCTTCGAACAGTCGATCGTCGAGGAGGGCAACTGGAAGCTCACGATGGAGAACAATCGTGAGTGCTACCACTGCGCGGGCTCGCATCCGGAGCTGACCAGCTCGTTCATCGCCGCCGATTTCGGCTTCAATCCGGATGAACTCGACGAGGAGGAAGCGGAGGAGGTGACGGCGCACCTGGCGCGGCGCCAGGTCAAGTTCGCGGACTGGGAGGCGCAAGGCTTCGCGTCCTGCCCGATCGAGCATCTGAGCGGCGGCGACATCAATTTCCGCACCGAGCGCCTGCTGATCGCGGGCGCTGGCGAGTCGGCGACGCTGAGCACTCAGATCGCGTGCAGAAAGCTCCTGGGCACGATCGAGCGCAAGGAGCTGGGCGACCTTCACATGTGGACGCACACCTCCTGGCATCACGTCATGAGCGACCACGTGGTCTGCACCTACCTCCTCCCGCTGGCGCCGGAACGTACGCTGGTCACCTCGAAATGGCTGGTTCACAAAGACGCCGTCGAGGGTGTGGACTACGACCTGAACACACTGACCGAGGTCTGGCAGGCCACCAACGAGCAGGACGGCGCGCTGGTCGGACGCGCCCAGCGCGGCGTCCGCGACCCAGCCTACTTGCCCGGCCCCTATTCAGCCTTCAGCGAGCGCTACCTCGACCTGTTCGCCACCTGGTATCTCGGGCGCCTGCAGGCACACGGCTACTGATAGGGGGGATAGACCCGGTGACCGAGACCAGCGACCCTCTGCTGCAGCCCTTCCAGCTGAAGCACCTGACGCTGCGCAACCGCGTCATGACGACCAGCCACGAGCCGGCCTATTCCGAGGACGGCATGCCAAAGGACCGCTACCGGCTCTACCATGTCGAGCGGGCGAAGGGCGGCATCGCGCTCACCATGACCGCCGGCTCGGCGGTGGTCTCGCCGGACTCGCCGCCGGTGTTCGGCAACCTGCTCGCCTACAAGGACGAGATCGTCCCCTGGCTGCGGCAGCTCGCCGACGCGTGCCACGAGCACGGGGCGGCGGTGATGATCCAGCTCACCCATCTCGGCCGGCGCACGGCCTGGAACAAAGCCGACTGGCTGCCGGTGCTGGCCCCCTCGCCGATCCGCGAGCCGGCACACCGCGGCTTTCCCAAGGCGATCGAGGCGTGGGACATCGAGCGGATCGTCGCCGACTATGCGGCGGCCGCCCAACGGATGCAGGCGGCCGGGCTCGACGGCTGCGAGATCGAGGCCTACGGCCATCTGCCCGACCTGTTCTGGTCGCCCGCCACCAACAAGCGCGACGACGAATGGGGCGGCAGCCTCGAGAATCGGATGCGGTTCAGCCTGCGCGTGCTGGAGGCGATGCGTCGCGCGGTCGGCGACCGGTTCCTGATCGGCATCCGCATGACCGGCGACGAGAGCTGGACGATCGGCCTTAAGCGCGAGGAGGGCTTCGAGATCGGTCGCCGCTTCGCCGCCGCCGGCCTCGTCGACTTCATCAACGTGATCCGCGGCCATATCGAGACCGACAATGCGCTGCTCGAGGTCATCCCGATCATGGGGATGCCTTCCGCACCGCATCTCGACTTCGCGGGCGAGATGCGGGTCGCCACGGGCCTGCCCGTGTTCCATGCCGCCCGCATCACCGACGCGGCCACCGCCCGGCATGCGATTGCCGCGGGCAAGCTCGACATGGTCGGGATGACGCGGGCGCACATCGCCGATCCGCATATCGTGCGGAAGATCAGGGCCGGCCAGGAGCATACGATCCGCCCCTGCGTAGGCGCGACCTACTGCCTCGATCGCATCTACGAAGGCAACGAAGCCTTGTGCGTCCACAACGCCGCCACCGGCCGCGAGGGCAGCATGCCGCACGTCGCGGCCCGCGCCGAGCGACGGCGGAAGGTGGTCGTGGTCGGTGCCGGCCCCGCCGGGCTCGAGGCCGCGCGCGTGTCGGCCGAGCGCGGGCACGAGGTCGTGCTGTTCGAGGCCACCGAGCAGGCCGGCGGCCAGATCCGCCTGGCGTCGCGCTCGCCGCGCCGGCGGGAGCTGATCGGCATCGTCGACTGGCGCGTCGAGCGGCTGGCCGAGGCGGGCGTCGAGCTGCGCTTCTCGACCTGGGCCGAGGCCGACGACGTGCTGGGGCTCGAGCCGGACGTGGTGTTCATCGCCACCGGCGGCATCCCCAACACCGACATCCTGGAGGCGGGCGAGGAGCTCGTCGTCTCGACCTGGGACGTGCTCTCGGGCCAGGTAAAGCCTGCCGAGCGGGTGCTGGTGTTCGACGACAATGCCGCGCATCCGGCGCTCCAGGCGGCGGAGCTCCTGGCCGAGAGCGGCTCCACGGTGGAGCTGGTCACGCCCGAGCGCTTCTTCGCGGTCGAGATCGGCGGCCTCAACCACGCCGCCTACGCCCGCGTCTTCCAGCGCCACAGTGTGCGGATCACCATCAACACCCGGCTCAAGTCGGTGCGCCGCCAGGGCAACGCGTTGATCGCGACGCTGGGCAGCGACTATGGAGACAGCGTCGAGGAGCGGCACGTCGACCAGGTGGTGGTCGAGCACGGCACGTTGCCGATGGCCGATCTCTACGAGGAGCTGAAGCCGCTCTCCGTCAATCTCGGCGAGGTCGACCACCGCGCGCTGCTGGCCGGCCAGCCGCAGGAGGTGGTCAGGAATGCGGACGGGCGCTTCCGCCTGTTCCGCGTCGGCGACGCGGTCGCCAGCCGCAACATCCACGCCGCCATCTTCGATTCCCTCCGGCTGGCCAAGGACATCTGAGATGGACGCGGAGGCGCTGATCGCGGCCCACCTTGCCGACGGCCGCGACCCTTGGGATGCCGATAGCGATGACGTGCTGGTATGCCGGCAGGTCCGGCCGGAGACGCACGACGTCAAGACGTTCGTGCTCGAGGCGCGGCGGCCGCAGCTCTTCCGCTACCGGCCCGGGCAGTTCCTGACCTTCGACTTCGAGATCGATGGCGAGCGCATCAACCGCTGCTACACGATCTCCTCCACGCCGACCCGTCCGCACTTGATCTCGATCACGACCAAGCGCGTGCCGGGCGGGCCGGTCTCCAATTGGCTGCACGACCGGCTCGAGCCCGGCATGGAGCTGCGCGCGACCGGGCCCATGGGCGAGTTCACCTCGCTCGCGCATCCGGCGCAGAAATATCTCTTCCTGTCGGGCGGCAGCGGCATCACGCCCTTGATGTCGATGGCCCGCGCCTACCACGATCTCGCCTTGCCGCGGGACGTGGTCTTCGCCCACTTCGCCCGCACGCCGGCCGACCTCGTCTTCCGCGCCGAGCTCGAGCTGATGGCGCGCAACCTGCCGAGCTTCCGCTTCGTGGCGGTGTGCGAGAGCGACGGCCAGCACGAGCGCTGGGGCGGCTTCTCGGGCCGCGTCTCGCCCGCCCTCCTGCAGCTGATCGCGCCGGACTTCCTCACCCGCGAGACCATGGTGTGCGGGCCGGCCCCCTTCATGGCGGCGGTGCGCGGCATCCTGGCCGGGGCCGGCTTCGCCATGGCCCGGCACCACGAGGAGAGCTTCGACTTCGCGACCCTGGCGGGCGACGCCGAGGCGGAGGCCGTGGCCGCCCCGGCCGCCCAGACCTTCACGATCGAGTTCCAGAAGAGCGGCCGCACGATCGAATGCGGCGCCGGGACCTTCGTGCTCGCCGCGGCCAAGGCGGCCGGGCTGCGCCTGCCGTCCTCCTGCACCAAGGGCCTGTGCGGCACCTGCAAGAGCCGGCTGCTGTCGGGGCAGGTCGACATGCAGCACCAGGGCGGCATCCGCCAGCGCGAGATCGACCAGGGCATGATCCTCCTCTGCTGCTCCCGGCCGCTCACCGACCTCGTCGTCGAACGCTGACGATCAGCCCGGTCCCGCGCGCCGGGTGCGAAGGCTCGGCAGCCATCCAGCTGGCTGAGCGGTGCGGTGCCACCGTGATCGCGGTTGCGGCGGCGAAGGCCGCAGGAGCGCGGTCGCTCAGCGCCAATCGAGTGATCGGCCGGCAGAAGATACTCAACTTTTGGGATATCGAGACGAGCGCTTATATCACGGTGACCGAGACGTCGATGTTGCCGCGCGTCGCCCGCGAGTAGGGGCAGATCTCCTCGTGCGCGGCGGTGGCCAGCGCCAGGGCCTCGGCGCGCTCGATGCCTTCGAGCGTGACGGCGAGATCTACCTTGAGGCTGAAGTGGCCGCTGTCCGTCCGGCCGATGCCGACCCGTGCGGTCACCGAGGTCGCGGTCGGCCGGATCTTCCGCTCGCGTGCCGCGCGCAGCATCGCGTTCTCGAAGCAGGCGGCGTAGCCGGCGGCGAACAGCTCCTCGGGGTTGGTGGTACCGGGCTTGCCCAGGCCGCCCAACTCCCTGGGCATCGACAAGGGCAGGTCGATCACCCCGTCCGCGGTGCGCACGCGACCCTCGCGCCCGCCGGCGGATGTGGCTTCTGCAGTATAGAGGACGTCCATGGTTCCTGCCTCGGCTGGTTGGCAAGCGCTCAGCGCGCCGGGAGCGGCACTGCGACGATCCGGAAGGGAAGATCCGGCTTCTTGTCGATCAGCGCGGGGTCGAACAGATGGTCGAGCTGCCCCTCCGCCACCCAGGCCGTGTCCCCGACCTGGGTCACGCCGACCGGTCCGGCGAGCCCGTCCTGCAGCGTCTCGATCCGCGCGGTGTCGCCCTCGACCGTCACGAGATCGAGCGTCCCGCCGCCCTCGACCATGAGGAAAGTGAGATCGCCGTACGGCCGCAGGCCATCGGGCAGGTTCAGCGGACGCGAGGTCGCGAGCGTGGTGATCTCGCCGGCGTCACCGGCCCCGACCACGTCGGTGACGTAGACCCCGCCGTCGGGCCCGAGCGCGATGTCGTTGCAGACCGTGCCCGCGCCAGGGAGGGCGGCACTGGTCTCGAGCTTGCCGGTCTCGATGCCGAACGCCTTCAACCAGCTGCCCTTGGCATCGCCCGGGCCGGGGATGCCCCACGCCGAGACGTCGTTCGAGCACACCCACAGCAGGCCCGAGCTCTCGTCCGCGAGCAGCCCGAAGGTCGATCGCGTGCCGCCCGCCCCAGGTGCGATCCACGGCTCCGCGGTGGTGGCCCCCGGTGCCGCGCGCTTGATGCCTCCCTCGGCCATGCTGCCGACAAAGAGCGTGCCGTCCCGGGTCGAGGTCAGGTTCTCGG
>JBGAKU010000193.1:0-10122 GCA_044224255.1 Geminicoccaceae bacterium
GCGCCGGCCGTGGCCGAGGAGCAGGTGACGTGCTTCCCGATGGCGGCGATCACCAAGACGCTGGCCGACAAGCACGCCGAGCGACCCACCGCCACGGGCCTCTCCGCGGACGGCAAGATGCAGCTCGTCATCTACGCCAACCAAGCCACGGGCTCGGATGCTTGGAGATGTCCGGCAGCGGTTTCGAGCTGGCGCGGCAACCGGCGCCGGGGTTGCCGTCATGATCTACGTCCTGACCCTGCTCGCCTGCATGACCGGCCAGCCCGACCGGTGCCAGAAATACGAGTTGCATGTGCAGAGCTGCAATGCCGGCGGCATCGGACAACTCGCGGCCTGGGCAATCCAGCACCCGGAATATCAGGTCACGAAATGGCACTGCGGAGAGACTGAGACATGATCGACAATCGCGAGCTGTGGCTGTCGCTCGTGTTCGAGGTCGAGGGTGGGTACTCGAACCATCCCGAAGATCCCGGACGCGCTACAAATCTGGGCATCACACAGAAAACGCTCAGTGATTGGCGTGGCGAGGAGGTCGGGCCCGAGGACGTTGTTCAGCTCACGAAAGATGAGGCAACTTCGATCTATTTGAGTCGCTACTGGCAAGCCGTGCGCGGCGACCAGCTTCCGTCCGGGCTCGACGTCTACTGCGCCGACTTCGCTGTTGGGTCGGGCCCGGCCCGCGCAGCTAAGATCCTGCAGAAACTGGTCGGCGCCGATGCCGATTCGTTCATTGGTCCTTTGACCATGGAGGCCATCCGCAAGCGCGACCCGCTCAAGCTCCTGCTCGACTATCACGCTGCCCGAATGGATTTCCTGCTCAGCCTCAAGACCTGGGATACCTTCGGCCGTGGCTGGACGAACCGGTGCAACCGCGTGTTCGCCGTCGCCAAGGATCAGGTGCAGAAGCGCCCGGCACTCGCCGAGGCTGCCAGCAGCACGATCGTCAAGGCCAACACAGCCAGCGCGGTCGGCAGCGGCCTGAGCCTCGCCTACATCATCGACCAGTACGGGCCGATGATCCTCGAATGGCTGAAGAAGGCCGCAGACGATCCGGGCACTATCGACAAGCTGCAGAGCGGCGTCGCCTACATCAGCGCATCGTCCGCCGCTCCGATGCTCGCCACGGGCCTTGCAGGCGCGCTGATCGCGATCCTCGGCGTGAACGGGTTCAGCATCTTCAAGCGCATGAGCATGTACTGGCGAGGCGTGAAATGATCGACCTCGACACCGGCCTCATCGCCCGCCTGATCGTCGCCGCCATGATCGGCTCGTGCCTCCTCGGCGGCGCTGTCGTCGGGCTCATCTGGTGGGGGCTCGGGTGATGAGCATCATCACCACGTGCCCGAACTATCAACCGATGTGTCGCTGGCCGAACTGCAATTGCTTCAGAGCGCCGACGTATCCGCAGCAGCCAGTTTGGAGCGTCGGCCCGCTCACCCCGCAGCCTCGGGGCTGCATCTGCCCGCCAGGATCGGAAGCGACTTGCAAGGGCGACAACTGCCCCCGTCAGCCGGCGAAGCCGATCAGCGCGGCGGGAGACGTGTGATGGGCATCCTCTGGTGGCTCGCACAGGAGTTCTGGCCCGTCATCGCGGGCGCCGTCGCGCTGCTCGCCGGCTGGCTCGGGCTCAAGGGCTACGGCGCCAGCAAGGCCGCACAGGGCCGCGCCGAGCAACGGCAGCAACAGGAGATCGCAAATGCCCGAGCGGCCCTCGATGCCGTGGAGGTCACTCGCCGTACTCGCTCTGACGATGACCGCCGCGAGCTGCGCGCTCGGCACACCAGGCCCGGTTGACGTGTGCGCCGCCGTGAAGCCGCTGCTGCCGATCGACCTCACGCCGCAGGGCTGGGCCGCGCTCGACGTCGCCGATCCGATTGGGGCGCGGAAGATCGACGACGCCAACGACTGGCACGACGAGACCTGCCCGTGACTCACCCGCGCAAAGCTTGGCGCACCGGCCATCGCTGCGTCGTCTGTCGCGAGCCGATCCAGCGGCACGCTCTGGACACCGATGCGACCTACTCCAGCCGTGACGTGTGCGGCGGAGCGTGCATGCGCTTGGTCAAAGGCATCCAGGCCGAGCGCGGCAAGATGCGGTGGACACAGGAGGTGAGGGCGTGAGCAAACGACATCCCGACTATAGGCCGGTCGACCCGCACGCCGCGGGCCGCAAGAGCGGCGCATACGGCGCCATGCTCAAGATCCTGGCCGCACTCAAGCCTGGCGAGGAGACGGTCTACCACCTCGACGGCGATGCGCGCTGCGGCGGCAGCTTTGCGGCTGTGTTCGACGCCTATGAGCAGGGGACCGTCACGCTGACCCAGCGCCGCACGGATGGGCGGCTGCACTATCTGGCGACCAGGAGGGTGAGGCGCTGACCGCAGCTAGCAAGCGCACCAAACGTGAGCGGCGGCGCAAGATGAACCAGGCCGCCCGAGCGCTACGTCGCGACGCCATGCGCCCGCCCGGCATCGGGCTGGTCGAGGCGGCCGAGATGGCAGTGGAGGAGCAGGCCGACCGCAGGGACCGAGAGGTGCGACCGCAGCAGACGGCGAAGCGCGTGCGGCAGACGCCGATGGAGCGCTACCTCGCACGCGGTGAGGTCACGCGGCAGCAATTCGACGACGCCGAGCGGCTGTGGTCGGACTATATGCGCTCGGGCCTGACAGCAGCCGTCACGGGCTCATACGGCACCAACACGGGCGGCGGGTCAGGAGCGCCCACGCCCGGGTGCGGCCCACGCTATGCGCAGTATCAGGCGGCCATGCGGGCGGTGGGGATCATTCTGACGCCCGTGATTACCTGGACCGTGCTTGAAGGCAAGCCGGCCGACCAGTGGGCACAGCAGGCAAAGAAGGGCGCGCGGCAGGGGGTGCCGACGTTGCGGATCGCGCTCGATGTACTTGGCGCACACTATCGCAAGCGTATCTGGCAGCCGGAAGGTATCGAGGACCCTCTGGCTTGAAATCGCGCGGCGGCTGCTGTAATGAACACACCCATGCTGGCGAAGCTGCCAGCGGCCGGAACAAGCGCTTAGCGCACTCCCGCGAGAGAAACCCGACATGGCTGGTCTAACCCCGAAGCAGGAGCGATTCTGCGAGGAATACCTCGTTGACCTCAACGCTTCGGCAGCGGCGAGGCGGGCCGGATATAGCGCGGCTACTGCAGGATCTATCGGCAACGAGGTCTTGCAAAAACCTGAAATTCAAGCCCGCATTGCGGAATTGAAGGCAGAGCGCTCCGAGCGGGTTCAGGTTGATGCAGACCGCGTGTTGCGTGAATTGAGCCTGCTCGGGTTTAGCAACATGATGGACTATGCAACCCCGCAAGATGACGGGTCCATGGTGTTGGATTTTTCGGCTCTTACCCGAGACAAGGCAGCAGCGATCCAGGAGTTTGTAGTCGACGAATACACGGATGGCCGTGGCGAGGATGCACGCGAGGTGAAGAAGACCAAGTTCAAACTGGCCGACAAGAAATCGGCGCTGGTCGAGATTGGCCGTCACCTTGGCATGTTCGACGATAAGGTGCGGTTGCTAGGGCCGGATGGCGGCCCGGTCAAGGTCGAGACGGTCTACCGTTGGGCCGAGTAGAGCAGCGGCTCGTCGAGATCCCCTACAAGCCTCGCGAGGCATTCAGACACTTCCACAGCCGCAAGCAGCGGTTCGCGGTCAACGTCTGCCACAGGCGTGCAGGCAAGACCGTGGCGGCGGTGAACGACCTGATCCGCGACGCGCTGACCTGTCCGCTTGAGCGTCCGCGAGCCTACTACATCGCGCCCACCTATGGCGCCGCCAAGCGCGTGGCCTGGGACTACGCCAAGCACTACAGCCGGGCCGAGGACCAAGCGCGGTTCAATGAGACCGAGCTGCGGATCGATTACCCGAACGGGGGGCGCCTGCAGCTCGTAGGGGCGGACAACCCGGACAGCCTGCGCGGCATCTACGCGGACGCAGTTGTGCTCGACGAGTTCGCGTTCATGGGCTCGGATGTCTGGGCCAAGATCATCCGCCCGGCGCTGTCCGACCGGCAGGGGCGCGCGACGTTCATCTCGTCGGTGAACGGGCGCAACGAGTTCTACAACTTATGGAAGGCCGCCGAGAGCCAGGCTGAAGAATGGTTCTCGATGAACCTCAAGGCCGACAAGTCCGGCCTGATCGATGCCCGCGAGCTTCAAGCGCTCAAGCGCGACATGCCGGATGAGGACTACCGGCAGGAGTACCTCAACGACTTCGATGTGGCCGCGAAGGGCAGCTACTACGGCCGCCTGATCGCCCAAGCCGAGGAGGACGGGCGCATTTGCGGCGTGCCCTATGACGGCGCCGCGATGGTCGACACGGCCTGGGATCTTGGGATCGGCGACAGTACCGCCATCTGGTTCTTCCAGGAGGTCGGCCGCGAGATTCACGCCATCGACTATTACGAGGCGTCGGGCCAGCCCCTGTCACACTATGCGAGCGTGTTGCAGCAGCGTGGCTATGCCTACCGTGACCACATTGTGCCGCACGATGCCGAGGCACGAGAGCTGGGCACGGGCAAAAGCCGCGCCGAGGTGCTGCAGTCGCTGCAGGTCAGGACAAAGGTGGCGCCTAGATTGAGCGTCGAGGACGGAATAGCGGCGTTGCGGACCATGCTCCCCCGCATGTGGTTCGACGCCAAGAAGTGCGCGGACGGCGTGGAGAAGCTGCGCCAATATCGGTCGGAGTATGACGAGAAGCGGCAGGTGCTCAGCAACCGCCCGCTGCACGACTTCACCAGCCACTGTGCGGACGCCGCCCGCATGTACGCGATCACGCACCGCAGCGTGTCGCTGGCTCGCAAGCCGCCCGCCAACCGGCCGGGCTGGATCGTTTAGGACACCATCTCCTCGGCCGCATCGGCGAGCCGGCGCAGCTGCAAGACGAGGTGCGCCAGCTGCTGACGGGTGAAGGCACCGCCCCGAATGCGCTTCGCCCGGAGCGACTGCCCGTTGAGGCCGGCGAGCCGCGCCACCGTGGCAGGCGGCAGCGGCTCAAGGGCGGCGAGCTGGTCGGCTAGGGTCATCCTGCCAAGTCTTTGGCGATCTGGTTCACGAGTGACAGTTTCCATCGTGCCTGCTCAAGGGTGAGATTGTCGCTGCCGTTGGTGTTGAGGACGATGTTCTGCATGATGCGGCGGAACATGCGGTTTTCGCGTTGTAGCTGAGCTAGTTCCTCGCGAATCCTTGCAATCTCGGTCTCAGGCATCATTCGTCCCCTTCAGGGATCGTCACCCAACGCTGCAGGGTCTCGCTCCAGTAGAGCTTCAGGCCGCTTTTGGTGATCCGCATCTGCTCTCTCCCTTGCTGATGCGCATGGACCCACTTCCGCCCGACGCCGCTATGGAGGCTGAGGGCGGGATAACCACGCCCATCGACCAGCCGGCGCAGTTCACGGAGACCGAGCGCACCACGATCAAGGCGCTCTACCAGCGCGCTCGCGACCACGCCGACGATGAGCTTGCGCCGAAGCTGGAGAAGGCGTGGCGCTCGTATGACGGCAAGACCGACATCGCGCCCGCGTTCTATGTCGGCAAGGACGAATCGGGGCGCGACGTCTACCACGGCAGCGCTGCGGTCGTGCGTGAGGTCTACGACAAGCTCCGCGCCATGCTGCCCGAGCTGGCCCGGATCTTCCTGTCGTCGGACGAGATGGTGGCGTTCGATCCGACCGGCCCCGAGGATGAGGAGGCGGCGAAGCAGGCGACCGATTACGCCAACTATGTGATGATCCGCCAGAACAACGGCGAGGAGCTGCTGCTCGACGCTTTCCTGGACTGGGCGATCAAGTTCGCCGCGGCCAAGGTTTACTGGAGTGTGGAGGAGAAGCAGGAGGAAAGCGGGTTCAGCGGCCTGAGCGAGCAGGCGCTGGGCATGCTTCTGGCGCGCGTGAACCTGCCGCCTGGCGCGCAGCTTCCGCCGGAGATGGCCGCGGCACTTCAGTCCGCCGGGCTGGGCGATGACGTCGAGATCGTGGGCGTCGAGGCCGAGCCCGAGACGCAGACGGTCGAGATGCAGCACCCGATGCCGGATGGGTCGGTGCTGGTCATGCCGCACCCCGTGCAGACGTTCAGCGGCAAGGTCCGGAAGAACGTCAAGCGCGGGCGCATCGCCATCGAGCTGATCCCGCAGGACGAGGTGATCATCGACCCGGACGCGCAGAAGGAGTCCGAGGCGGCCTTCGTCGGCTCGGACGGCTATCGGCGGGTGTCGACGTGGTGGCGCTCGGTCTGCCCTACGATGTGGTGTTGGAGTACGCCACCAACAGCGTCATGCGGGCCGACAACGACGCCGTGACCAAGGCCCGTCGCGGGCGGCTCAACGACCTCACGACGGCCGGCGACTTGCCCGACGACAGCCTCAAGTATGTGCGCGTGATCGAGGCGCTGGTGCGCTTGGACCGCGACAATGACGGCATCGCCGAGCGCTACCGGGCGCTGCTGCTGGGCGATGGTCCCGAGCTGATCAGCCTCGATCCGGGCGACGATTGCTACTACGTGCTCGCCTCGCCCATCCGACGCCGCACGAGCCGATCGGCGACGGCATCGCCGAGTCGCTGATCGACATTCAGGAGCAGCTCACCGGGTGCCTGCGCGGCTGGTTCAACAACATGAACCGCGCGAACCACCAGCGCGAGGTGGTGCAGAGCGATATCGAAGCCTCGCTGACCTTCAGTCGCCGTTCACACCAGTCATCAGGGCACGCAACCCGGCCGGCATCGGCGTTCACGCCGTGCCATTCGTCGGCGACCGCAACATCCCGTTGATTCAGTACCTTGAGGCCCGCAGCTCTGGCCGTACCGGGATCAGCATGGCCGGGCAGGGCCTAGATCCCGACGTGCTCAAGGGCAGACGGTAGACGCGGCCAAGGCGGTCGTACCGGGATCGAGTTCCTCGCCCGCGAGTTCGCCGCCGGCTTCATGCGGCCGGTGTTCCTGGCGATCTTGCGGCTCAGCAAGGCGTATCAGGACAAGGCCACGACCATCCGCCTGCGCGGCAAGTGGGTGGAGGTCGACCCGTCGCAGTGGTCGGCGGACATGGACTGCTCGGTGCGCGTCGGGTTGGGCGGCGGCACGAAGCAGGAGAAGCTCGCCGGATTGGCTGCGATCATGGCCAAGCAGGAGATGCTCATGCAGATGGGCTCGCCGCTGGTCAGCACGGAGGAATACCGCAACGCGCTCGGCCAGTTCACGGAGTTGATGGGCTACAAGGCCACGCAGCGGTTTTTCCGCGAGCCGACGCCCGAGGAGATGCAGGCGGCGCAGCAGGCGGCACAGGCGCAGCAGCAGCAGGCCGCACAGCAGGCAATCCAGCTTGAGGCCGCGAAGGCGGCGGCGACCGCGCAGGAGAAGGCCAAGGGCGACTTGGAGAAGGCCAAGCTCGACGTTGCCGCGGCGGATCGCAAGGCGCAGCTCGACGCTGAGATCGCCCGCGAGAAGGCGGTCATGGAGATGACGGTTCAGCGCGAGAAGATCGAGGCGGAGCGCCAGACGGCGATGGCGCGCCTCGCGATGGAACGCGAGATGAAGATGGCCGAGCTTGAGGCCGAGGAGCGATTGGAGCGCTTGAAGATGGCCAATCACTCGCGCGACGGGCAGGGCAACATGCGCGAGGTGGTGCAGTAATGCCCAGAACCGAGTCCGCCCCCGCCGCTGACAATCGCGTCGTGTTCCTCGCTGTGATGCCGGCCGATCTGGCGCGGCGGCTTGAGGTGCAGTTCGGCGACCGCATTCGCGATAAGGGCGATATGTTCGTCACCGACCTGACGCGTGAGACCGAGGCCGAGTTGAGCGACGAGAATGTGAAGGTGACGGTGACGATCAAGCGCAAGCGGAACGCCGAATGAACGCTGGCGATCGCTCCCGCGTCCGTCTGCTCGACAAGCTGGCCAAGCAGAACGGCTGGCGCAGCCTGTGTGTGGTCGGCGTCAAGGACGACCTTGAGGCCAAGTCGCTCATCTCGTGGTCCAACCGGCTCAACGTGACGATCGTCTGGGAGCAGCGCGACGTCAGGACACGGCAGGAGCGTGGCCGGCAACAGCGGGCCTGTGCGCGCATGCGCAGGTGGGAGGAGACCACCAAGCGTCTGTCGTTGGTTGAGATGTCGTGCGCCGATGCCGCCGATCACCTCGAGGGCGAGCAGTTCGACGCGGTGGCGCTGTGGGGACTGAGCCCGGCACAACTCGCGGCCGATGGGGCGAAGTGGGCGGCGCTAGTCCGTGACGGCGGCTCGCTCGTCGGCACCGGGCACCGGCTCCCCGAGGTCCGCGGTATCCTCAACGCTGCCGTCCCCAAGTGGCGCCAGCTGCGGGATGGGGTGTGGCTGGTCGAGGTGAAGAGGACGGTCCAGCCGGATGCTGCTAAGGCCGATGGCGACGACGCGGGCGCTGGTGGCACCGACTCCGGGGCCGAAGTCCCAGGTAGCCCAGTCCAGGGCGCGCTGGGCAGCGGCACTGTCGTCGGCGATGCCGTCGCCGAGAGCGCCGAAGTCTTCGAAGCGGAGGAAGCGGCCGCTGCGGCCGGGCAAACTCCAGGTGATGTTCTGCCTGACGTACTTGGCGCGGGCGTCGCGGATGCGCCTGACCCGGCGCTTGCGGTTAGCGGTTCTGAGCTTCATGCCGACACCATAGCACAGCCCGCGCCGAAGCGCAGGGGCGGCCGGCCGAAGGGCAGCAGGAACAAGCCGAAGGTGGCGACAGGAGCGTGAGGGCGCCGCTACGGGCGAGCGTGCTGGCTGGGCTTGCGCTGCAGTACGGCTGGCGCTCCATGGCCGAGCTGGGCGTGCTCCACGCGGCGACGACGGAGCATATGCTGCGCACATGTCCGGACCTGCGGATTGTGGCAGTCGATACCTGGCGCGCAGGCGATCCTGCGCTGGAGCCGGGGCCGGGCGTGAAGCGCCGCAGTGCAGAGGACAGCGGATACCGCGCCTATGCCGATGTGGACATGGAAGCGGCCTATGAATGGGCGCTGGCCCTAGCCGTCCGCTACCCGAGGCGGTTGCAGGTCATGCGTATGGACACAGTGAGTGCGGCTAAGCGCGTGCCTGCGGGCAGCCTCGATGCGGTGTTTGTCGACGCCGACCATCGCCCTGAGGCGGTGCTGGCGGACATCCGGGCGTGGCTGCCGGCGATCCGGCCGGGAGGGTACGTCACCGGCCACGATTGGGACTATCACGGCATCGGCGCGTTGCTCGAGCGTGCCGCGCCCGCGCATAAGCGCTATGATGGCGGTGTCTGGGCGGTGCCGAAGAGCGGAGTTGTGGTTTGACTGAACTCGTCACCCGCGACGGCTGGCTGATGCCGGCAGCGGTAGCGCCGCACATGATGGCGCAGTGGATCGCCGAGGCCGAGGAGCGGATCGAGCTGGCGCTGCCGTTCGTGAAGCAGCGGCGGTGTGCGGTTCAGGCGGGCGGGAATCTGGGTTACTGGGCGCGGATGCTGGTCGAGCGGTACGGGTTCGAGCATGTCGTGACGTTCGAGCCCGACGCGACCAACCTGCGCTGCCTGAGCGCGAACAGCGAGCCGGTTGCCGACAAGGTGTCGGTCTATGGCGTGGGGCTCGGCGCTGCCGCTGGCAAGGCGCATTGGTCGCGCGCTTCGGAGCACAAGCCGGGGTGGCACAAGATCGCGCCCAACGGATGCCGCCCGAAGTATGTCAGCGGCGCGATCGACCTGATGCGGATTGATGACGTGGCCCTTCCGGCCGATTGCGAGAATGTCGACTTCATCTCGCTGGACGTCGAAGGATACGAGCTTGAGGCCCTGAAGGGCGCCGAGCAGACCATCGCCCGTTGCCGCCCGGTCGTGCTGTTCGAGGACCTTGGCCGCTCCAAGCACGCCGGCTTCCGCAGGCGCAGCACGGTGGCCTATGGCAACGCGCCGGGCGCGGTGCAGCGGTGGCTTGCGGAGCGGGGGTATCGGTGCGTGGCCGAGGTCAAGAATGACGAGTGCTGGGCGCCGGAGTGACGCCCACCGTCCTCAACTGTCACGACACAGTTGACCGCATCATCGCCGGCAAGCTGAGTGTCAGTCGCCTAGGTGATGGCGAGTATAAATGCCTATCTGGCGGCCGGACCAAAACGCAGGCGGCTGATCCCGAGCTTTCC
>JBGAKU010000194.1:0-10404 GCA_044224255.1 Geminicoccaceae bacterium
TACCCTTACGTTTTCATGCTCGGCGACGTTGCCGTCGTGCTCGGCCTGCCGCGCGGGGTGCACCTACGCGCCTTGAGCATCGGCGCGTCGGGCCTGACCGGCTTTCTGGTGGCGATCCCGCTGCCCGAGCCCGGCCGCTACCGCGTCTCGATGCTGGCATCCCAGGAGCCGACGGGCGCCGAAGACCCTTCCTCCGAGGTGACGCACGGCATCCAGGCCGAGCGCGCCACGCCGAGTCTGGAAGAGCTACAGGCCGCGGCGTCGGCCGTGCTGCCCGACGTGGTTCTGTCCGACCTGCGTTGGTCGTCGATGTTCCGCATCAGCCTGCGCCTCGCCGAGCACTATCGAGTCGGCCGGGTATTCATCGCCGGCGACGCAGCCCACATCCACCCGCCGACCGGCGGCCAGGGGATGAACACCGGCATCCAGGACGCCTACAATCTGGCGTGGAAGCTGGCCCGGGTGATCCGCGGCGGGGCCGACTCCGGGCTGCTCGACAGCTACGAGGCCGAACGGCGACCGGTGGCGCGCGGGGTGCTCGAGCGCACCCATGCGCAGACCATGGCGTTCGCCGAGGGCCGGGTGGGAGGCGGCAAGGACACCCGGCTCGAGGATTCCCAGCTCACGGTCGGCTATCGCGGCGGCGCGTGGGTGCAGGAATCCCCGTCGACCGCGGACTTGCCCGGCCCCGTCGCCGGCGACCGCGCGCCCGACGCTGCCGGCCTTCGCCTGCCGGGGCTCGGCTTCAGTCAGCGCCTGTTCGAGCTGCTACGCGATCCGGCGCCGATCCTGCTGCTGCGGCTTCCCGACCAGGATGCCGCCGATGAGGCCTGCGCGCAGCTCACGGGACTGCGTACCCTGTGCCCGGACCTGCGCGGCCTGGGAGTCGCGAAGGCCGGGTCGGAGATCGTGCCACCACCGGGGCTGCCGGTCGTCCAGGACGCAGAAGGCGCGTTCGTCGCCTCCTATGGCGGCGGCCCGACCACGGCGTGGCTGATCCGGCCCGACCACCACATTGGCTATCGCGCCGACCTGCTGCGGCCGGACGAGCTTGCGGCCTATCTGCGCCTCGGCCTCGGCGCTAGGTGAGCGAGGCAGGTCAGGACTGGAGCGCCGCCGCGATCTCTGCCGCGTTGTGGCGCATCATGCCGACATAGGTGTCAGCCGGCGTGCCGGGCGGCGAGAGGGCGTCGGAGTAGAGCGTGCCGCCAACGCCGACACCGGTCTCGCGGGCGATCTGCTCGAGCAGGCGCGGATCGCTGATGCTCTCGACGAACACGGCCCGCACGCCATCGTGCCGGATCTGCTCGATCAGGCGCGCGACGTCGGCCGCCGAGGCCTCGCTCTCCGTGCTGATGCCCTGCGGTGCCACCATCGTCACACCGTAGGCGGCCGCGAAATAGCCGAACGCGTCGTGCGAGGTGACCACCACCCGCTGCGCCTCGGGAACGTCGCGCAGGGCGGTGCGGATCTGCGCATCGAGCGACCGAAGCTCGGCGAGGTACGCCGCAGCGTTGGCGCGGTAGACCGCGGCGCCATCGGGATCGGCCTGCTCGAACCCCTCGGCGATGTTGCGGACGTAGGTCTCGGCATTGGCCACGCTCTGCCACGCGTGCGGATCGACGCCGTGCTCGTGCTCCTGGCCGGCGAGCATCAGCGGCTCGATCCCGGCCGCTGCCACGACCTCGACCCCGTGGAAGCCCGACGCCTCCTTCAGACGAACGAGCCAGCCCTCGAAGCCCAGCCCGTTCGTGACCAGCACGCGGGCCGCGGCCACGGCCCGCACGTCGCCCGGCCCCGGCTGATAGACATGGGCGTCACCGTCGGCACCGACGAGGGTGGTCAGGGCGATCCGCTCCCCACCCACGCGGGCAGCCAGATCGCCCAGAACGCTGAAGCTCGCGACCACCGACAAACGCTCGTGGGCCAGGGCGGGGGTGGCGAGCGCGGCGAGACCGAGCGCGAGGACGATTCGGCGGGGCAGAGGCATGGAGGACGACCCGGTTCAGGCTTCGAGATGGTGGGGCGGCCAGAGGCGGCGCAAAACACCGCCCGTCGACCCGAACAGCAGCGAGAGGAGCCAGCTGACCCCTCCGGCCAGGATGATCGCCGGGCCGCTCGGCAGCTCGGCGTGGAAGGACAGGACGAGGCCGGCCAGAGCCGAGGCGAGGCCGAACGCCACCGACAGGCCGATGAGCGGGCCTAGCTCGCGGGTCCACAGCCGCGCCGAGGCGGCGGGCAGAATCATCAGGCCGACCGCGAGTAGGGTGCCGAGCGCCTGGAAGCCGCCGACCAGGTTGACCACCACCAGCACCGAGAGCACCGCGTGGGCCAGACCGCTCGTCCGGCTGACCGAGCGCAGGAACTGCGCGTCGACGCATTCGAGCACGATCGGGCGCCAGAGCAGCGCCAGCGTCAGCATCGACGCGGTGGCGATGCCGGCGAGCAGAAACAGGGCCGGGTCGTTCAGCGCGAGGACCGTGCCGAACAGGACGTGCATGAGGTCGACATTGTTGCCGCGCAGGGAGACGAGCACCACGCCGGAGGCGAGCGAGATCAGGTAGAAGCTCGCGAGCGTCGCGTCCTCGCGCAGGATCGTGGTGCGCGAGACCATCCCGGCGAGCAGTGCCACCAGCAACCCGGCGACGAGGCCGCCCAGCGTCATCGCCGGCAGCGAGAGGCCGGCGACGAGAAAGCCGATCGCGGCGCCCGGCAGGATGGCGTGGGCCATGGCGTCGCCGGTGAGGCTCATCCGGCGCAGCATCAAGAACACGCCGACGGGGGCCGAGCCCAGGGCCAGCGCAGCGCAACCGACGAGGGCGCGGCGCATGAAGCCGAACTCGACGAACGGCGCGACCAGGAGATCGTAGGGGTTCATGCGGCGCTGCGCCGGCAGATGCCGCCGCGCTCGTCGAAGGCTTCGCTCATCTGGCGCGCGCGCAGGAGGTTCGCAGGCCCCAAGGCTTCCCGCGTCGGTCCCCAGGCGACGGGCTCGCGGGCCAGCAGCAGGGCCTCGGGGAACCGGTCACGGACGAGCTCGAGGTCGTGCAGCACGGCCACCACGGTACGCCCCTCGCCATGCCAGCGGCCGACCAGATCGAGCAGGTCGCGCGCGGTCCGGCTGTCGATCGCGGTGAACGGCTCGTCGAGCAGGATCATGGGCGCGTCCTGCAGCAGCAGCCGCGCGAACAGCACCCGCTGGAGCTGGCCGCCCGAGAGCGAGCCGATCACGCGCCCGGCGAATCCGTGCAGGCCCACCGTGGCCAGGGCCTGCTCGACCCGCTCGCGATCGGCTCTGTCGGCGCCACGGAAAGGACCGAAGCGGCGCCATAGGCCCATGGCGACGAAGTCGCGCACGCCGATGGGGAACGAGCGGTCGATCTCGGCGAGCTGCGGCAGATAGGCGATGTCGCGACAGCGCAGGTCGCCGCGGCCGATCCGGCCCTCCAGCGGCCGCAGCATCCCGGCAATACCCTTGAGCAGGGTCGACTTGCCGGCGCCGTTGGGGCCGACGACGGCAAGCAGGCTGCCCCGGCGCACCTCGCCGTGCAGGTGGTGGACGGCCGGATGGCGGTCGTAGCCGAGCGTCAGATTGTCGAAGACCAGCGCCGGTGCCGTGCTCATGCTGCGGTCACCGCGAGCGTCGCGAGCCACAGCGCTGCCGAGAGCAGCGAGGCGATGAGCAGGCGCGTCAGGGCGCTGGTGAGCAGCAAGGCCGACCTCTCCGTGCGGGCACGCGAGTGCTATGTTATAATATAACATTTCATCGCCCGCCAGACGGCGCGGGCGCAAAACTCGGCGGTGATCAGGTGGTCGGCGACAGGCTGCGCGGAAGGAGGAGGTAGAGGCGGCCGGGGCTCTTCATGTGCCCCGCCAGACGTTCCGCCTCCGGCCCAGCACCCCAGAACAGGTCCCCACGGACCGGGCCGCGAATCGCGCCGCCCGTATCCTGAGCGATCACCAGCCGACGCAGCGGCCGCTCGCCCCCGGGCGCGGGGGCGGTGGTGTCGAGCCAGACCGGAGCGCCGAGCGGCAGGAACTTGCGGTCGACGGCCAGCGAGCGACCCGGCGTGAGCGGGACCCCTTGCGCGCCGAGCGGCCCGTCGGCCGCCGCGAGGTTCTTGAGCTCGCTGAAGAACACGACGGAGGGGTTGCGCGCCATCATTGCCGGCGCCTCGGCAGGGTTGGCCTCGAGCCAGGCCCGAATGGCCTGCATCGACATCTGCTCGCGGGGAACCGCACCGATCTCGATCAGATCCTTGCCGATCGCCCGGTAGGGCCGGCCGTTCTGGTCGGCATAGCCGACGCGCACCATGCCGCCGTCGGGCAGACGGACCTGCCCCGAGCCCTGGATCTCGAGAAAGAAGCGGTCGACCGCATCATCGACCCAGAGCAGCTCGAGGCCGCGGCCGTTCAAGGCACCACGGTCGATCGCCGCCCGGTCGGCATAGGGCACGAGCCGTCCGTCCTGGACGCGGCCGCCGATCCGACGGCCCTTCAGCTCCGGATCGAACTGGCCGAGGTCGACGCTGACCAGATCCGCCGGCCGACGATAGAGGGGATAGCGATAGACACCATCCCGGACCCGGCTGCCGCGCAGGCGGGGCTCGTAATAGCCGGTGAACAGGCCCTCGCGATCGGCGTGGTTTCCGGCTGCGAAGGGAGCGAACTCGGTCTCGAAGAAGCGCCGCGCATCGGGCGCCCGCGCCGCCTCGCCACAGACCCCGCGCCAGGCACCGACGGTGCCCGCGAGCTCATTCTGACCGCCCACAGGCCGGTCGTCCGGCTGCTTGGCCCAGCGCCCGCAGCTCAGCCGGAAGGCGGCGAGCGCGGCGTCAGGCCGGTCCTCGTCCCATCCGGGAAGGTCGGCGAAGCTCACGGCCGTGAGAGTGAGCTCTGGTGGCGGCGCCTCAGGAGCCTTCTTCTCGGCACAACCAGCCAGCAGGAGAAGGCCGGCTAGTGCGGCTAGACGCGCCCGCACGCGGCGCGCGTCAGCTCGAGGCGCCCGTCTCGACCAGCTGCCAGTTCGGGTCGCGCGAGCGCGTGTCGCGCTCGAAGGTCCAGAGGTCCACCACCGTGTCGATCTGGCGTGGGTCGCCCTCGACGACCTCTCCGGCAGCGTCACGGACGAGGTTGATCTGCTCGCTGGTGAAACGAACCGTGACCCGTGCCCTGGAGCCCACCATGCCCGCGTTAGCCAGCTCCGCCGAGCGGGTCGCGACAAGCTCGGTCGACATCGCCTGACCCACCTGCTCGCGGGCATCGATGGCGCCGGCGAACTGGGCGAAGACCTCGTCGGCGAGCAAAGGCCGCAGCGCGGTCTTGTCGCCCTTGGCGAAGGCCTCGACGATCATCGCGAACGCCGCCCGGGCGCCCTGCAGGAAGTGATCGAGGTCGAAACGCGGATCGGCGCGCTTGATTGCCGCCACCCCCGCCATGGCCGGCGTCTCGGGCGCCGTCTCGGACACCGTCGCGGGCGCGTCAGCTGCCGGCGGCGGTGCCCGCTCGGGCATCGGCACCACGTTGTCGTTGCCACTCCGGGCCGCACGCTGGCTGATGGGGTCGACGCGCGGGCGCTCCTGCCCCGTCTTCCGACCGAGCACGCTGCGCAGCCGGAAAGCGATGAACGCGGCGACCATCGCGAAGAACAGGATATCGAGATAGGCGAAACCGTCGGACATGTCGCAGGATCACCGGTCGCCGGCTGAGACATTGAAACAAGCTTGGGCCCCGGCCCGCGCCGGTCCACGAGGCTGGATACCCCTCCTCATATATTCTGCAAGAAGCAAAAACAAACCGCATGCGGCCCCGATCGCCGCCTCTTGCCTCCTGCCCGCCCGCTTAACTACAAGGCCGGCGCGGCGGCGATGGCTGCCCCGGCCGTTGGAGCCAGCCGATCTCGTGACGTTGCTGATCCGCCATGCCGAATCCGCCTGGAACGAGTTTTTCAGCGCCAGCCGGATCGACGTCGGTCTGCCCGACCCGCCGCTGACCGCCCGCGGCAGGCAGCAGGCCAGTGCTGCCGCCGAGCGCCTGCGGGGTGCCGGGGTGGTGCGGCTGCTGACGAGCCCCTATCGCCGCACGCTGGAGACGGCGAGCATCATGGCGGCCGCCCTGGACGTCCCGATCACGGTCGACCCGATCGTGCGCGAGCGCTGTGCCTTCTCCTGCGATCAGGGGTCGTCGCCGGCCGAGCTGGCCAAGGAATGGCCGCATCTCGATTTCTCCGCTCTCGAGGAGGTCTGGTGGGGCGGGGTGATCGAGAGCTGGCCCAGCCTCGCCGCCCGCTGCGCGGCGTTTCGTGCCATGCTGTCGAGTACCCCCGACCGCGACCGTCTGGCCGTGGTCAGTCACTGGGGCTTCATCCGCGGCCTGACCGGGGTCGAGCTGCACAACACCGAATCGATCCGGCTCGCCATCGACGAGACGTCGGACGACAACTGAAGGAGCAGACAATCATGGCCGAGCAACCGGGTGCGAACGGCGAGAGCCAGCCGCAGGCCGCCGCCCAGGCGCGACTCTCGATCCTGACCCAGTACGTGAAGGACATGTCGTTCGAGAACCCGCGGGCGCCCTTCGGGGTCCAGCAGGGTGTGCGCCCGGAGATCCAGATCCGCGTCGACGTCGCCACGGCGGATCTCGGCTCCGACCGGCACGAGGTCGTGATCGAGATCAACGTCGAGGCCAAGTCCGATGACGGGCCGGTGTTCCTGGTGGAGCTGGCCTATGGCGGGCTGTTCGAGCTCGTGAACATTCCTGCCGACAGCCTGCAGCTCCTGCTCCAGGTCGAGTGTCCCCGGCTCCTGTTCCCGTTCGCCCGGCGCGTTGTCGCCGACGCCACCCGCGACGGCGGCTTCCCGCCGCTGATGATCGATCCGATCGACTTCCTGACCCTGTACCGGCGCAAGGTGCAGGCTGGAGCGGAGGCGGCTCAGGCCTGAGCCAAGTCAGGTGGGGCTGCCGGCGGCGATCAGGTGCTCCACCAGCCGACGGGCGTGCGGCGACAGGGCGCTCAGCCGTCGCACGCCGATCACCAGTCGCCGCATCGCCCAAGGGTCGGCGAGCCGGACCACGACGAGCGCCAGCCGACGCCTCAGCCGTAGCGCGGCGAGCTCGGGCACGACCGCGACGCCCACGCCCTTCGCGACATAGCGGCAGGCGGCCTCGAACCCGACCGCCTGCACCCGTGTCCCGGGCGGGCGGCCGAGTGCCGCGGTCTGTCGCGCCAGCATGCGCCCGAGGGCGCTGTCGGCGGTCAGCCCGACGATGCTCAGCTCCAAAAGCTCGGCGAAACCGACCGAGCGCCTGAGGCCCAGCTCGTGGCCGCGCGGGGCCACCGCGACCAGACGGTCGAGACGGAACGGGTAGAGCTCCAGTTCGGGCGGGCTCTCCGGCTGGGCCAAGACGCCGACATCCGCGTGCCCCTGCGCGATCGCATGGGCGATCTCGTGGCTGGCGCGCTCCTGCAGATCGAGGTCGATCCCGGGATTGGCCGCAAGCCAAGCCGCCAGCGCATCGGGCAGGTGCTCGCCCATCGCCGCCGAGTTCGCAAGCAGGCGGACGAGGCCGCGCGGACCGCCGCGCGCATACTCGCGCAGCTCGCCGCGCAGGATCTCCATCTGAGCCAGCACCAGCCGGGCATGGCGTGCCAGCGCGAACCCCGCCGGGGTCGGGCGGACGCCGCGTCGGCCCCGCTCGAGCAGCGGCGCGCCGAGCGCGGTCTCCATTCCGCGCACCCGCGCGCTGGCTGCCGCCAGAGCCAATCCTGCGCGCGCGGCGCCGGCCGTGATGCTGCCCGACTCGGCGATGGCTGCGAACAGGCGCAGATCGGTCAGGTCGAAATGCATGGGGCATCCCGGCGGCGTCGATCCTCCAGCCAGCCTTCGCCTCGCGCGAAGGCTGGCTTGGCGAACCGAGAATTGTCCGTCACCGGCCCTCTGTCACGCTCGGCGTCATGCACGCCGAGCAACTCGCCATCGCCGCGATCTTCGTCCTCGCCGGTCTGGTCAAGGGCGTGACCGGCCTGGGCCTGCCTACCGTCGGGGTGGGCCTGCTCAGCCTCCTGGTGTCGCCGGCAGAGGCCGCAGCCCTCGTGGTGGTGCCCGCGCTGGTGACGAATCTCTGGCAGATGCTTGCCGGTCCCGCTTTGACCCCGCTGTGCCGCCGGCTATGGCCGCTGCTGGGTGGCATCTGCGTCGGGACCTGGATCGGTGGCCGGCTGCTCGGTGCAGGCGACAGCGCCTACGCCACCCCGGCGCTCGGCCTGATCCTCGTCCTCTATGCGCTGCTCGGCCTGTGCTCGCCACGGCCCCCGCGCCTGCCCGACCGGCTCGCTGCCAGGGTCGGATCGATCGCCGGCGCAGCCACCGGCGTGGTGACCGCCGCCACGGGCGTGTTCGTGATTCCCGCGGTGCCGTACCTTCAGTCTCTCGGGCTCGACCGGCGCGAGCTCGTCCAGGCTCTCGGGCTGTCCTTCACCACGTCTACCGTCACGCTGGCGACCCTGCTGGCTGGAACGGGGACACTTGGCGGTGAGCTCGCCTGGCGGTCGCTGCTGGCCCTGGTTCCTGCCCTGCTAGGGCAGCTCTGCGGCGGCAGGCTGGCACGGGCGCTGAGCCCAGGGACCTTTCGCCGGCTCTTCTTCGGTGGGCTATTGCTGCTGGGTGGCCATCTCGCCCTGGTGCCGCGGCTCTAGCCTTGCCGGGTCGTCGGCCACCAAATCGAGGCGTGTCAGCGCCCCGGGCACGTCACCCACCAGCTCGTACAGGTACGCGGCCGAAGCATCGGCGAAGCCTGCAACCACGAACTGGCTCACGATGCCCTCGAACGCGCGCCAATAGCGCTGATGATCGAGCAGCAGCAGCGGCTTGGCGTGATAGCCGAGCTGCCGCAACGTCAGCACGTCGAGGATCTCGTCCAGCGTGCCGAGGCCGCCCGGCAGGGCAACGAAGGCATCGGCCTCTCGGATCAGATCCGCCTTGCGGTCGAACATGGTGGCCGTGACGCGCAGCTCGGTCAGGTCGTGCTTGCCGACCTCGCGGTCCATGAGCCGTTGCGGAATGACGCCCAGCACCGTGCCGCCGGCATCGAGAGCGGCACGGGCCGCCACACCCATCAGGCCGACCTCGCCGCCGCCATAGACAAGCCGCCAGCCACGCTCGCCGATCATCCCGCCCAGCGAGGCGGCGATCTCGGCAAAGACGGGGTCGTGCCCGGGACGCGAGCCGCAGAACACCGCGACGCTGAAGGGCGTCGCGTCTCCCACGGCGACGCTCAAGCTGCCTGGGCGTGACCGCGGGTCAGGCTGTGATAGTCGTCGATGAGCTGCCGGGTCACCGGGCCGAGCTGATAGCTCAGATCGTCGATCTGGCGGACCGGCGTGACCTCGGCGGCGGTGCCCGTGACGAAGATCTCCTGCGCATCGCGGAGCTCTTCGGGCTTGATGTGTCGCTCGGTGACCGTGATGCCGCGGCGGCGGGCGAGATCGATCACAGTCCGCCGCGTGATTCCGTTCAGGAAGCAGTCCGGTGTGGGCGTGTGAATCTCGCCGTTGATCACGAAGAAGAGGTTGGCGCCGGTCGTCTCGGCGACGTAGCCGCGATAGTCGAGCATCAACGCGTCGCCGAACCCCTTGGCCTCTGCGGCGTGCTTGCAGATCGTGCAGATCATGTAGAGGCCGGAGGCCTTGGCGTGTACGGGCGCCGTGTTCGGCGCCGGGCGGTCGTACAGGGCGCGCGTGAGGCGCAGGTCGCTGTAGTAGGCGCCCCACTCCCAGACCGCGATCGCGACATTGATCCGCGACTGCTGCGCCGAGACGCCCATCTGCTCCGAGCCGCGCCAGGCGATCGGGCGCACGTAGCAGTCCGAAAAGCCCATCCGGGCGACGGTCTCGGCCTTGGCCGCCTCGAGCTCGGCCACCGTGTAGGGCACCTCAAAGCCGAGGATGCGCCCGCTGTCGATCAGCCGCTGGCTGTGCTCGGCGCTCTTGAAGATCCGCCCGGCATAGCAGCGCTCGCCCTCGAATACGGCGCTACCATAGTGCAGCGCGTGGGTGAGCAGGTGAGCCTTGGCGTCGCGCCAGGCGACGAACTCGCCATTGTACCAGATCTGGCCGTCACGATCGTCGTAGGGAACAAGCTTCGCCATGAAAGTGAGCCTCGGCACGAGGGCGTCGAATGCTGTCGCAAACGGGGATTGGGACGGCTATCACCGGGTCCCACAGGTGTCAATCAACGTGGGCGCAGGCCGGCCGGCCAAGAGCATGAACGCACCGAACCCCTTGTATCTGCGCGAGGAGGAGCTCGATCGCGGGCTCGAGCTGCTCTACTTCGCGGGCCGGCAGCTCCACGCCGACGCAGCACCCCTGCGCGGCGAGGGCGTGCTCGACGACACCGACCACCAGCT
>JBGAKU010000195.1:0-10878 GCA_044224255.1 Geminicoccaceae bacterium
GCCTCAGATCAGGAAGTGCTTCTGCATCCACAGCATGCCTTCGGCGTTGGGCTTGGTCACGACCGGCCCGTCGGTGATGACATGCTTGGGAATGCCGCCCGGCCCGGTCTTCTCGCCGGTCAGCACCGCCGCGACGCCGGCCACGACCGAGCCGCCATGGATGCGGCAGGAGGGATTGCGCACCGTGGCCAGCATCCGGCCGTCGATGACTGCCTCGATCGCCGGCGGCATGGCGTCAACGCCGCCGAGGAGGATGCCTTCGCGGCCGCGCGCCTTGATCACGTTGTAGGCGGCCAGCGCCATGTCGTCATTGTGGAAAAAGGCGGCGTTGATGTCGGGATACTTGGTGAGCAGGCTATCCCAGATCCGCGACACCTTGGTGACGTCCCAGTCAGCCGGCTGCTCGTCCAGCACCTTGATGTCGGGGTACTTGTCGACGACCGAATGGAAACCCTTCGCCCGACCCTGCGCGCCGGTATGGCCCAGCGCACCCTGGGTCATGATGATGTTGCCCTTGCCGCCCATCGCGTCGACGAGGGCCTGGGTGACGGAAGCGCCCATGAACTCATTGTCGGGGGCGAGGAAGCTGTGGACGTTGATCTGATCGAGCGGGGCGATCAGCGTGTCCATGTCCATGACCGGGATGCCGGCATCGATCATCTTCTTGACCGGATCGGTCAGGGTGCCGATGCCGAAGGCCTGGATCGCGACGAAATCCCAGGGCTGGGACGCCATGTTGTCGATCGCGGCGCGCTGCTTGGTGGCCGAAAGCTCGCCGTCGAACCAGGTGACCTCGACATTGAACAGGCTGCCCCAGAACTCCGCCGCCTGCTTGCCCTGCGCACACCAGGTGGCCTGAAGGCCGGCGTTCGAGAATGCCGCCTTCAGCGGCTTCTCCGACCGGCCCATCTCCGCCGCCATCGCCGCGGACATCACGGGATCGATGCCGAACCCGCCGAGCAACGCCGCCGCAGCAGCGCTCGATGCGGTGGCCTTGCGCACGAACGAGCGCCGGGTCTCTGGCGAGACCTTGCCAATATCGCTCATCATTGCCTCCCTTAGGGGTGTTTGGCTGCAATAAACCGTTTCAGCGGAGCGCAATCTGAAGCGTCTCGAATGGCTTGGCAATGGGCCGGGAAACCGGGGCAAGCGCATCGAACAGCGCCTTGTCTCGTCCCGACTGCCGGAACGAGGCGCCCGCGAGCCGGATCATCGCTCTCGACATCGCCGCCGGACTCGCGGGCTTGTAAGGGCGGACCTCATCCGCCATGTAACCGCCAGGAAAACGGGCCGCCGGAGTGTTCCGGCCAACGCGAGGAACGAGAGGTCGTCTCGATGCAGCTCTTCGGCGGTGCAGCCGCACCGAACGCCGCTGGCGATGCCGACATCATCAAGGACGGCTCGCTGCAGACCTTCGCACGGGACGTCATCCAGGCGTCGCAGACCGTGCCCGTCCTGGTCGATTTCTGGGCCACCTGGTGCGGGCCCTGCAAGCAGCTCACGCCGACCCTCGAGAAGGTCGTGCGGGCCGCGAAGGGCAAGGTGCGCCTGGTCAAGATCGACATCGACAAGAACCCGGAGCTGGCACAGCAGCTCCGGATCCAATCCGTACCCACCGTCTACGCCTTCCTGGGCGGGCAGCCCGTGACCGGCTTCGCAGGCGCGCAGCCGGAAAGCCAGATCAAGGCCCTGGTGGACCGGCTGATCGGCGGCGCGGCCGATGAGGGCGGGGATGGCCTGCTCGAGGCGGCGCAGGATGCGGCCGCGCACGGGGACAACCGGACGGCGGGGCGGCTGTTCCGCCAGATCCTGGAGGAGGACCCGGCGCAGCCCGAGGCGATCGGCGGCCTCGCGCGCTGCCTGATCGGCGACCGGAAGTTCGCCGAGGCGCGGCAGGTGCTCGACGATGCGCCGAAGGAACTCGCCAACCATGCCGCCGTGAGCGGCGCGCGGGCGGCGCTGACGCTCGCGGAGGAGGCAGGCGTGCTCGGCGACGCCGCCGATCTCATGGCGCGCATCGAGGTCGACCCCGGCGACCACGAGGCGCGCTACGAGCTTGCGACCGTGCAGTTCCTGCGCGGACAGATCGAGACGGCGATGGACCATCTGGTCCAGATCGTCAAACGCGACCGCGAGTGGGAGGACGACAAGGCGCGCAAGCAGCTCGTCAAATTCTTCGAGGCGCTGGGCCCGAAGGATCCGGCCACGCTCAAGGGGCGTCGCATGCTCTCGGCGGTGCTGTTCAGCTGACGATGGCCAGGAGCGAGCTCGCCTCCAGCCTGCCCGGCCGCTTCCCGGTCTTTCCGCTGCGCGGGGCGATGCTGCTGCCGGGCGGCAACCTGCCTCTCAACATCTTCGAGCCGCGCTATCTGCAGATGGTGCGCGACGCGATGCAGACCGACCGTGTGATCGGGATGATCCAGCCCAAGGCGGACGAGGTCGCGGGTCCGCCGGCCGAGATCTATCGCACCGGCTGCGTCGGGCGCATCACCAATTTCAGCGAGACCGAGGACGGCCGGTTCCTGATCACGCTCACCGGCGTTTGCCGCTTCGACGTCGCCTCCGAGCTCGAGGTAACCACACCCTATCGCCAGGTGCTTGCCGACTTCGACCGCTGGCGCGCCGACCTCCAGCCTTCGCCGCCGCCGGGCGAGCTCAAGGCGGGCCTGTGCCGCGTGCTGCGGGGCTATTTCGACCGCCACGGCATTGAGGCGGACTGGGACGCGATCGAGAACGCCCCGCTCGCCGGGCTCGTCACCTCGCTGTGCATGATCTGCCCCTTCGACCCCGAGGAGAAGCAGGCCCTGCTCGAGGCCGGCGACGGCGGCCGGCAGGCGCGCCTGCTGATCGCCCTGATGGAAATGGCGGCGCTGGGCGATCCCGGCGCCTCGACCGCCCGACACTGACGAGGATTGGCCATGACGGCGCCGAGCGACGAGGCTGGGCCGGATCCGCGACTGCTCGACCTCCTGGTCTGTCCGCTGACCAAGGCGACCCTGCGCTACGACCGCGAGCGCAGCGAGCTGGTCAGCGAGCAGGCCGGCCTCGCCTATCCCATCCGCGACGGCATCCCGATCATGCTGGTCGAGGAGGCGCGTCCCTTGGACGACAGCGAGTGCGTCCCGGAGCAGCTTCGTGCCGATGACCGCTAGCGCCGGCGGCCCGTGGCCGCTCGAGATCCGGGTCAAGCGCGCGGAGCGAGCGCTCGAGATCGACTTCGATGACGGCGCCACGTTCCGCTATCCGGCCGAGCTCCTGCGGGTCGAAAGCCCCTCGGCCGAGGTCCAGGGCCATACGCCGTCGCAGAAGGTGACCCTCGGCGGCAAGCGCAATGTCGGCATCACCGAGCTCGAGCAGGTCGGCAACTATGCCGTGCGCGTGATCTTCGACGACGGCCACAGCACCGGCATCTACTCCTGGCCCTACCTCTATCACCTGGGCCGCGATCAGGATGCCGTCTGGCGGGCTTATCTGGACGCGGTGGCGGCGCAGGGGCTGCAACGCTGAGCACGGGGCGCACGCCGTGAGCCTGCGCCTGCTCCACACCGCCGACTGGCAGCTCGGCCGGCCGTTCCGGACCCTGCCGCCGGACGTGGCGCCGCTGCTGCGGGAGGCCCGGCTCGCGGCGGTACGCACCATCGCCGGCCTCGCGAAGCAGCACGAGGTCGCGGCGGTGCTCGTGGCCGGCGACGTGTTCGATTCGAATCTCGTGCCCGAGCGCACCATCGTTCAGGCGCTGGCCGCGATGCGCGGCTTTCCCGGCCCCTGGGTGCTGCTGCCCGGCAATCATGATGCCCTGCTGTCGGAAGGTGTCTGGAGCCGGCTGGAGCGGTTGGGGCGGCCGGCCAACCTGCTGGTCGCCGACAACGCCGCGCCCATGACGTTGGCCGACGGGCGGCTCGTCGTCCTGCCCGCACCGCTCACCGAACGCCATACGGCCGACGACCTCACGGCGTGGATGGATCAGGCGACGAGCCCTTCGGGCGCCTTGCGGGTCGGCCTTGCGCACGGTGCGGTCAGCGGAAGGCTGCCCGAAGGCGCCGATGCGCCGAACCCGATCGATCCCGACCGCGCCGCACGCGCGCGGCTGGACTATCTGGCGCTGGGCGACTGGCACGGCACGCTCGCGATCGCGCCGCGCACCTGGTACGCGGGCACGCCCGAACCCGACCGTTTCCGGACCAACGACGCCGGCAATGTGCTGTTGGTGGAGCTGGAGGTCGGGCGCGATCCTGTGGTCACCAAGCTGCCCACCGCGCGCCATGCCTGGCGGCCACTCGAGCTCGAGCTGACCGGCGTCACCGATCCCAAAGCCGCCCTGGACGCCCTGCTCAGCGGAGCGACCGCGCCCGAATGCCTGCTGGTGCAGCTCACGCTCGCCGGCATCGTCGATCTGGCCGCCCGTGCTGCTCTCGAATCGGCGCTGGAGCGCTGGTCCGGCGAGCTGTGCCATCTGGAGGTACGCGATCGCGCGCTGGCCGAGCCCAGCGAGCGCGACCTGCTGGCACTTTCCGGCTCGCCCGTGGTTGGCACGGTCGCTCGTGAGCTGGCTGCACTGGCCGCCGAAGGGCAGGGCCAGAGCGAGGCTGCGGGTCTGGCATTGCGCCTGCTCTATCAAGAGCATCGCCGCCTCGGGCCGGACGGATGAGGCTGCGGCGGATCGAGATCGCCAGGTTCCGCAAGCTGGCCGGGCCGGTGATCCTGGACGGTCTCGGCGACGGCCTGACCGTGGTCGCGGGCGACAATGAGGAAGGCAAATCGACCGTGCTCGCCGCCCTCAAGGCGGCGTTCTTCGAACACCATGCGGTCGGCGGGGCGGTGCGCGAGGCGATGGCGCCACATGCCGGCGGGACGCCCGAGATCGTGGTCGAGTTCGAGTGCGGCGGCGAGCGGCACGTGCTGCGCAAGGTGTTCCGCCGCGCCGGTATCGTGCTGGAGAGCGGCGGGCAGCGGCTGCAGGACGACGGCGCCGAGCGCCGGCTGCAGGAGCTGCTGCGCTTCGAGCGCCGTCAGGGCCGCAGCGTTCCCAGGCCAGAGAACGCCGGCATCCAGTCGCTGTTCTGGGTCGACCAGGCGACGGCATTCCGCGACTTCGACGGCATCGCCGGCGGCCGCGATCGGCTGACTGCCGCGATCTCGGCCGAGGTCGGCACGGTCGCGGGTGGCGGGGCGGCGCGCCGGCTGCTGGCGGTCGCACGCGAGCGGGCGGGGGGATATTTCACGGCCGGCCGGCAGCAGGAGACCGGTGCCCTCAAGGCCGCGGGCGAGCGGCTGCGCGAGCTGGAGGCCGAGCACGCCGAGCTCGAGCGGCGGCGCGAGGAGTTCGATGCCCGGGTCGACCGCCTCGACCGCCTGCGCGCCGAGCGGGCCCGGCTGATCGAGCAGGATCAGGCCGGCCGTGCACGCGAGCGCCGCGAGGCGGCGCATCAGGGCCTCGCCGAGCTGACCGCACTCGAGCAGCGCTGCCGGGTGGCGGTCGAGGCAGTCAAATCCGCCGCCGCCGAGGAGGCGCAGCTCGCCGCCCAGAGCCGGATGCGCAATGAGCTGGGCGCCGAGGTCCAGGGCCTGGAATCCGCCCTGCAGAATCTGGCCGGGCGGATCGACGCCGCCGCGCGCGAGGCCCAGGTCCTGCGCCAGGGCGCCGAGGCGCGGCGGGCGGCCGAGGCTGCTGCGCTGGCCGCGGCCGAGGCGGCCGATCGTGCCGCGGCGCTGGCGCGCGACGCCGTCGCGGCCGCGCGGCTCGGTGCCGAGGCGGATCGCCTCGGGCAGGCGCTGGAGCGATGCCGGGCGGCACAGGAGCTGGTGCGGCGCACCCAGGCCATGCTCGCCGCCGATCCGATCACGCCCGAGCGCGTGACCGAGGCACGGACGCTGCAGCAGGCGGGCGAGCATGCCGCCGCGCGGCTCGCGACGGTCGCGACCCGGCTCGACTTTCGCCCGCTACCGGGCCATGCGGTCAGGATCGACGGCCGGGAGGTCGACGCGGCGCAGCCCTTCATGGCCGGCGAGCGGGTCGAGCTGGAGCTGCTCGGGTTTGGGCGTGTCGTCGTGACCCCGGGTGGCGAGGATCTCGTCGCGCGCCGTGCTGCGCTCGCTACGGCGCGGGGCGCCTTCGCCGAGGCGCTGGCGGCACTCGGCTGCAGCACGCTCGCCGAAGCGGAGGCGGGGCTGGAGCGTCGTCGCGCCGCTGAGAGCGAGCAGCGTCGCGCCGAGGCCGAGCTCAAGGCGACGCTGCAGGCGAGTGCTGTGCGCTCCCTCGATGCGCTGGCCCAGCTCTGCGCCGAGCGCGAGGCCGAGCTGGACCGGCTGCGCAGCCGTCTGCCGCCAGACCTGGGCCTGTCGGACGAGCGCACCCTGGCGCAGGCGTCCGCGGACGCGGCCGAGGCGGCGGGCCGCGCCAAAGCCGATCTGGACGAATTGCGCCAGATGGCCGCCGACGCCATGGGGCGGCTCGCCGATGCCGAGGCGGCGCTCGCGGGCCTGCACGGCGAGCGTCAGGGCTCGGAGGCGAGGCTGCCGGAGCTGCAGGCACGTCTCGCGGCCGAGCGGGCGGCGCAGAGTGACGAGGCGCTGCAGGCCGCCTTTCGTGGTGCCGCCGAGGCGCGCGCGTCGGCCGAGCTGATTCACGACCGGCTCGGTCGCGAGCTGGAGGCCGGCGATGCCGAAGGTCTCCGCGAGCGCCTCGCCATCGCCGCGCGCGAGCTCACCGCCGTCGAGGACGAGCGCCGGCGGCTCGATACGGAGATCCGCGATCTGGAGGTCGCCTTGCGCGAGGCGGGCGGCGACGCCTGGGTGGAGCGCCTCGCGGAGCTGCCACCAGCGCTGGAAGCGGCGCGAGCGACCCAGCGGCGCCTGGAGCTGGAGGGCCGGGCCTGGCGCCTGCTGGCGGAGAAGCTGGCGGCGGCGGACCAGTCGGTGCGCGAGAGCCTGCTGGCACCGGTCGGGCAGCGCCTGCGCCCCCTGCTGCAGCGCCTGTTCCCCGGCGCCGAGCCGGTGGTCGATCCGGAAAGCCTCGGCTTGACGCACCTTGCCCGCGCCGGCGCGCAGGAGGCCTTCGACAGCCTCAGCGTCGGCGCGCGCGAGCAGGTCGCGATCCTGGTCCGTCTCGCTTTCGCCGCGCTGCTCGCCGAGCGCGAAGGGGAAGCACCCTGCCTGATCCTCGACGACGCGTTGGTCTATGCCGACGAATCGCGCTTCGCGACCATGAAAGCCATCCTGCAGCGCGCGGCGCGCGAGGTGCAGATCGTGATCCTGACCTGTCGGCCGCGCGACTATTTTGGCCTCGATGCGCGCTACCTGCGACTCGAGGACTGCCGCGCCGGCTGAGGATTGGGCCAATTCCGCCTGGACCGCATCGGCAGTCGGCGGCATGGTGCGCTTTGTCTTCCGGCGATGCGGAACTCGGCATGACGGATGTGGCGCCCGACGCGGCGACCCAGATCGCAACCATCCCCCGCACGATGGTCACCGACGCCGCGGCGGCCCCGGTCGTGGTGGTGCAGTTCCCCCAGCTGTGGGGGCGCAATGTCAGCCCGTTCGGGCTCAAGCTGGAGACTTGGCTGCGTCTGGCTGAGATTCCCTACTCGATCGAGCCCTCGACCGATCTGCGCCGGGCGCCCAAGGGCAAGCTGCCCTACATCAAGGACGAGGGGCGGCTGGTCTCCGACACCACCCTGATCATCGAGTATCTGAAGGAGACGCGCGGGATCGACCCGGACGCGGGCCTGACCGAGCGCGAGCGTGCCGAGGCGCTGATGCTGCAGCGCCTGTTCGAGGATCATTTCTACTTCGTGCTCGCCTACAGCCGATGGATCGACGAGGCGGGCTGGCGCACGCTGCGTCCGGCGTTCTTCGGCCGACTGCCGTTTCCGGTCCGCGACGCCGTGGCGGGCCACTTCCGCCGCCGCGTCCGGAAGATGCTGCATCTGCAGGGCCTCGGCCGGCACCGCCCGGGGGAGATCTATGCCATGGGTCGGGCCGATCTCGAGGCGGTCGCGGATTTCCTGGCCGACCGGCCGTTCCTGATGGGCGAGCAGCTGACCACGGTCGACGCGGTCGCCTACGCCTTCCTCGCCAACGTCATCTACCTGCCGTTCGAGACCGAGCTGAAGCGCGCGGCGCTCGAGTTTCCCACCCTCGTGACCTACTGCGAGGCGATGGAGCAGGGCCTCCAGCTCGACGGTTGAATCACTGGCCCGGAAATCGGCTGCCGGCCGGGCCGAGGACGGTGAGCGTGCGCGAGTGGAACTCGCGCCGATAGACCACGAGCACGACCAGCAGCGTGAGCGCCATGAACAGGTAGGGCTGGAGGAACCAGCTCAGGGCCGCGAGGCCGAAATAGAAGGCACGCACGGCCTTGTTGAAATGCTCGGCGGCGCGGCTCGCTACGCCGGCGACGAGATCCGCATAGTCGCGGGCGGCGCCCGAGTCGGCGTCGGCATGGGGCGGTGCGGCGCCGATCAAAATCGCGACGTAATTGAACTGCCGCAACGACCAGGTGAGCTTGAAGAAGGCGAACACGAAGACCACCACCAGCAGCAGCACCTTCATCTCCCAGACGAACAAAGGTGTGGCGGCGACGCCGGGGATCTCGTTCAGCACGGTCATCGCCTGGTCGCGGGAGCCCAGGACCGCGAGGCAGCCGCCGACGATCAGGATGGCGGTGGAGGCGAAGAACGCGTTGCTCTGCGCCAGGATCATCACGACCTGCATGTCGCCGATCCGGTTCTCCCGCGCGAGCATCTGCCGCAGCCAGATCTGGCGCACCTCGTGGATGCGCGCCATCAGCGAGCGGCCACCGCCGATCATGCCGTCGGCATAGGCGGCGTAGCCGACCCAGCAGAGGAGAAAGAACAGGGGTGCCACCAGATCCGCCCACGCCAACTGGGCCAACAGCTCCTGCATGCCCGGCCTCTTCCTTGCGCCGCGTCACGCCATCCCGTACCTGTCCTCCGCCATGTCGACCCACCCCGCAAGCCCGCCCGTCATCGGCGTCACGCTCGACAGCGAGCCGCCCGGCGGCTACTCGAAGCTGCCCTGGTACGCGCTCCGCGAGAACTATTGCGACGCGATCGCGGCCGCCGGCGGCCTGCCCGTGGCGCTGCCGCACGAGCCCGAGCTGGCCGCGCACTATCTCGCGCTGATCGATGGCCTGGTGGTCACCGGCGGGGCGTTCGACGTCGATCCCTCGCTGTACGGGGCCGGCGGCCGCCATGCGACGGTGCGGCTCAAGGAGCGGCGCACGCGGTTCGAATGGGCGATCACGCAAGGCGCCCTCGAGCGCGACCTGCCGGTGCTCGGCATCTGCGGCGGGCAGCAGCTCTTGAACGTCGTGCTGGGCGGCACACTGATCCAGCACATCCCGGACGCCTTGCCGAATGCGCTGGCGCACGAGCAGCCCAACCCGCGCACGGAGCCCGGCCATACGGTCAGCGTCGTGCCGGGCACGCTCCTGCACCGAGTCACCGGTGCCGACACGCTCGCAGTGAACAGCGCGCACCATCAGGCGGCGGAGCGGGTCGGCGAGGGGATCGTCATCAGCGCCAGTGCCGAGGACGGCGTGATCGAGGCGATCGAGGACCCGCGCCGCCGCTTCTGCCTCGGCGTGCAGTGGCATCCCGAATACGCGATCAGCAGCGGCGACACCGCCCTGCTCGCCGCCTTCGTCGCGGCGGCCGCGACGCGATGAGCGCCGACGCGCCGGAGGGCGAGCGGATCGCGAAGCTGATCGCGCGTGCCGGCGTCTGCTCCCGCCGCGACGCGGAGACCCTGATCGCCGCACGCCGGGTCGCGCTGGATGGCCTCGTGCTCGACAGCCCCGCGGTCCGGGTCCGCCCGGGGCAGCGGGTGACGGTCGACGGCAAATTGCTGCCCGAAGCCGAGCCGACGCGCCTGTTCCGCTATCACAAGCCCAAGGGCGTGGTGACGGCGGCGCGTGATCCGGAGGGCCGCGCCACGATCTACGACACCCTGCCGGAAGGGCTGCCGCGCCTGATGCCGGTCGGGCGGCTCGACATCGCGTCGGAAGGCCTGCTCCTGCTCACCAACGACGGTGCCCTCAAGCGCCGGCTGGAGCTGCCGGCCACCGGCTGGATCCGCCGCTATCGCGTCCGCGCGTTCGGCGAGGTCGACGACCGCCGGCTCAAGGGTCTGGCGCAGGGTGCGACCGTGGACGGCGTGACCTACGGGCCGGTCGAGGCCCGGCTGGACCGGATGCAGGGCGACAATGCCTGGCTCACCGTGGCGCTGCGCGAGGGCAAGAACCGCGAGGTCCGGCGGGTGCTCGAGCATGTCGGGCTCAGGGTCAACCGGCTGATCCGCATGGCCTACGGGCCGTTCCAGCTCGGCAGCCTGCCCAAGCGCGCCGTCGAGGAGGTGCCCGCCAAGGTGCTGCGCGACCAGATCGGCGGCCTGCTCGAGCTGCCGCCGCGCCCGCGCCATCCCACCCGGCGCAGCGCCGGGTGAGCCTGCGCATCATCGCCGGCCGGCATCGCGGCAGGCGGATCGAGACGCCGGTCGGTCTTGCCACGCGCCCGACCAGCGACCGGGCGCGCGAGGCGCTGTTCTCGATCCTGGAGCATGGCGCGCCGCCGCTGCGCGGCGCACGCTTCCTCGACCTATTCTCGGGCAGCGGTGCCGCGGCGCTCGAGGCCGTCTCCCGCGGCGCCGCCACGGCCCATTGCATCGACCAGGCGAGCGCGGCCGTGGCGGTGATCCAGCGCAACCTGGCTGCTCTGGACGAGGGCGAGCGGATCACCGTCCAGCGCGCCGACGCCTGCAGGCTCGGCGCCGCACGCGAGCGGTTCGACATCGCGTTCCTCGATCCGCCCTATGGCAGCGGCCTCGCGGCGCCGACCCTTGCCGTGCTGCTCGAGCGGG
>JBGAKU010000196.1:0-10391 GCA_044224255.1 Geminicoccaceae bacterium
GCCCAGCGTCACGTGATCGCTGATCCGCGCGCCGCTCGGCAAAACCGCTGCGGTTCGTGCCATCACGGGTTACTCCGCCAGCCTTGTACAGGCGGAATCCAGCCTTCATCTCACATTAAGTCAACGGTATTGGGGCTAGATGCTCTACGTCTGCGGCGGCCTCAGCGCCGGAAGCTCCGGCATCTGAGCCAGTGGCTAAGCGAGCGCCAGGGTCAGCAACGCGGTCAGACAGCACACCGGGTCGAACGGCCCGGTGCCGGGCATGGTCATGACCGACATGGCGTGATCGACGCCGGCCTCGTCGACGGTGATCGCACCCGGCAGGTGGGCAGAGGCGACGCCGACCAGCCCGTCATTGCGCGGCTGGCCCTCGAGCTTGCAGATCAGCCAGGTGGGACGGAACAGGGAGGGCTGACCCTCGGTGATCCAGCTAGCGTAGCAGATGGTCGGCACGGCCTGGACGATCGCCTCGATCGCGCTGGCATGCTCGGCCTGATAGGTGCTGCGGGCAGCGACCGAGAGGTCGCTCAGGACGTCCGGTGAGCCCCCGAACGCGTGCTCGATCAGGTAGCTGGTCACGGGCCGGGCCAGCGCGTTGCCGGTGTTCAGATCGGCGAGCGGGCTGCCGAGGAACGGCGCCTGCAGGGAGATCCAGGCGCGGATCCGGGCCGAGGAAGCGAGATCGGGGTGGTCGAGCAGCGCCTGGAGCGTGTCGAGGCTGCCCTTGCTGTGGGTGACCAGCGTCACCGGGCTCGGCGCGGCCGCGATGGCGCTTGCCACCGCCGGCGCGTTGCGCGCGATCGAGCCTTCGGAATGGACCTCGAGCTCGACCGCGTCGATGCCCTGCAGCTGCAGCGCCTCGCGTTGGGCGTCGAAATAGCCGCCCAGGCCCACCGGCCGCTCGAGCAGACCGACGACCGCCTCGGCGAGCTGCTTGAGGAAGCCGCCGACGAAGAGGACGCGGCCCTCGCGCAGCTGGGCCGCCACACCCTCCGGGAGGCGGGCGGGCAGGGCTCCGGTCAGGCCACGCGTCCCGGTCGCCACGGCATAAGCCCGCGCATAGGCCGCGCTCTCGTCGCGAGACGCGGCGGCGCAAGCCGGACGCAGCGCGGCCAGGCTGGCGGCCGCGCCGATGAACGCCCGGCGGGTCGCGCGCGCGGCCTCAGCTCCCGGGCGCGGTCGCGGCGGCACTCGCAGCGGGCCGGTGGCGGAGCGAGGCGATCCAGCGGACGACGACATAGAACACCGGTGTGAACAGCAGCCCGAACAGGGTGACGCCCAGCATGCCCGAGAACACCGCCGTGCCGAGGGACTGCCGCATCTCCGCGCCCGCGCCCGTGGCGATGACCAGCGGCACGACGCCGAGAATGAAGGCGAACGAGGTCATCAGGATCGGCCGCAGCCGGGTCCGGGCCGCATCGATGGCGGCCTGCGCGGGCGGCTCACCCTCCTCCTCGCGCTGCTTGGCGAACTCGACGATCAGGATGGCGTTCTTGGCGGCGAGACCGACCAGCACGATGAGGCCGACCTGGACCAGGATGTTGTTGTCGAACCCGCGGAAGACCACGCCGGTGATCGCGGCGAGGAGGCACATGGGCACGATCAGGATCACCGCCAGCGGCAGCAGCCAGCTCTCGTACTGCGCCGCCAGGAACAGGAACACGAACACGACCGAGGCGATGAACACGTAGATCGCGGTGTTGCCGGCCAGCTTCTCCTGGTAGGCGAGCTCGCTCCATTCGAACGAGAAGCCGTCCGGCAGCACCTCGGTCGCGAGGCGCTCCATGGCGGTGATCGCCTGTCCGGTGGAGAAGCCAGGGATGGTCGCCCCCTGCACTTCGGCTGCGGGATAGAGGTTGTAGTGCGGAACGCGGTAGGCGCCGGTCAGGTCGCGGAATGTCGCGACCGAGCCCAGGGGCACCATGTCGCCGCGCTCGTTGCGCGTCTTCAGATTGGCGATGTCGCGGATCTCGCGGCGGAACTGACCATCCGCCTGGACCTGCACGCGGTAGGTTCGGCCGAGATAGTTGAAGTCGTTCACGTAGGACGAGCCGAGATAGACGTTCAGCGTGTCGAACACGTTGTTCACCGGCACACCCAGCATCTCGGCCTTTGCGCGATCGATGTTGGCGTACACCTTCGGGGTGCGCGTATTGTACAGCGTGAATACCGACGTCAGCCCTGGCTCCTGGTTGGCGCGGGCAACCAGCTCGTTGGTCGCGGCCGCCAGCGCGTCGAGCCCGCGGCCACGGCGATCCTCGACATACATCTTGTAGCCGCCGCCCGTGCCGATGCCGCGTACCGGCGGTGGGTTGATGACCAGGACGAGCGCCTCCTGCATCGAGCCCAGCTTGGCGCGCAGATTCTTGATGATGTCCGCCGTCTTGATGCCCTTGGCGACCCGTTCCTCGAACGGCTGCAGCGTGACGAAAACAGCCCCCGCATTGGGCGCGTTGGTGAAGGTGGCGCCGTCGAAGCCCGCGAAACCGGCGGTGTGCGCAGTTCCCTCGACGGAAAGCGCCAGCTTGGTGACCTCGCGCACGACCTTGTCGGTCCGCTCCATGGACGCGCCGGGGGGCAGCTGGATCGCGGTGATCAGATAGCCCTGATCCTGCTCGGGGATGAAGCCGGTCGGCGCCCGCTGGAACTGATGGATGGCGAGACCGATCAGCCCGGCATAGACCACGAGCACCAGGACGCTGAGCCGGATCAGCCGGCGGGTCACGGCGCCATAGCCATGCGCCAGCCGGTCGAACAGCCAATTGAAGCCGTTGAAGAACCAACGGATCGGCGCCGTCAGCCTGGAGTGCTTGGGATGCTCCTCGTGCGGCTTCAACAGCAGCGCGCACAGGGCCGGGGAGAGAGTGAGGGAGACCAGGCACGAGATCAGGGTCGAGGCCGCGATCGTGACCGCGAACTGACGGTAGAACTGGCCCTGGATGCCCGAGATCAGCGCCGCGGGGATGAACACCGCGCAGAGAACAAGGGCGATGGCGAGCAGCGCGCCACCGACCTCATCCATCGTTCGGTGGGCGGCTTCGGCCGGCGAGAGGCCCTGGCGTAGGTTGCGCTCGACGTTCTCGACCACCACGATCGCATCGTCGACCACGATACCGATCGCCAGCACCAGGCCGAACAGGGACAGGTTGTTCAGGCTGAAGCCCAAGGCCGACATCACGGCGAAGGTGCCGATGAGCGAGATCGGGATCGCCACGATCGGGATGATCGCCGCGCGCCAGGTCTGCAGAAACAGGATGACGACGATCACGACCAGCACCACGGCCTCGAAGATCGTCTTCACGACCTCGTCGACCGACTGCTGGATGAACTCGGTCGGGTTATAGATGATGTCGTAGTCGAGACCGGCCGGGAAAGCCCGCTTCAGCTCCTCCATCGTCCGTTTGACTTCGGCCGCGGTCGCCAGGGCGTTCGAGCCCGGGAGCTGGAAGATGCCCAGTGCGGTGGCGGTGCGGTCGTCGAGATAGGCGTTGCGCAGATAGTCCTGGGCGCCCAGCTCGACGCGGGCGATGTCGCTGATGCGGGTGATGCGGCCGTTCGGGTCGGTCTTGACGATGATGTTCTCGAACTGGCGCACATCCTGGAGTCGGCCGAGCGTCTCGACGCTGAGCTGGAAGGCGCCGGGGTCGGGCACCGGCAGCTGGTTCAGGCTGCCCGACGCGACCTGGATGTTCTGGCCCTCGACCGCGTTGACCACGTCGGTCGTGGTCAGGTCGAGCTCGGCCATCCGGTCGGGGTTGAGCCAGATGCGCATGGAATAGTCGCGCGCGCCGAACACCTGGATGTCGCCGACGCCATGCAGCCGCGCCAGCACGTCCTTGATCTGCAGCGTCGCGTAGTTCGAGATGTAGAGCTGGTCGAGCGACCCGTCCGGCGAGTTGAGATGGATCACCATCATCAGGTCGGGCGAGTTCTTCTTGGTCGTGATGCCGCGCCGGCGCACCTCGTCCGGCAACTGTGGCTCGGCGATCGACACCCGGTTCTGGACCAGCACCTGGGCCTCGTCGAGATCGGTGCCGAGCGCGAAAGTGATGGTGATCTGGACGCCGCCGTCGCCGGTCGACTGCGAGACCATGTAGAGCATGTTCTCGACGCCGTTGATCTGCTGCTCGAGCGGCGTCGCCACGGTCTCGGCCACCACCTCCGCCGAGGCGCCCGGATAGCTCGCGCTGACCACGACGGTCGGCGGGACCACTTCCGGATACTGCGCCACGGGCAGACCGAAATAGGCGATGCCGCCGATCAGGGTGATGACGATCGACACCACGGCCGCGAAGATCGGCCGATCGACGAAGAAGTGCGAGAAGCGCATCTCAGCCGGCCGCCGGCTCGGTGGGCTCCGGCGCGATCGTGCCCTCCTTGGGGGTCACCTTGGCGCCCGGCCGAGCGCGGATCAGACCGTTGATCACGATCCGATCGTCCGGCTTGAGGCCGCGTCGCACGATGCGCAGGCCACCCGGTTGGCTCGGCCCTGGCCGGATGATCTTGGGCGTTACCACATCGTCGGCACCGACGGTGAGCACGACCTTGCGCGATTGGTCGGTCACGATCGCCGCATCCGGGATGATGAAGGCATCATATTCCGGCGAGCCCGGGATGCGGATCCGACCGAACTGACCGGGGGTGATCAGCCCGTCCGGGTTGGGGAAGGTCGCACGACCGCGAATCGTGCCGCTGCCCTGGTCGACCACATTGTCGACGAAGCTCATCGTGCCCTCGTGCGGCCAGTCGTCCTCGTCGACCAGATGCGCGTGCACGATCGTCCGGTTGTCGCGGGTCGACGGCAAGTCGCCGCGCGCCGCTGCGCGCTGATAGGCAAGGAAGTCCGATTCGGACATGTCGAAGGTCAGGTAGATCGGGTCGAGCTGCACGATGGTGGTGAGCAGGGTCTGGTCGCTCACCAGATTGCCGATGTCGACCCTGCGGTCGGAAACGCGACCGGCGAACGGCGCCGTCACCTTGGTAAAGCCGAGGTTGAGCTCGGCCTGACGCAGCTCGGCCTCGCTCGCAGCCAGATTGGCGCCGGCCGAGTCCAGTTCCGCATTGCGATCGTCGAGCGTCGCCTTGGCCACCGCGGAGGTGCTCACCAGCTTCGCGGCCCGCTCCTGGTCGAGTCGTGCCAGCACCAGCTGCGCGCGCTGGGTATCGATCTGAGCTTTCGCCCGGTCGACGATCGCCTGGTAGGGGCGGGGGTCGATCACGAACAGGGTTTGTCCTGCCTCGACCTCCTCTCCGTCCTGGAAGCCGATCTCGGTCAGGTAGCCGGAGACGCGGGCACGAATGTCCACCTGCTGCACCGGCTCGAAGCGCCCGGTGAATTCATCCCATTCGGTGAGCTTCTGAACGAGCGGCGTCGCAACGGTGACTTCGGGAGGCGGGGGCGCCTGCGCCTTGGCCTTCGCATCCGCAGCATCGTCGCAACCAGCAAGCAAGGCCAGCGCGCCGAAGACCATTCCCACGCCCGCCATGCATCTCAGGGACCGCTTTCGCAGCATGCCGTCAGTCTCCGATTCGGCGCGCACGGCGCCCGCGTCGCACTGCAGCACGTGGCAGCTCGTGGCGCCACGTCAACCTTCGCGAGCCGGTGCTTTGTCGAATGCCAGCCATCTTACCCGTTTGTGACGTCCGTTACAGACGCCGGTCGCCGCCAAGCGGCAGCCCCGCGGGACGCGGCCCGCCGGTCGCCCAATCCAACAGCTGGACCGTGTGCACGACCGGAACGGTGGTCCCCGTCCCGATCTGGGTCATGCAGCCGATGTTCCCGGTGGCGATCACGTCCGGCTCGACGCTCTCGATGTTGGCGACCTTCCGGTCCCGCAGCCGGCCCGCGAGCTCGGGCTGCAGGAGGTTGTAGGTGCCCGCCGAGCCGCAGCACAGATGGCCCTCGGGCACGTCCCGGACGGTGAAGCCCACCTGTGCCAGAAGCTTCTTCGGCAGGGTGGTGATCTTCTGCCCATGCTGCATCGAGCACGCGGAGTGATAGGCCACCACGAGATTGGCGTCCGTGGTGGCGGGTGGAAGTCCCAGCTCGCCGATCACCTCGGTGACGTCCTTGGCCAAGGCGGCGATGCGTTCGGCCTTCGCGGCGTAGGCCTCGTCCTCCCGGAACATGAAGCCATAGTCCTTGATGGTCGTGCCGCAGCCCGAGGCGTTGATCGCCACGGCATCCAGGCCGCCGCGATCGATCTCGCCGGTCCAGGCGTCGATGTTGGCGCGGGCGAAGGCGAGTGCCGAGCGCTCCTTGCCCATGTGATGGGTCAGCGCGCCGCAGCAGCCCATGCCCCGGGGCACCACCACCTCGACTCCCAGGCGGTTGAGCAGGCGTGCCGTCGCCTCGTTGATCTGGGGTGCGAGCACCTGCTGCGCGCAGCCGGTCAGCATGGCGACGCGCGCTCGCCGCGCGCCCTCGGCCGGGAAGACCTGCGGCCGCCCGGTCGACGAGGGTGGCGGCACATGGCTCGGTGCCAGGCTCAGCATGGTGCGGAGACGCTCGGGCAGCATGCCCGCGAACGGCCGCGCGAGCCGGGCGCCCAAGAGCGAGACGCGGAAGACCTGCGGATAGGGGATGGTCAGCGCCAGCACCTGCCGCGTCAGGCGCTCGTGCCAGGGGCGCCGATAGTGCTCCTCGATATAGGCCCGGCCGTGATCGACCAGGTGCATGTAGTGCACGCCGGACGGGCAGGTCGTCATGCAGGAGAGACAGGACAGGCAGCGATCGATGTGCTTGACGGTCTCGGGCGCGGGCGGTGCGCCGCTCTCCAGCATCTGCTTCATCAGGTAGATGCGGCCGCGCGGGCTGTCGAGCTCGTCGCCGAGCAGGACGTAGGTCGGGCACGTCGCGGTGCAGAACCCGCAATGGACGCAGGTCCGCAGGACCTTCTCGCTCGCCCGGTTGGCCGGGTCGCCGAGCTGCTCCGCGGTGAACGTGGTCTGCATGGCGCCTCCCATCCGCTTCCCGTCATGGATAGCGGCCGCTGGGCCATCTGTCGCGTACGTCGGGCTGGTGCCCGGCCGGCATTGGGCCTAAATGACCGGCTGGCTCCGTCAGGTCGCCCCTCTTGCCGCGAGCCCGGTGCAACTGCGTGAGAGAAAGCGATGCGCGCCCGCGACACCATGCGCGATCCGCCGCCCGCCAAGCCTGCTGCGGCCGATGCGCCGCCCTTGGATCCGTTCAGCGCCTATCTCGTCGATGCGGCGCAGCGGACCATCCTGTTCTGGGACGTGATGCGCCGGCGCGGCAACCAGTACCGTGAGCACATGGCGCAGACGGCGCCCAATGTCCTGCATTTCGGCGCCGAGCTGGTGATGGACGGGCGCACGCTCGACCGGCCGGTCAATTACGGGCTCGTCCGCATCGTCCCGCCCGAGGGCGTGACGGTCAGCGCCAGGAAGCGGCCGTTCGTGGTGATCGACCCGCGCGCCGGTCACGGCCCGGGCATCGGCGGCTTCAAGACCGACAGCCAGATCGGCGTGGCGCTGGCCGCGGGCCATCCCTGCTACTTCATCGGCTTCCTGCCGCAGCCGGTACCGGGTCAGACGATCGAGGACGTCATGGCGGCCGAGGCGGCGTTCCTCGCCAAGGTCATCAGCCTGCATCCGCAGGCGGATGGCAGGCCGGTCGTGATCGGCAACTGCCAGGGTGGCTGGGCCACGATGATGCTGGCGGCGGCGCATCCCGACCTCGTCGGGCCGGTGATCGTCGCCGGCGCACCCTTGTCCTACTGGAACGGTGTGCGCGGCAAGGCGCCGATGCGTTACAGCGGCGGCCTGTTCGGGGGCAGCTGGCTCACGGCGCTCACCGGCGATCTCGGCGCCGGGATCTTCGACGGGGCTTGGCTGGTCGAGAACTTCGAGGGGATGAACCCTTCGAATACCTTGTGGACCAAGCAGTACAACCTCTATTCGAAGGTCGACACCGAGGCCGAGCGCTATCTCGGCTTCGAGGTCTGGTGGGGCGGCCACGTTCTCCTCAATGCCGGGGAGATGCAGTGGATCGTCGACAACCTGTTCGTCGGCAACCGGCTGGCCACCGCCGAGATCGTCACGGCTGACGGCATCAGGCTCGACTTCCGCACCATCAAGACGCCGATCATCTGCCTGTGCTCGCACGGCGACGACATCACGCCGCCGCCGCAGGCCCTGGGCTGGATTCTCGACCTCTACGACAGCGTCGACGACATCCGCGCCAACGGGCAGACCATCGTCTACTGCGTCCACGACAAGATCGGCCATCTCGGCATCTTCGTCTCCGCGAGTGTCGCGAAGAAGGAGCATGCGGAGTTCGCCAACAACATCGACTTCATCGACTGCCTGCCGCCCGGCCTGTACGAGGCCGTCCTGACACCCGTGCCGCCGGGCGGGAGTCGGGACGGCGCCGTGATCGGCGATTATGTGGTGCGTTTCGAGGGCCGCACGCTGGACGCGATCCGCGCCATCGGCGCCAACGACGCCGAGGACGAGCGGCGCTTCGCCGCGGTGGCGCGGCTGTCGGAGATCAATCACGGGCTCTACCGCGCCTTCCTGCAGCCCTGGGTGCGGGCGATGGTGACGCCGCAGTCGGCGGAGCTGATGCGTCGGATGCATCCCCTCCGGCTGGGTTACGAGCTGGTCTCCGATCAGAACCCGCTCGTCGCGGCGCTGGCGCCGTTGGCGGAGCGGGTGCGCGGGCAACGGCGCCCGGCAGCGCCGGACAACCCGTTCCTGGCCTGGCAGGAGATGGTCTCGGCACAGATCGTCGCCGGCCTCGACGCCTGGCGCGACCTGCACGACGGCGCCTGCGAGGCGACCTTCCACGCGCTCTACGGCTCACCGCTGGTGCAGGCGATGATGGGGCTCAAAGCCTCGGACGCCCCGCCGCGGCCTCGGCCCGGCCAGGAGCCGGAGGCGGCCGCGCTGATCCGCGAGCACACTGCGGCGCTCCGTCGGCGGCTGGGGGAAGGTGGCCTGCGTGAGGCGTTCATCCGTGCCCTGATCTACGTCCGGCTGCCCGATCTCGCCGCCGACGAGCGCAGCTTCAACCTGCTGCAGCGCCTGCGCGACGAGCATGCCAAGGACATGAGCCTCGCCGACTTCAAGCAGGCCTTCCGCGACCAGTTCATGATGGTGCTGCTCGAGCCGGAGGCGTCCGTGGCGGCGCTGGCGAAGCTGATCGCCGGCCGCGAGGCCGACGCGCCCAAGGCGCTCGAGCTGCTCGAGGGCGTGCTGGCCGTCGGCGGCCCCCTGGCGCCGGAGTCGGAGCGCCGGCTGGCGGAGGTGGCCGCGATCTTCCGGCCCGGCGCCCCGGCCACGGAGCCGAGGCCGCGCCGCCGCCTGAGCGTGGCCGGCGGCAAGGACGCCCGCTGACCGCGCACAGACAAGAATCCCGCCCACCGAGCGATGGAGCATCGAGCATGGCTGAAACCACGGCGACCAGCGTGTTGAGTGCGAAGGACCTCAAGCGCATCTCGGACGAGAAGGAGACCGAGAAGCTCCAGGAGATCCTGGCGCACCGGCGCAAGGAGGAGGAGGAGGAGAATCGGGCCCGGCAGGACTTCATGGAGCGCGAGGTCAAGCCGGAGGGGCTCGAGCGCTTCAATGCCTGGGTGCGTCGTGCCGCCGAGCAGGGCCGCAGCGAGATCGAGCTCTTGCGTTTCCCCTCGCAGTACTGCACCGACCATGGCCGGGCGATCAACAATTTCGACGAGGACTGGCCGCGGACCCTGACCGGCTTCGCCCAGAAGGTCTACGACGCCTATGTCCACAACCTGCAAGCGCAGGGCTACACCATCCGCGCCCAGATCCTGAACTATCCCGACGGCGGCCTCGGCGACGTCGGGCTCTATATCGGCTGGTGACCGGTCAGGCGGCGAACGGCCGGCTCGCCGCCCGGATCGTCTCGGCCTCGGGATGGCTGAGATGGACGTAGCGCCGCCCGCAATATTTGCAGGTGACCGCTCCGTCCTTCTCCAGCGTCATGAACTCGCGCGGATGGCCGAGCGGCCCGTTGCCGCCGTCGCAGACGACGTTCATCGCATCGGTCAACACGACCTCGCGATCCTCGACCAGAAGGAATTCCTCGCTCGCCATCCGCTGCTCCACTCCCCGCGCCGCCTGCTTGCCTCCTGCCACGGCCGCGCCGCTGCCGCAACGCCTTCGGGCCTTTGACGTGGCCGGCCGATCCCCCTATATGTGCCCCGCACGCGCCCGTAGCTCAGTTGGATAGAGCGCAAGCCTCCGGAGCTTGAGGTCAGAGGTTCGAGTCCTCTCGGGCGCGCCAGCCACTTAGCTCCCCTCAGCGACAGGCCAGCAAGAGCCAGGGATGCGATGGGGATGCAGTCTACAGCCTGCCAGGATCGACCGGGCGCACGATCATGTTCCAACTGACGCCTGCCCCT
>JBGAKU010000197.1:0-10335 GCA_044224255.1 Geminicoccaceae bacterium
CGATGCCTCGGGCGAGATCTCGGTCGACGGGCACCTGGTCGGACGGATCGACGGCCTGAGCCTGACCATCGTCGATGCCGGCGACGATGCTGACCGCCGGCTGCTCGCGGCGGCGGCGCGGCGCGCGGCCCTGCCCGTCCTACGGCGGCGCTGCGGCGAGCTCGGCTCCGCCCCGGATGACGCGATCGCCTGGGGCGATGAGGACGTGCTCACCTGGCGCGGTGTGCCGGTGGCGCGACTGGGCCGTGGCTCCTCCGTGCTTGCGCCGGTCTGCCGGCCGCAGATCGACCCGTCGCTGGAGCCCGCGGCGCAGGATCGAGTGCGCAACCGGCTGGCACGCTGGCTCGAGGCTTGGGTCGACCGCCATCTCGGTGCGCTGGCACGTTTGCGCACGGCCCTCCGTGGCGACACGCTGTCGGGGGCGGCCCGCGGCATCGCCTACCGCCTGGTGGAGCTGCAGGGCGCGATGCGGCGGGAGGAGGCGGAGAGCCTGGTCCGGGATCTGACCACGGACGATCGCAAGGCGCTGGCGCGCCTCGGCGTCCGGCTCGGCAGACATCACGTCTTCATGCCCGACCTGCTCCGTCCCGCGGCGATCGAGGCACGCATCAGGCTCTTGCGGATCTACCACGGTCAGGCGCTGCAGCCGGTTCCGGCCGGCCGCACCGTGCTGCGCCCGCCGTTTCCGGCCCAGGGAGAGGCCATGCTGGCAGTCGGGTTCGCGTCGTTCGACGGCTTCGCCGTCAGGGTGGACATCCTCGAGCGGATCGCCGCGCAGGTTCGCGCCCGCGCGCGCGAGGCGGCGACGTTCGACGTCCCGCCGGCGCTGGCGGCCGAAGCCGGCCTCACCCGTGCCGAGCTCGCCGGGCTGGTGACGGCGCTGGGCTTTCGGCCCGCTGCGGGTGAGACGGGTCAGTCCGCCTACACGCGCCCCGCGAGGTCCTGGCGTGAGCGGAAGGGAGGCCGGCGCGCACCGAATGCCGGACCCACCCACTCGCCGTTCGCGGTGCTCGCCGGCCTGCGCCTGGCGCCGCGCGCGTGAGCGGTCTACGGCTCGACAAGTGGCTGTGGCAGGCACGCTTCATCCGCAACCGCCAGCTGGCAGACGGGCTCGTCGCGGCACGCCGGGTCCGGCTCAACGAGCAGATCGTCGCCAAGACGCATCAGCTCGTGCGGCCGGGAGATGTGATCACGCTGACGGACAGGGATCAGATCAGGGTGCTGCGGGTCCGCGCTCTCGGTGAGCGACGCGGACCCGCGACCGAAGCACGCGGGCTCTACGAAGAGCTTGCCCGCCTCGACTGACTACTTCGACGCCTCGTCGATGTAGGCGATGACGTTGGCGCGGTCCTCGGCATTCTTCAGGCCGGGGAACGCCATCTTGTTCTTAGGGATGAATCCCTTCGGGTCGGCCAGATACTTGTCCAGAGTCTCGTTGTTCCAGACGAGCCCGTCCTTGCCGTGCTGGATCATCGATTCCGAATATTTGAAGCCCTCGACCGTGCCGGCGGTCCTGCCGATGATCCCGTGCAGGCTCGGGCCGACGCGGTTGGTCGCAGCGTCGATCACGTGGCAGGCCTTGCACTTGCCGAACACCTTCTCGCCCGCGGCGGCATCCTGCGCCGAGGCTGCCCCTGAGATGCCGACGACGAGAGCGGCACCCGCGAGTAGAATTCTGATCATGCGACCTCCCATGGGCATAGCGACCGATTGAGCTCGCCGCGCACCGTTCGGCTTCCGATGGTGCCGCGGACCGCCACACAAGCCGCAACTGGCCGTGAATGCAAGTTGGCTCAACCGCGCGCCCCGAAGATCGCGGTGCCCACCCGGACATGCGTCGCGCCGAAGCGGATCGCCGTCTCGTAGTCGCCGCTCATGCCGATGCTCAGCCCGGCCACGCCCTCTTGCGCCGCCAGCTTGGCGAGCAGCGCGGCGTGGAGCGCCACATCCTCGTCCTCGGGCGGGATCGCCATCAGGCCCGCGATCTCGAGCCCGAGCTCGCCGCGGCACAGCCGCATGAACTCGGCGAGGTCGGCCGGGATGATTCCGGACTTCTGCGGCTCCTCGCCCGTGTTCACCTGCACGAGCAGGCGCGGCCGGCGGCCCTGCCGGTCCATCTCCTTGGCCACGGCCCTGGCGAGCCTGGGTCGGTCGAGCGTCTGGATAACGTCGAACAGCGCCACCGCGTCGGCGGCCTTGTTGGTCTGGAGGCCGCCGATGAGATGGAGCTCGACCGCGCTCCAGCGCTGACGCAGGTCGCGCCAGCGGCCCTGCGCCTCCTGCACATAGTTCTCGCCGAAGACGCGCTGACCCGCCGCCAGGGCCGCCTCCACCCGCTCGATCGGCTGCGTCTTCGACACCGCGATCAGCGTGACGGCATCGGGCGAGCGGCCGGCCGCCGCGGCCGCGGCCGCGATCCTGGCGCGAACTTCTCCAAGGTTTGCGGCGAGCGGCACCAGTTGACCGGCCTGGGTCATCGCGTGGTAGGTCCGCGCGAACGGCGTGTCCGGGAGAGGCAGATGAGGTTCGAGGACATCATGGCTCCGCTCGGGGCCGAGGCGTTCAAGCGCGACTATCTGGGCCAGAAGCCCCTGCATCTGCAAGGCGCGGCCGACAAGTTCCATCCGGTGATGAACTGGGCCGTGCTGAACCGTCTCCTGGACGCGACGCCGCTCTGGACGCCCCAGACCATGATGCTGATCCTGGACCGGGAGACCATTCCGGCACCCAGCTACTGCACGAGCGCGCCAGGGCGCGAGACCGCCGGCGTCATGCGCCCGGACCCCGCGAAGGTGCAGGAGTTCCTGGCGCGCGGCGCCACCATGGTCCTCAACTTCATCGATCAGTTCACGCCCGAGCTGCGGGCGTTCGCACGGGCGCTCGAGCGCGAGCTCGGCGGGACCGTGCAGGCCAACCTGTACCTGTCGTCCAAGCGCAAGCAGGGCTTCAACGCGCATTTCGACTTTCACGACGTGTTCGCGATGCACGTCATGGGCGAGAAGACCTGGACCGTGTTTCAGGGACGCTGCGACTGGCCGATCAAGCACCCGATGTTCGAGGGCTGGTCGCGGGAGCGCCACGACGAGCACAAGGGCGAGCTGTGGCGCGAGGTGACGCTGCAGCCGGGCGACCTGCTCTACCTGCCGCGCGGCCAGTATCACTATGCGCTCGCCGATGACGGCCCCTGCGTGCACATCGCCTGGGGGGTCACCTACCCGATCGGCATGGACGTGGTCAGCTACGCGTTCGAGCGATCGGCCGCCCAATCCGTGGGTCGGCAGAATCTGCCGAGGGATCCACAGGCGCTGCGGGCACGCTTGGGTGAGATTGGCCAGATGATCGCCCGCATGCTGTCGGAGCCGAGGGCTCTCGAGGATATGCAGGGCTTCATGTCCCGTTTCAGCCCGGGCACGGTCGACTACGACCTGCCGGGTGTCATCGAGCGGACGGAAACGGCGTTCCGGGTGAAGCGCGCCGGCCTTCGCCTCGTCTCCCAGGGCGGGCGCCACGGCCTGATCCGGGAGGGAGCCCGGCAGGCGGTCGAGGTGCCTGCGACAATGCAGCCACAGCTGGCCTGGGTACTCGAGCGCGATCGTTTCGCGAAGAGCGAACTGGCCTCAGCTTTCCCGGGCGAAGGGGCTGACAAGCTTGATCGTCTGATCGCGGATCTCAGTCGAATGGCGCTGCTGGAGCCGGCGTGAGGCCACAGGTTACTGTGGCAAAGGCGCGACAAGGACAGCGGTAACGCCCCACGTCGGTTCTTCGGTGATTGCCATGTGCGGCTCGACTTGGAACATAGCGCCATCACGTTGGCCATCGGCGCGTGGTGCCGACCGGTGGCTTCACCAGGCGCTCAGGGCGCCTGTCGGCAACGACAACATGGCACCCTGGCAAGGCAGAGACCGGACGATGAAACTCAAGAACATCATTCTCGGCACGACGGCGCTGGCTGGTTTGGCGATGATCGGCGCGACGGCGGCCGCTCCGGCATCGGCGGCTGACGTGGTTCCCGGCGGCGCGCTCGACCTGACCATCACGGGCTTTGCTCGGTTTGAGGCGTTTGGTGGCGAGCAGGACGACCTGCATCTCAACCCTGACCAGTCGCGCAGCCTCGACTTCCGGAACGACACCGAGGTGCACGTGGTCGCCCGCGGCAAGAGCGAGCAGACCGGGCTCGAGTACGGGGCGACGATCGAGTTCGAGGCCGACACGAACAACACCCTCAACACCGACGAGAGCTGGATCTTCCTGCGCGGTGGCTGGGGTGAGGTGCGGCTGGGCGACGAGGACGGCGTGGCCGACAACAGCGTGGTCGGTGGCCAGACGATCGCGGCCGGCACGGGCGGTATCGACGGCTCGGATGCGGTGATCATGGCTGCGCCGGTGGTGTTCCTGACCAACACCAACGACGCGACCAAGATCCGCTACTACACGCCGAGCTTTGGCGGCTTCAGCGTGGGCGTCGACTACACGCCGACGCAGGAGACCGTGAACAGCGGCGCCAACAACGGCCAGGTCTTCGCCAACAAGGACGGCCCGTTTGCGATGGAAGGCAAGAACGTAGTCGAGGGCGCCCTGGTCTATGACGGCGATTTCGGCGGGGTGGGCCTCTTGGCGTCGGTGGTCGGCGTCTGGGGCGAGCTGAAGAACGGTGCTGACGACGCGATCGCCGATGGCGGCTTTGGCGACGACAAGTGGTGGGGCGTGCAGGGCGGTGCGGCGCTCGACCTGTACGGCTTCAAGCTGGCGGGCAGCATCGCCAACGACGAGGTCGGCGACACCACGCGCAAGTTCTTCACCGCCGGCATCGGCTACAGCTTCGGTCCGGTGAACACCTCGATCACCTATGGCCAGATCTTCGACACCAACTCGGACTTCGACGAGGCGACGGGGATCGGCGACAAGGCCTACAACGTCGTGTTCTCGGCCGACTATGCGATTGCGCCCGGTCTGGTGCTGGCGGGCGACGTCAGCAAGTTCGACAACGACGCGACGCAGGACTTCGGCACCGGCGACAAGGGCTGGGCCGCGGTGGGCAGCGTCCGCCTGGCGTTCTGATCCGGCACGCCTTCGAGGCGACGGAGCGGCGGGGCTTGCCCCGCCGCCCTTGTTTTGGCACAGATATCGGCGCGATCGAGTGCCGCCTTGCCCGACGACGACCCACCGACGCGCTGGGCGTCGACTGCTCCGAGCAATGTGCGGTCTCCCCAGGATGCACACGGACGGATGCGATGGATATTGGTGTGCCGCTGCGCGATCTCGGTCCTGTCGATGTCTCCGGGATTGCCGAGATGGCGAAGGGCCTCAGCGAGGCCGACTGGACGGCGAACACGTTCCGCCAGGATGCCTTGGCCTCGAAGGTGCATTCGGCCACCGACAATATCATGATGAAGACGGAGTGGCATCCGTCGGCAACCAGCACCGGCATTGGCCATTTCGAGGATCTGGTCCACGTCTGGGCCAAGGAGCGGGGTCTCGATCCCAAGAACTATCTGCCGATCGCCCGTGAGAACACCGATGTCTGGCCAGTCTACACGATGCCCGATTGGCTGAAGTACAAAGACGTGCTGCAGCCGGTGATCGATCAGGTTCTCGCCTATCTGAAGCAGCCGGGCGGCATCATCACCCGTCTGGCCCTGGTCCGGTTGCGTGGTGGCGCGAACATCGCTCCCCACATCGACCAGCATGCAATGGCGGCCAAGGCGCATCGGGTCCACGTGTCGCTGAGCGAATCGCCGTCGGTGATCTACAAGATCGACGGGCGGAAGTTCACCATGCGGTATGGCCGAGCCTACGATTTCAACAACCGGGTGCGGCATTCCGTGCGCAACAGCGGACGCCAGCATCGTGTGAACATCTTCATCGACTATTACGCCAATCCAGGTCTGGTGATCGCCAACCCCTTCGACGTGTCGGCGCCGATCTTCGAGAAGCGGACGCCCGTCATCAATTGAGACGACGGGCGGCAGCCCGGCCGGATGCTGGCGTCGCATCTGTCGGGCCGTTGCAGGCTTGCAACTCGCATGGGCCGCGGGAAGATGCTATATCTCTGCCCGTTGGGGTCGGTCCTTGGTGGTTGAGTTGGGCGTCAAGCGCGGTTTGCTGGGTGGCCTTCTTCTGGTGGGCGCAGCTATGGCCGTGCCTGCCTACGGGCTTGAGCTCGTGCCCGGTGGCTATGGCACCGTGCCACAGACCGCGAGCCAGGCCGCGCCGGCTCCGGTCGGGCTGAGCGGGCCTGACAACGAGCCGGGTCTCTCCCTCGAGTTCACACCGCGCGCTTCGGTCAGCCCATGGTCGGGAGGCGCTGCCGACACCGACGAGCCCACGCTCCGGTTCGATCTCACGGTTCGCGGCGATGCGTTGCAGCCGGTGGCGCCGGCGGTCAGCCCGACATCGCGAGACGCGCTGCGGGCGAGCACGGCCGCCAATCAGTCCTCTTTGACGGTCGGCGGTGCGATGCGGTGGTCCGATTGGAGCGTCGGCGGTGGCCTTGGCCGTGCGCATGTGCTCGGTGAGGATGTCGATCTGATGGCGGCGACGCTCGGCTATGGCCGGGTCCGGGCCGAGCTTGCCTACGGGCAGTCGCAGGCAGCCACCGGGGTGCCGCAGGACGTTCTGATGCTGCGCACGGATTTGGCGGCCTGGTCTTGGCTCACGCTCGAGAGCGATCTGGCGCTTGGCTCGCGCTCCGCCAACGTCGATGGGTCGCACGACCGAAATCGTGATGCGGTCGCCGCCGGGCGCTTCGGGCTGCGCCTGAACTTCTGATCGGCCGCGGTGGCGCGCCGCGAGCATTCTGCTATGGTCGCCGCGCGTACATCCTGACGGCCGTCATTGCCCGCGGCCGCCGCTTGGACCATGGTGATGACCCAACGACCAACTCTGCGGGCGGCGACGCTCCTTCTGATCAGTGGCCTGGGCGTGGCGTCGTGCGGCCAGGGCAAGATGCCCGAGTTCACGGTGTTCGATCCCCAGCAGCAAAGGCAGCGCAACCAGTCGGGCACGTTCACGGGACGCGACGGGATTACCATCTTCGGCACCGGCAATAGCGCGGCGGCGCAGCAGGCTGCGGCCGAGTCGACCGGTAGCGGGGGCATCGGCGTCAACGCCTATCTCTGGCGCGGTGCTCTGGAGACCCTCGACTTCATGCCGCTGGCCTCGGCGGACCCGTTCGGCGGCCTGATCATCACCGACTGGTACCAGCCCACCGGGCTGGCCGCCGAGCGGCTGAAGGTCCAGGTGTTGATCTTGGACCGCAGCCTCAGGGCCGACGGGGTGAAGGTGTCGGTGATCCGGCAACAGCGCGACGAACGCGGGGACTGGGTCGACGAGCCGGTGGACCCGCAGACGGTCAGCCAGCTCGAGGACAAGATCCTGACCAAGGCGCGCGAGCTGCGGATCGCCGGCCTCGAGGCCACGGGCTGAGCTTGTCGTTGCCGGCTGGCCGCGGCTAGGGTACGCCGCCCCGCCCGAGCTTTCCTGAGGATCGATGTCCCGCTATCCGTTCCGCGCCACCGAGGCGAAGTGGCAGCAGATCTGGCACGAGCGCCGCTGCTTCGAGGCGGCCGCCGACCCGGCGCGGCCGAAATACTATGTCCTGGAGATGTTCCCCTACCCGTCGGGGCGCATCCACATGGGCCATGTGCGCAACTACACCATGGGCGATGTCGTCGCCCGCCTGAAGCGCGCGCAGGGCTTCAACGTCCTGCATCCCATGGGCTGGGACGCGTTCGGCCTGCCGGCTGAGAACGCCGCGATCCAGAAGGGCGTGCACCCGGCCGCATGGACCTGGCAGAACATCGCCGAGATGCGCGAGCAGATGAAGGCGATCGGCTGCTCGCTCGACTGGTCGCGCGAGGTCGCGACCTGCGACCCGGCCTACTACCGCCATGAGCAGGCCATGTTCCTGGACATGCTCGAGCGCGGGCTCGTGTACCGCAAGGAAAGCTGGGTCAACTGGGACCCGGTCGACCGCACCGTGCTCGCCAACGAGCAGGTGATCGACGGGCGCGGCTGGCGCAGCGGGGCGGTGGTCGAGCGCCGCAAGCTGTCGCAGTGGTTCTTCCGCATCACCGCCTTCGCCGAGGAGCTGCTGGCCGCCCTGGACGGGCTGGAGCGCTGGCCGGAGAAGGTCCGGCTGATGCAGCGCAACTGGATCGGCAAGTCGACCGGCGCGCGGGTCCGCTTCGACCTGGCGGAGCGCGACGCGGTGATGGAGGTCTTCACGACCCGGCCGGACACGCTGTTCGGGGCGTCGTTCATTGCGATCGCGCCGGATCATCCCTTGACCACGGCGCTCGCGCACGAGGACGCGGCGCTGGGAGCGTTCGCGGCCGAATGCCTGCGCGGCGGCACGAGCGAGGCCGAGATCGAGACGCAGGAGAAGCGCGGCTACGCGACGGGCCTGCACTGCCGCCACCCGCTCGACCCCGACTGGCTCCTGCCGGTCTATGTCGCCAACTTCGTGCTGATGGACTACGGCACGGGGGCGATCTTCGGCTGCCCGGCGCACGACCAGCGCGACCTCGATTTCGCTCGCAAGTACGGGCTGCCGGTCCTGCCGGTGGTCCTGCCGCCCGATGCCGAGCCCGACTCGTTCGCCGTCGGCGCGGAGGCCTATGTTGGCGACGGCAGGCTGTTCCGTTCCCGCTTCCTCGACGGCCTCGACGTCCCCGCGGCGAAGGCGCGGGTCGTCGAGGAGCTGGAGCGGCTGGAGCGCGGGCGCGGCGAGACCACCTGGCGGCTGCGCGACTGGGGCGTGTCGCGGCAGCGCTATTGGGGCTGCCCGATCCCCATCATCCACTGCGAGGGCTGCGGCGTCGTGCCGGTGCCGCGCGACCAGCTGCCGGTGGAGCTGCCCGAGGACGTGGACTTCTCGCGGCCCGGCAACCCGCTCGAGCACCATCCGACCTGGAGCCACGTCGCCTGCCCCGCCTGCGGTGCCGCCGCGCGGCGCGAGACCGACACCTTCGACACCTTCGTCGAGAGCTCCTGGTACTTCGCCCGCTTCGCCGACGCCGCTGCTGTCGATCTGCCGTTCGCCAAGGACGCGGCCGACTACTGGCTGCCGGTCGACCAGTACATCGGCGGCGTCGAGCACGCCGTGCTGCACCTGCTCTATTCCCGCTTCTACACGCGCGCGATGAGCCGGTGCGGCTATCTCGACCTGGCCGAGCCGTTCGCCGGCCTGTTCACGCAAGGCATGATCACGCACCTGACCTTCAAGGACGCGGCCGGCAACTGGCTGGAGCCGGGCGAGGTGGCGCGCCAGGAGGAGGGCGACTGGATCGCGGTCGCCGACCGTCGCGCGGTGAGTGCCGGGCGCGTCGAGAAGATGAGCAAGTCGAAGCGCAACACGATCGACCCGGCGGCGATCATCGCCGGCTACGGCGCCGACACCGCGCGCCTGTTCATGCTCTCCGACAGCCCGCCCGACCGCGATCTGGAATGGACCGATGCCGGGGTCGACGGTGCCTGGCGCTACCTGAACCGGCTGTGGCGTCTGGTCGGCGAGGCCTTGGCCGTGGCGCCGTCCGCCGAAGGCGAGCTCGGTGCGGAGGGCGTCGTCCTCAAGCGGCTGCTGCATCGGACGATCGCCCAGGTCACGACCGAGCTCGAGCGGCTGCATTTCAACAAGGCGGTGGCCCTGATCCGCGAGCTCTCCAACGCGGCCGAGGCGTTCCGCCCCGCCACCGGGGCCGACCGGGCCATGGTGCGCGAGGCGATTGAGACCATCGTCGTGCTTCTCGGGCCGATGACCCCGCATCTGGCCGAGGAGCTGTGGGAGCGCCTCGATCACCGGGACCTGCTGGTGGACACGACCTGGCCGCAGGCCGACCCGACCTGGATCACCGCCGACAGCGTGACGATCGCGGTCCAGGTCAACGGCAAGCGGCGCGGCGAGATCGAGCTGCCCGTGGGTGCGAGCCGCGAGGCGGCCGAGGCCGCCGCCCTGGCCGATCAGGGGGTGCGGCGGGCGCTGGACGGCAAGCTGCCGCGCCGGGTCATCGTCGTCCCCGACAAGATCGTCAATGTCGTGGTCTGAGCCGCCGCGCCGCCTGCTGCTGACGTGGCTGCTCGGCCTCGGCGGCTGCGGCCTGCAGCCGATCTACGGCCGCGAGCAGACGCAGAAGGTCCTGCCGGTCCTGGCGTCGATCGACGTGACCCAGCTCTATGGCCGTCGCGGGCAGTATCTGCGCGGCTATCTCCTGGACGAGCTCAATCCGACGGGTACTCAGCGGCCCCTCGACTACCAGCTCGACCTCGTGCTCAGCGAGGAATCCAATGCGCTCGCGATTCAGCTCGACAACACCCCGACCCGGGTCAACCTGGCCC
>JBGAKU010000198.1:0-10314 GCA_044224255.1 Geminicoccaceae bacterium
CTGCCGCTCGACGATTCGGGCAGCCGGTTCGCGTTCAAGCACTCGCTGGTTCGCGACGCGGCCTACAATGGGCTGCTCCGCACCACTCGGCGCACGCTCCATGCCAACATCGTGGAGGTGCTGGAGGCATCGTTCCCCGCCCTGGTGGCGGCGAGCCCGGAACTGGCCGCACAACACAGTGTGGCGGCCCAGGCCCACGACAAGGCAGCGTACTACTGGCTGCAAGCGGGCCGCATCGCAGTGGCGCGCTCGGCGAACGTCGAGGCCGTCAGCCATCTTGAGCGCGGCCTGCAGAGCCTTCGCAGCCTTCCTCGGGACACCGCTACCGACGGTCGGGAGCTGGGCTATCTGGTCACTCTCGGACCGTCGTTGATCCTCAGCCAGGGTCCCGGCGCGCAGCGTGTGGAGGCGGTCTATCGGCAGGCGGTCGAGCTGTGCGAGCGGGTTGAGCCCTCATCGGATCACGTGGCGGCGTTATGGGGATGGTGGCGAATCTCGCCCGGCATCCATGCCCAGCTCGAGCGTGCCGAGCGTCTGTTCGGTCTCGCACAGCGGCTGGGCGACCCGGGCGTGCTGCTGCAGGCGCATCACTGCCTCTGGGCGACCCGCTTCAACCTGAGCGATCTCAAGGATTCCTGGCGGCACATTCAGGCTGGCCTCAAGCTCTACGAGCAGGGCGACTATCGTGGCCAGGCGGACTTCTTCGGCGGTCACGACGCCCGGGTATGCGGCAGCGGCGAGGCGGCACTGGTCCTCTGGCATCTGGGGTCCGCCGAGCAGGCCCTGCGGTACTGTCTGGATGCCCTGAGCTGGAGCGAGCGGCTGGGCCATGCCGGCAGCCGGCTCCATGCGCTGGACATTGCCGTGACGTTTCGGCGTTATCGGCGGGAGCCTGAGGCCGCGCGCAAGCTGGCGCAGCGGATGATTGATCTTGGGCACGAGCGTGGTCTCGCCGACCATCACGCCAAGGGTCGCCTCTATCTGGGCTGGGCCATCGCTGCGTCCGGCGAGCGCGAGCGGGGCATCGGCATGATGACCGAGGCCTTTGCGGTCGAGCGAGTCTCGGGCACCCCCGAGGATTTCTCGATCTATTCCGACATGTTGGCCGAGTGTCTCGTTGAGGCCGGACGGACCGGGACCGCACTCGACGAGGTCGAACGGGCGATCGAGGAGGCGGAGGAGCGGGTTTGGCCGATCTGGCTCCCGGAGCTGCATCGGCGGCGTGGCGAGGTCCTGCTGGCGCTCTCGGCTCCGCGCGCGGACGAGGCCGAGGCCTGTTTCGGCGAGGCGCTCAGTCTCGCGCGGGCTCAGCAGTCGGTGGCGCTCGAGCTGCGCGCGGCGACCAGCCTCGCGCGGCTGCGGCGGAAGCAGCAGCTGGGCAATCGGTCGCGCGAGCCTCTCGCGAGCGTGTATCGCCAATTCCAGGAAGGGTTCGACACGCTCGATCTGCGGGAAGCGCGCCGCGAGCTCGAGATATCGGGCGGCGTACCGGGCACCACGCCACCGCGCGTCGGGCATGACGGCTCCTAAGGCCGGGGGCGACGCCGCGATCGGGCAGCACCGGCTGGTGCCGTCCGAGCAGACCCTCGAGCGGCTTCGGCCGCATCTCGCGTGCATGGGTATCACGCGCATCGCCAACGTCACCGGTCTCGACCGCATCGGCATTCCCGTCGTCACCGTCGTCAGGCCCAACGCTCGCTCGCTCGCCGTCTCGCAAGGCAAGGGCATGACGATCGCGGCGGCGAAGGTCTCGGCGATCATGGAGGCTGCCGAGCTGTTCCATGCGGAGACGATCGGCGGGCCTCTATGGTGGATGCGGCCCGACGAGCTGATTGGCGAGCGGCCGTTTCTCGACCCGCTGGATCTGCCTCGCTCCGCAACGGCATCGGCTCATGATGGCCCGATCGCCTGGATCGACGCCGTCGATCTCCGCTACGGCGGCTCCATGCTCGTGCCATTCGCCGCGGTATCGGCGGACTACACGCGGGGCACGGATGTGCTGAGCGCCGGCATCTGCATGACGACGAGTGGCCTCGGCGCAGGGAACGATCGTGCTGAGGCCATGCTGCAAGGGTTGACCGAGTTGGTCGAGCGCGATGCCGTGACGCTGTGGCGGCTCGGCGACCGCCAGCGCCGGTTGGAGACCGCGCTCGACCCGGCGGTCCTGATGGGCACGCATGCCGGGAACCTGCTCGCGCAACTCAAGTGTGCGGGTCTACGTGTCGGGCTCTGGGACGCGACCTCGGATATCGACCTGCCGGTGATCGTCTGCTTAGTCGTAGGCCGCGACCCCGGCGATGCCGACCCCGAGTTCGGGGCCGGATGCCATCCGCGTGCCGAGATCGCCGCGCTGCGCGCGATCCTCGAGGCTCTGCAGGCGAGGCTCACCTTCATCGCGGGCTCGCGCGACGACATGGGCGGTGAGCTCTACGAGGCTGGAGCCAGAGCGCGGCGCTACCGCGAGGCCGAGCGGTGGCTGCAGGAGCCGGACGCAGGGCATGGACCGGCGACGGGCTGCGATGGCTCGGCCGCGGGCGCCGCAGGCGACCTCGAGCTTGCGCTCGCGGCTGTGAGTGCGGCCGGCGTGCGGTCGGTGGCGGCCGTCGATCTGACGCGACCGGAGATCGGGGTGCCCATATTCCGGGTGGTCGCGGCGGGCCTCGAGGGCCCAAGTGATGCGCCAGATTATGTGCCGGGCCATCGCGCCCGTCGCGCGGGCGCCCAGTGAGCCGTTACGTCTTCCTTGGGCCGACCTTGCCCCTGGCCGAGGCCAAGGGCCTGCTGGATGCTGTCTATCTGCCGCCCGTCCGTCAGGGTGATCTCCTGCGCCTGGTTCGGGAGCAACGCCCCTCGGTCGTCGGGATCGTCGACGGCTATTTTCGTGATGTGCCGGCATGCTGGCACAAGGAGATACTCTTCGCGCTCGCGAGCGGTGTCCATGTGCTCGGCGCCGCGAGCATGGGCGCGCTTCGTGCCGCCGAGCTCGACGGCTTCGGGATGGTCGGAATCGGGACGGTGTATGCTGCGTACCGGAGCGGCAGGTTCGAGCCCTATCGAGCGGAGTTGTTCGAGGATGACGATGAGGTGGCCGTCCTGCATGGCCCCCCCGAGACCGGATTCCTCGCCCTTTCGGAGGCGATGGTCAACATCCGTGCCACGCTGGCGCTGGCTGCGTCAGCCGGCGTGATCGACGAGGTCACCCGGGATCGGCTGGTGGACGCGCTCAAGGCGGCGCCCTATCCGGATCGCAACCTGTCGGCCGTGCTCTCGGCCGGTGACGATGTCTGCCCGGACGATGCGGCGCGAGATCGTCTTGCCCGGTGGCTTCCGACCGGGCGGGTCGACGTCAAGGCGGCCGATGCCAGGGCGATGTTGGCCGCAATCAAGGAGCTCGGCGCCGATCCGCCGCCTTTCGTGCCGAGCTTTCGGCTCGAGGAGACGGCGGCTTGGCGGGCTGCTCTCGCTACCGCAGAGCTGCCGATGGAAGATGGTCGGCCGCCGATGGCGCTGCGCGTGCTCGACGAGGCACGGCTTTCGCTCTGTCCGGCAGAAGACCTGCTTCGCCGTGCCGTGGAGCGCCGTGCCGCGCTGGTCCGCGCGGAGGATGTGGGGATCGACCCGGAGCCAGCGGAGCGACGTCGGACCATGACAATGATGCGCGCGGCACGCGGTTTGTTTCGGCAGGTTGCCCTGGAGAGTTGGTGTCGAGAACGCGATCTCGACGATAACGGCCTGCGGCGGCTGGTCGCCGACGAGGCGCGGTTGGGATCGCTGACACGTAGCGACGCGCCCTACGCGGCCGGCGAGCTTCTCGATCTGCTCCGGCTCGATGGCGAATACGCGGCCTTGCGTGCGCGCGCGGAGCGTAAGGATCGGGCACTCGTGGGTCTGGTCGAGCCGATCCTGGACACCGCCGCGGTAGCGGGCTTGGTCTCTTGGCACGCATCGAGCCGGAACGAGCCGATTCCGGTTGATCATGATGCCTATGGCCGGTCGCTGGCATTCTCCGACGCCGCCGATCTCGCGCGTGCTCTCTGGCGCGAGCGGGCGTGGCGCGAGCGCAGCCCGGGCGAAGGCGCGCCCGATGAGGCCGTTGGCGCGGCTGGTCATCCCTGGTAGCATGGACTCATAGAGATCGGGGGATTGCCAAGCATCATGTCCCGCGACTTGGATCGCCGGTTGCGTCGAACGGGGACGAGGTTTCGATTGTTTCCCCAATCGCCATCGCTGCCGGCGTTTCAGACGCCGGAGCCGATCTATGTGGCATCGCCCCCAGGCAGCATCGGCCCCGGACCATTCGATGGACGGATGTATGCGGTCGATCCTATCCACAAGGCGCAGCTTTACGGCTATCCCTATCTGCCGCCCTATGCCGGCCCCGTTCATGCGCCCGCACGACCGAACCCGATCGGCCACTTCGACACTCTGGCCGAAGGCACGCGGGAGTTCTGCGCCGCCCACATGTTCGGCGTGGTTCGACGGGTCCTCGACCTCTGGGAAGACTATCTCGGGCATGAGATCAGGTGGCACTTTGCCGACCTGCTGCCCCGGCTGGAGCTGATTCCGCTTGTCGAGTGGGACAATGCGCAGTCGGGGTTCGGGTTCATCGAGACCGGCCATACCCCGCTCTCCGCCAGCGTACGGATGCCGTACTGTCTGAGCTTCGACGTGCTCGCGCACGAGCTGGGGCACGCCATTCTGTTCGCCGAGGTTGGCATCCCGGTCGGGCCTGCGCGCACCGGGCAGTTCCTGGCCTTCCACGAGGCCATGGCGGATCTGATCGCGCTGGTCGCGGTCTTGCATTTCGACGCCGTGGTCGACGATCTCCTGCAGCAGACGCGCGGCAATCTCTACGTGCCGAGCGCCTTCAACCGCCTCGGCGAGCTGACCGCCACCGAGCAGATCCGCTGGGCCGCCAACACGGCGACCATGGCCGAGCTACAGGGCGTCGAGCTTGCCGCGGACGGGACCTGGGTCGATCCCGCCGGGTTGGGGCGCGAGGCGCATGATCTCTCCCAGGTGCTGACCGGAGCCGTCTTCGACGTCCTCGTCGACGTCTTCCAGCGCATGTTGGTGGAGCACGGCCTGCTCAGCCGGCGCCTGCACTATCTCGCCGAGTCGCTGATCGAGGAGGTGGACGACCCGCACGACGTCCAAAACCTGTTCGTCGCCGCCTATCGCGGGCATCACTCCGAGTTCAAGCGCATTCTGCACGACGCGCGCGATTGGGCCGGCTACGCCCTTGCCGGGATGTTCGGGATGCTGGATCCTGCGGGACTGACCTTCGCGGAGGTGGGCCGAGCGCTGATCGCCGTGGATCGGGAGTTGAGCGGCGGCCGATTTGGCGACATCATCGACACCGATTTCTCTCGGCGCGGGATCGACCTCGGGTCGGGCTGCGAGGCGGTGGCTCGAGGGCGGGTTTCGGCTGTCGGTTTGCCGAGCCGGCGCCGGTGCGCGATGTCGGGCGCCGGTTGCCTCCATGGTTCAAGCTTTAGATGACGATATCACTAGTGGGAGATAGATATGCCCGAGAGTCTGCTGAGTCCGTCTGGAGTGAAGTTGTTTGGGCGTCCATTTGACGCTCTAACCCTTAACAGGGCTGAGATAGACGGTCAAGCGCCACTAGGCGGCAACAGCTTCTTGCTACAGCAACTTAAACCACAAAATGCGACCCTGGCCAGAATTTATGCGTTTGCCTATGAAGGTGAGCTATATTTTCTGCCGAAGCCATATGTATTTCTTGTGCATGGTGAAGGCATGCAGGTAATCGAACCTGGGAACCCCAAGGCCGGGGGGAAACCCACGACCATCGACCATTGGGGCGTGGTCGCCAAGATCGATCGGTTCGCGGACGACGTGTTCGTCTGGGACTACGACAAGGAAGACTTCTCCCTCCGGATCGACATCGTCTCGGGACCGCTGAGCGAGATCGCGTTGGAGCCGGCGATGGCGGGGGACAGCAGCACCTCGCGAGCCGACATGACCTCGCGGGCCAACATGGCCCTGAGAGCGAACATGGCGGGCAGCGGCACCGGTGCCACCGACATGGCGGCACGCGCGAACCTGGCGGTGCGCCACCGATTCACGCGGTGACGATGGCCGCCTTGAGGTCGTAGCTCTCGTCCGCCGCCTGCTCCGCCGTCAGCTCCGTGCCGGCGGCGAGCAGCTTGCGGCCTGCCATGTGGTCCGCGGCGCGGTTGACCGAATCGATCGCCAGCAACCGGCCGCCTCGGAAATAGAACACCGAGAACCGGCTGCTTGCCGGGTCGCCGCGGACCACCTGGAGGTCGTGGCCGGCCGAGAGGCCGACCATCTGCAGCTTGACCTCGTACTGGTCGCTCCAGAACCAGGGCACCTCGTCGTAGGCGGCCGGGCGGCCGAGGATCGAGGTGGCCACGGCCTTGGCCTGGTCGACGGCGTTCTGCACCGACTCCAGGCGGGCGAAGCCGCCGGCGAACCGGTTGGGGTGGCTCGTGCACTCGCCCGCGGCATAGATCGCGGGGTCCGAGGTCCGCCCCTGCTCGTCGACGACGATGCCGTTCGCGCAGGCGAGGCCGGCGGCCTCGGCCAGCTCGACATTGGGCAGGACGCCGATGCCGATCACGACCAGATCCGCCTCGTGCCGGGTGCCGTCGGCCATGACCACGGCACTCACGCGGCCATCCTTGCCCGCCAGCCCCTCGATCCGCGCATCGAGCACCAGCTCCACGCCACGGGCGCGATGCAGATCGGCGTAGAAGGCCGAGATGATCGGGGCGACGACGCGGCCCATCAACCGGTCCGCGGCCTCGAGCACCGTCACCTGCTTGCCGAGCATGCGCAGAGCCGCCGCGACCTCGAGGCCGATGAACCCGCCGCCGATCACCACGGCGCGCGTGGCACTCTCGGCCCGTCGGGCAAGCTCGCCCGAGTGGTCGAGCGTGCGCAGATAGAGCACGCCGTCGAGGTCGGCGCCTGGCACGGGCAGCGGGCGGACGCGGGTGCCGGTGGCGAGCACGAGCGTGTCGTAGGGGACGGCGGTGCCGGCTTCGTCGATCACGTTGCGGCCGGCACGGTCGATCGAGGCCACCGCCCGCCCGAGATCGAGATCGATCGCCTGCGCGGCATAGAAGGTCGGCTGCCGGAACAGCAGGCGCGCGGGCTCCATCTTGCCGAGGAGCAGCCCCTTGGACAGCGGTGGCCGCTGATAGGGCGGATGGGGCTCGGCGCCGATCAGCCGGATCGTACCGGCGAAGCCCTCCCCGCGCAGGGAGGCGGCGACCTGGAACCCGGCCTGGCCGGCGCCGACGATGACGACCGCGGGACTCATGGCACCGTCCCGGGCTGGGCCGCGGACCGCGCAGAAACTCGTGTAGGCGACTGCATGGCGCCACCCTAGCCGGCCTCGTCTCGGGAGTCTCGGCGGCCGGTGGCAGTCTGGATGCGGACGATCTGCTGCCGCGAGTCGATGGATGGCTGGGAGCGCTCGGCCTCGCTCAGCCGCTCGCGACGCCGGCCGAAGCCGCGGACGTGCGCTTGCCGATGCGGAACGCCGGCCCACCGTGAGGGCGCACCCCGCTGCCTCGCCGTGCGCGGGGACCGCACGGGGAGGCGACAGGCTCGTCGTCGAGCAGCATGGCCTTGAGCGCGGCCCGCGCCCGATGCACTCGGCTCTTGGCTGTTCCTGCCTCGCAGCCGCAGATCTGCGCGGCCGCCTCGTAGGACAGGCCGCGCACGGTCACGAGCACCAGCATCTCCCGCTGGGAGCGCGGCAGGCGCGCGAAGGCGCGCCGGAAGGCGACGACCTCGAGGTGACGTTCCTGCAGAGCAGGGACCGCGGCGAGGGGCTCGAGATCGTCGGTCGCCACTTCGGCGGTGACGTGCCGGCGTGCCCGAAGGCTGCGGTAGCGGTTGCGCAGGATGGTGAACAGCCAAGCCTCGAGATTCGTGCCCGGCTGAAACTGGTCCTGTCCCTGGAGCGCGTTGACCATGGTGTCCTGGACCAGGTCATCGGCCATGGCACGCTCGCCGCCGGTGAGAGCGCGGGCGAACGCGCGCAGCGCAGGCACCAAGCCCGCCACCTCCTCGCGAAAGATCGCCATGGGCCTCTCCAAACTCCACTTTGGGTGGACCGTAGCATGGCCCGTCGCGGGGCGTACACGGCGAAAATCGTTCTAGCCAGTGGTTCAGCAGGATTTGACCGACCGTCGGACCGGAAAAAAGAAGCCCCCCGTGAAGGGGGGCAGATGCACGAGGGAGAGGCAAGAAGAACGAAGACGATGCGAAGAGAACAGCTTGGCCGTGGCCGGGTTCCCCCGCATCGGTCGGAACCGTCCAGGGTCAGGCGGCGAGCCGGGTCTGCGCCAACCGCCACACCTTCTCCGGCGTGGCCGGCATGTCGACATGGTCGACCCCGAGCGGCGCAAGCGCATCGACCAGGGCGTTGATCACGGCGGCGGGGGCACCGACCGAGCCGGCCTCGCCACAGCCCTTCACACCCATCGCATTGTTCTTGCAGGGCACCTCGAAGGTCGAGAAGTCGAAGGACGGCATGTTGTCGGCGCGCGGCATGGTGTAGTCCATGAACGAGCCGGTCAGCAGCTGGCCGCTGTCGTCGTAGACGGCACCCTCCAGCAGCGCCTGCCCGATTCCCTGCACGATGCCGCCATGAACCTGGCCCTCGACGAGCATCGGGTTCAGGACCACGCCGAAATCGTCGACGACGTTGTAGTTGACGATCTCCACCGTGCCGGTGTCGGGGTCGACCTCGACCTCGGCGATGTGACAGCCGTTGGGGAAGGTCCAGGCGCTGAGATTGGTGGTGGCGGCGGCGTCGAGCCCGCCCTCCATGCCCAGGGACGGCGCCATCGCCCGGGCCTTGCCGGCCAGCTCCATGATGCCGACCGCACGGTCGGTGCCGGCGACGCGGAAGGTGCCGTCCTGGAACTGGATGTCGGCGGCTGCGGTCTCGAACAGCTGGGCCGAGAACGCCTTGCCGCGCTCGATCACGAGGTCCGAGGCATCGTTGATCGCCATGCCCTGCGCGGTCAGCGAGCGCGAGCCGCCGGTTCCGCCACCGGCCTTGATCCGATCGGTGTCGCCCTGGACGATGCGGATCTTCTCGAACGGCACGTTCAGGCGGCTGTGCAGGACCTGGGCGTAGGCGGTGTCGTGGCCCTGGCCGTTGGTCTGCGTGCCGACCAGGACGTTGACGAAGCCGTCGTCCGTGAACTCGATCGCGGCATGCTCGGTCGGATCGCCCATGGTCGATTCGATATAGTAGCACATGCCGATGCCACGGAGCTTGCCCTTGGCCTGCGCCTGGGCACGCCGGGCCGAGAGCCCGGCCCAGTCGGCCTTCTCGAGGCAGGTGTCCATGACCCTGGCGAACTCGCCCGTATCGTAGAGCTCACCTGCCGCGGTCTGGAACGGCATCTGCTCCGGGCGCACGAAGTTCTTGCGACGCAGCTCCACCGGATCGACGCCGAGCTCGTCGGCGGCGAAGTCCATCAACCGCTCCATGCAGTAGATCGACTCCGGGCGGCCCGCACCGCGATAGGCGTCCACCGGCACCGTATTGGTGAAAACGCCCTTCACGCCATAGCTCAGCGTCTTCACGTCATAGACGCCCGGCAGCACCTTCAAGGCGGCGCCGGTCGGGATATAGGGCGCGAACGCGAAGTAGTAGGCGCCCATGTTGGCGACCAGGTCGACCTTCAGGCCCAAGATTCGATGGTCGGCATCGAAGGCCACCTGGGCCACGGTGACGTGGTCACGCCCCATCGTGTCGGAGAGGAAGCTCTCGCCGCGCTCGCCGGTCCATTTCACCGGCCGCCCCAGCGCCCGGGCGGCAAAACCGGCCATGGAGTATTCGGGGTAGAAGAACGCCTTCATGCCGAAGCCGCCGCCGACATCGCCCGTGGTCACGCGCACCTGCTCCGGCTCGAGGCCGAGGCTCGCTGCCAGGATGTTGCGGGGCATCCAGACGCCCTGTGTGCCGGTCTGCAGCGTGAGCCTGCCTGCCGCCGCGTCCCACTCGGCGACGCAGGCGCGTGGCTCCATTGCGTTGCAGATCACCCGATTGTTGATCAGCTCGAGCTTCACCACCCGTGCGGCTTTGGCAAAGGCAGCGGCCACACCGGCCTCGTCGCCGTAGTGCCAGTCGAAGGCGAGGTTGCCGGGGGCTTCGGGGTGCACCTGTGCAGCACCGAGAGCCAGGGCTCCGGCCGTGTCGGCCACCGCCGGCAGCTCCTGGTAATCGACCTCGATCAGCTCGGCCGCATCCTTGGCCTGCTCACGGGTAGTGGCCACCACAAAGGCGACATTGTCGCC
>JBGAKU010000199.1:0-10217 GCA_044224255.1 Geminicoccaceae bacterium
GATCGTGCGCGGCGCGCGCGCTCACATCCGTAAATTGCTCGCCGCCGGCAAGACCGTGAAAGTGCTGACCCTCGGCCGCAAGGGCCGCGATCAGCTCAAGGGCGAGTTCGGCCCGATCATGTTCAAGTCGGTCGACGGCATCGGCAAGCCGAAGCTGCGCTTCGAAGAAGGCGCGGACATCGCCGCGCTGCTCGCCGACATGTATGCCGCCGGCGAATTCGACGTGGCCTCGCTGGTCTACAACCGCTTCAAGTCGGCGATCACGCAAGAGCTGACCGTTCAGCAGCTGATCCCGTTCCCGGTTCCGGCGGCGCCCGTCGTCGCTGAGACCGCGCCGACCAGCGCCGGCGTGCCGGCGATCTACGAATTCGAGCCGGACGAAACCGAGATTCTCGCCGATCTGCTGCCGCGCAATCTCGCGGTGCAGGTGTTCCGCGCGATGCTGGAAAGCTTCGCCGGCGAGCAGGGCGCGCGCATGGCCGCGATGGACAACGCGACGCGCAACGCTGGCGAAATGATCAACAAGCTCACGCTCAACTACAACCGTACGCGTCAGGCCGTCATCACCCGCGAGATGATCGAAATCGTCTCGGGCGCTGAAGCCGTCTAACGCACTTGGAACTTCGCGCATAACGCGCGGCAAACGAACACACGCAAGTCCGCATCGGAGCAGACCATGGCCAATTCTGTCGGCAAAATTACCCAGGTGATCGGCGCCGTCGTCGACGTTCAGTTCGACGGCGAGCTGCCGCAGATCTTGAACGCGCTGGAGTGCGACAACCAGGGCAACCGCCTCGTCTTCGAGGTCGCGCAGCATCTCGGCGAGAACACCGTGCGCGCCATCGCCATGGACACCACCGACGGCCTCGTGCGCGGTGCCAAGGTGACGGACACCGGCGCCCCGATCTCCATGCCGGTCGGCCCGGCGACCCTCGGCCGCATCCTCAACGTCATCGGCGAGCCGGTCGACGAGCGCGGTCCGGTCAAGGCGACCAAGACGCTGCCGATCCACCGTTCGGCCCCGTCGTTCGAAGAGCAGTCGACCGAATCGGAAATTCTCGTCACGGGCATCAAGGTCATCGACCTGCTCGCGCCTTACGCCAAGGGCGGCAAGATTGGCCTGTTCGGCGGCGCCGGCGTCGGCAAGACCGTCACGATCATGGAGCTGATCAACAACGTCGCGAAGGCGCACGGCGGCGTGTCCGTGTTCGCCGGCGTCGGCGAGCGCACGCGCGAAGGCAACGACCTCTATCACGAGATGATCGAGTCGGGCGTCATCAAGCTCGACGGCGAAGGCTCCAAAGTGGCGCTCGTGTACGGCCAGATGAACGAGCCGCCGGGCGCCCGCGCCCGTGTCGCGCTGTCGGGCCTGACCGCCGCCGAATATTTCCGCGATGAAGAAGGCCAGGACGTGCTGTTCTTCGTCGACAACATTTTCCGCTTCACCCAGGCCGGCTCGGAAGTGTCCGCGCTGCTGGGCCGCATCCCGTCGGCGGTGGGTTACCAGCCGACGCTGGCCACCGACATGGGCGGCCTGCAGGAGCGCATCACCTCGACGAAGAAGGGCTCGATCACCTCGGTGCAGGCCATTTACGTGCCCGCCGACGACTTGACCGACCCGGCGCCCGCCACCTCCTTCGCCCACCTCGACGCCACCACCGTGCTGTCGCGGCAGATCGCCGAGCTCGGCATCTACCCGGCGGTGGATCCGCTCGACTCGACCTCGCGCATCCTGGATGCCGCGGTGGTCGGCCAGGAGCACTACCAAGTCGCGCGTTCGGTGCAGGAGACGCTGCAGCGCTACAAGGCGCTCCAGGACATCATCGCGATCCTGGGCATGGACGAGCTCTCGGAGGAGGACAAGCTGGTCGTCGCCCGCGCACGCAAGATCCAGCGCTTCCTCAGCCAGCCCTTCCACGTCGCCGAGGTGTTCACCGGCTCGCCCGGCAAGCTCGTCGCTGTCGAGGACACGATCAAGGGCTTCAAGGGCATCGTCGCCGGCGAGTACGACCATCTGCCCGAGGCCGCCTTCTACATGGTCGGCGGCATCGATGAGGCGATTGCCAAGGCCAAGAAGCTGGCGGCCGACTGATGGCGGACAGCAAGGTGGTGTTCGAGCTGGTCTCGCCCGAGCGCCTGCTCGCCAGCATCGACGCCGACATGGTGGTGGTTCCGGGTGCGGAGGGCGATTTCGGCGTCCTCCCGAACCACGCTCCGCTCATGTCGCTGCTGCGCCCCGGGGTCATCGCGGTCTACCAGGGCGATCGCGTGGATCAGCGCTTGTTCGTCACCGGTGGCTTCGCCGAGGTCAACGAGAAGGGCTGCACCGTTCTGGCCGACGAGGCCGAGCCGCTCGAGGACATCGGCGTCGAGCAGGCCCGCCAAGCCCTGCGCGACGCTGAGGAGGATGTCGGCGACGCCAAGACCGACCACGAGCGCGAGCGCCTGACCAGGGCGCTCGAGGTGGCGCGCGCCCGGGCGGAGGCCGCCGAGGCGCGCTGAGCCCTCGAGGGGCTCCAGCAGAGCCGGAGGGCCCCGAGCGGATCGGTGCCCGCCCGGTCAGGCATAGACGATTCGGGGAAATCGTCGGCCCACCTGACCCTGCGCCACGGCCAGCTTGTCCCTTATGGTCATCGCCAAGCCCCGATAGGCCTCGGCGATCGGATGTCCGGGTTCGCTGACCACGATCGGGCGGCCGTCGTCGCTGGTCTCGCGCACTTCGACGTCCAGCGGGATCTCGGCCAGGAAGTCGACGCCGTACTTGGAAGCACAGGCGCGTGCGCCGCCATGGGCGAAGATCTCGCTGCGGTGGCCGCAGTTGGGGCAGCAGAAATAGGACATGTTCTCGACGATGCCGAGGACCGGCACGTCGACCTTGCGGAACATGTTGATCGCCTTGCGGGCATCGAGGAGTGCTATGTCCTGCGGCGTGCTCACGATGACCGCACCGGCGAGCGGAACCCGCTGCGCCATGGTGAGCTGGGCGTCGCCCGTGCCCGGCGGCATGTCGACGACCAGCACGTCGAGTTCGCCCCACTGCACGTCGCCGAGCATCTGTTGCAGCGCACTCTGGACCATGGGGCCGCGCCAGATCATCGGGGCGTCCTCCTCGACGAGGAAACCCATCGACATCACCTTGACGCCGAAGCTCTCCATCGGCCGCAGCTTGTTGCCGTCCACCGTCTCGGGGCGGCCTTTGATGCCGGCCATGCGCGGCAGTGACGGCCCATAAATGTCGGCATCCAGCAACCCGACCCGCTCGCCGATGGCGGCGAGGCCCATCGCCAGGTTCACCGCCGTGGTCGATTTGCCGACGCCGCCCTTGCCAGAGGCCACCGCGACGATCGCCTTCACGCCCGGCACGAGCGGCGCCTGGGCGGCACCTTGTTGCCTTCGACCGATGGTCGGCGGCGGCCCTGCGGCGGCCCTTCCGCCGGGCGCACGCTCGGCGGTGAGCACGGCCGTGCATGACAGCACGCCAGGCAAGCTCCGCACGGCCTGCTCGCACGCCTTGCGCAGCGGCTCCAATCTCGGCGCCTCTTCCGGCGTGACCTCGATCGCGAAGCCGACATGGCCGTTCTTCACCACGACCCCGGACACGATGCCGAGGCTGACGACATCGTGATTCCGCTGCGGATGGCGGACGTGGCGTAGAGCCGCGAGCACCTGCTCGGCGGTGATCTCGTTCATGGTTGATCCCTCAACGACTGCGACCGATATACACCGCTGTCCGACCCAATCGAGTGCCGCAGCTTGCCCTGACGGTGGGTCTTTCGCCGGGTTCGCGGCGCAGCCAAGGATTTTTGTGATGCCCTGGAACAGTCAAGGCGGCGGCTGGCAAGGAGGCGGCGGCCCCGGCCCGTGGGGCGGCCGCCCCGGGGGCGGCCAGCAGCCGCCCGACCTTGAGGAGCTGTTGCGGCGCAGCCAGGAGAAGGTGAAGAGCCTGTTTCCCGGCGGCGGGCCATCGAGCGTCGGCAGCAAGGGCCTTGTGCTGGTTGGGCTCGCCATCCTCGGGCTGTGGTTGGCGAGCGGGATCTACACCGTCCAGCCGGACGAGCAGGGTCTGGTCACGCGTTTCGGGCAGCTCGACCGGACCACCGGGCCGGGCCTTCGCTATCATCTCCCCGCACCCATCGAGGCGGTGGAGCGGGTCCCGGTGACGAGGGTGAACCGCGTCGAGGTCGGGTTCCGCTCGGCCGGTCAAACGGCGACGACGACAACGACCAGGGCGGGCGCTTCCCGGGACGTCAGCGACGAGGCGCTGATGCTCACGGGTGACGAGAACATCATCGACATCAACTTCGTCGTGCTCTGGCGCATCGGCAGCGCTGCCGACTACCGCTTCAACGTCCGCGATCCCGAGAACACGGTCAAGGCCGCGGCCGAGAGCGTGATGCGCGAGATCATCGGCCAGACACCGATCGTCGAGGCAACCACCGAGGGCCGGCGGGCAATCGAGCTTCGCGCGCGCGAGCAGCTCCAGGTGCTGATGGACGAGTATGGGACCGGCATCCTGATCGACGAGGTGCAATTGCAGAAGGCCGACCCGCCGGCAGAGGTGATCGATTCCTTCCGTGACGTGCAGCGCGCCCAGGCCGACCGCGAGCGCGCCCAGAACGAGGCCGAAGCGTTCGCGAACGACATCATCCCGCGCGCCCGCGGCGAGGCGGAGCGTGTCCTTCAGGAAGCCCAGGCCTATCGCCAGGAGGTGACGGCTCGGGCCACGGGTGAGGCGCAGCGCTTCAAGTCCATTCTCGCCGAATATGTGAAGGCCGAGGACGTGACGGCGAGGCGGCTCTATCTCGAGACGATGGAGGAAGTGCTGAAGAGCGGGACGAAGGTGATCATCGAGGGTAAGCAGGGCTCGAACGGCGTCGTGCCTTACCTGCCGTTGCCGGAGCTGGACCGTCGCGCACCGCCGCGCCAGCCGGAGGCGCCGGCTGGCAGTGTCGAGGGAGCGGCGCAATGAATACCCGTCTACTCGCAGTCGCCGCCGGCGCTGGTGCCGTCGTGCTCTTCCTGCTCTTGAACGCAATGTTCACCGTGCATCAGACGATGCAGGCGCTGGTACTCCAATTCGGCAATCCGGTCCGGATCATCCAGGAGCCCGGACTGCACTTCAAGGTGCCATTCATTCAGCAGGTGGAGTTCTACGAAAAGCGCGTGCTCGATTTCGACGCGCCCTCGGTGGAGCTTGTCCTCGGGGATCAAAAGCGTCTCGTGGTGGACGCCTTCGCCCGCTATCGCATCAACGATGCGCTGCGGTTCAGGCAATCGGTCGGGAACGAGGCGGCTTTCCGCAGCCGCCTGGAGCCAATCGTCTTCTCCAGCCTGCGCAGTGTGCTCGGCGAGGTCCCCCTGTTCTCGATCCTGTCGCAGGATCGGAACCAGCTCATGGATCGGATCAAGACCGAGGTGAATAGGGCGCTGACCGGATTCGGCGTCGAGCTGGTCGACGTGCGAATCAAGCGGGCCGACCTGCCGCCGGAGAACAGCCAGGCGGTGTTCCGCCGGATGCAGACGGAGCGCGAGCGCGAGGCCAAGGAGCTGCGCGCCCAGGGCGCCGAGGTCGGGCAGCGGATCCGCGCACGAGCGGACCGCGAGCGTCGCGTGCTGATCGCCGAGGCGCAACGGGAATCCGAGATCGTGCGTGGTCATGGCGACGCCGACGCGATCCGTATCTTCGCCGAGGCGTTCGGGCAGGATCCCAAGTTCTTCAACTTCTATCGCTCGCTTCAGGCGTATCGGAATGCCTTGGGCGAAGGATCCACCAACTTCGTCCTGTCGCCCGACAGCGACTTCTTCCGCTACTTCAACGGTGGCACGGTCGAGGCTCCGTCCGCCGGCGTGCCGGGCGCGGGTGCTGATCTGGCGTCGGGCGCGAACGCACCCGCCGCCTCGCCTCCGTAACCCGGCTCGTGCCCGCGCAGGTGGTATCCCGATGGTCGATCTCGGCACGGCCCTCGCCCTCGTGCTTGTTGTCGAGGGCGTGCTGTGGTCCTTGTTTCCCGACGCAATGAAGCAGGCAGCGGCACGCGCCCTGATGATCGAATCGGGTCAGCTGCGCATCGGCGGTCTGGCCTTCGCTGGGTTCGGGGTCCTTCTGGTCTGGCTGATCCGTGGATGATGCTGCCTACGCGGACCCATTGCGCCCTTGCTTCGCCAGGGGCGCTGGACGATGATCCTGGCATGTCGCTGACCGGGGCTCGCTCTCAACGCGATTGTCACGTCGCGCGGCAGTCTGGCTTGCGCGCCGCATCGGCCTGTCTCGATCGGATCAAATTGGGAGATTGCGGATGCTGAGCGCGCTCGACCCGCGCCGGGTGAGCCGTGTCCAGGGTGCAGGCCCCTGGGTCAAGGCCGTGGCGCTGCTGCTTGGGGTGCTGGTGACGCCGATCCTCGATGTGGGGATGGTGCGCGCCCAGGCGGTGGCGCCGAGCGCGGGCTTTGGCGATCTCGTCGCCAAGATCGGGCCGGCGGTGGTCAATGTCTCGACCCGCAAGGGGGTCCCTTCCCAGGCACAGCCCGACATGCCCGTGCCGCAGTTCCCGCCTGGATCGCCGTTCGAGGACTTCTTCAAGGAGTTCTTCGATCGTGACCGGGCGCAGCCGGAACAGCAGCAGCGCCGCAGCTTCTCCCTCGGGTCCGGCTTCGTGATCGATCCCACGGGGTTTGTCGTCACCAACAACCACGTGATTGCCGATTCGGACGAGATCACCGTCATCTTCAACGATGAATCGGAGTATCCGGCGACACTGATCGGCACCGACAGCAAGACCGATCTGGCGTTGCTCAAGATCGAGCGTCCGGAGCCCTTTCCCTACGTCGAGTGGGCGGACAGCGACGATGTCCGGGTCGGCGACTGGATGATCGCGATCGGCAACCCGTTCGGGCTGGGCTCCACCGTGACGGCAGGAATTGTCTCCGCTCGCGGACGCGATATCCGTGCCGGGCCCTATGACGACTTCTTCCAGATCGATGCCCCGATCAACCGCGGCAACTCGGGCGGCCCGAGCTTCACGCTGGATGGCAAGGTGTTCGGGGTGAATACCGCGATCTTCTCGCCTTCCGGCGGTAGCGTCGGCATCGGCTTCGCCATTCCGGCAAATCTGGCGAAGCCGGTCATCGACAGCCTGATGAAATCCGGCAAGGTCGCCCGAGGCTGGCTGGGCGTGCGGATCCAGAGCGTGACGGACGAGATCGCCGAGGGCCTGGGGCTGGCCGAGGCGGATGGCGCGCTTGTGGCCAACGTGACGCCGGGTGGCCCGGCGGCGCAGGCCAGTATTCAGCCTGGCGACGTGATCATCGAGTTCGACGGCAAGCGGATCGACCGGATGCGCTCGCTGCCCCGCTTGGTGGCGGAGACGGCCATCGGCAAGGAGGTCGAGGTCAAGCTTTGGCGTCGCGGCGACGAGATGACCCTGCCCGTCACCCTCGGTGAGCTGCCCGAGGACGAGACGGTCGCCGAGCTGGGTCAGCCGCAGGACACGCCGGCTCCCACCGGGGACGCCAAGGTCGAGGCCCTGGGTATCACGATTGCCAGTCTCGAGGCCGAGCAGCGGACGCGGTTCGGTCTGTCCGAGGGTGCCAAGGGCGTGCTCATCACCGAGGTAGCCCAAGGCTCGGCCGCGGCTGAGGAGAGCCTGCAGCCGGGCGACCTGATCGTCGAGATAGGCCAGGAGCAGGTCAGCTCGCCGCCCGAGGTTTCGGCCAAGATCAATCAGGCGCAGTCGGAGGGCAAGAAGTCGATCCTGCTGCTGATCGACCGCAAGGGTGACCTGCGCTTCGTTGCCCTGCGCTTCAAGACGTGATCGTCAGGCGGTGACGAACTCGTCTCGGCGATAGCCTTGGAGGAACAGAACGGCGGTCAGGTCGCCGTGGTCGATACAGGTGTCGACGCGGCCGCGGAGTCGGGCGTGCGGGCGGTAGCCGATGCCGAGCCCGGCCTCTTCGAGCATCGGCAGATCATTCACGCCGTCGCCGACCGCGAGCGTACTTTCTGTTGTTAGGCCAAGCGCCGCCCGCAAGCGCCTGAGTGCCGCGAGCTTCGCAGCCGCATCGCGGATCGTGCCGGTCAGCTGCCCGGTCAGCCGCCCGTCGGCGATCTCGAGCTTCGCAGCCGCAACGCGGATCGTGCCGGTCAGCTGCCCCGTCAGCCGCCCGTCGCCGAACTCCAGCTCGTTCGCTTCCTCCTCATCGAAGCCGCAGACGGTCTGGACATGCCGCGTGAACTGCACGAATCCGCCGGACACCAGGGCGGTACGCGCGCCGTTCGCCCGCATCGTCGCAACGAGCGTGCGCGCCCCGGGCGTGAGCGCAAGCCGCTCGGCAATGATTTCGGCGATCACGGCCTCGGGCAGGCCTGCCAGGAGTGCGACCCTGGCGTATAGCGCCTGCCGGAAATCCAGTTCGCCGTTCATCGCCTGCTCCGTCACGGCTGCAATCTGCGGCTTGATGCCTGCGAAGTCGGCGAGTTCGTCGATGCACTCGATCTGAATGATCGTGCTGTCCATGTCGCAGAGGAGAAGCTGCTTGCGGCGGTGATCAGGGCTCAGCGCCGCATGGTCGACGGCACGGCCCCGCAGGAGATCGGCGAGACGTTCGCCAGCTTCGATGGGCTCCAGGCCTGGGGCGGTTATCTCCGCCGCCTCGGCGTCGGACAGCCACCTCGCGGTGCCGCCGAGGAGCTGTGCGACCTCGGTGACGAGGTGCGGATCGAGCGGCTCGTGCTCGCGATCGGCGACAAGGCAGACGACGGCGGGCATCGGGTCTCCAGGCGATCGCGGTAGGTGTGTGCGCTGAGTGAACGAGGCGGGTCATAGGGAGCGCATGGGGCCTCTGCAACCGGTCGTGCCTCGCACCATTGTCGGCAGCCGGGGCACCGGTGCCATCTGCTGGAGAGGAGGGACGGGATGCACGACCTGCTCGTCGTCATCGGCGGCAGCACGGCGAGCGGCAAGTCGGCGCTCGCGAGCGAGTTGGCCGTGCGGCTCAACGCTGAGATCGTCAATGCCGACAGTCAGCAGCTCTTCCGCGACCTGCCGATCTTGACCGCGCGCCCGACCGAAGCCGAGGCCGCGGCGGCGCCACATCGGCTCTATGGAGTGCTGGGTCCGGACGAGCAGCCCTCGGCCGGCCGCTGGCTGGGCTTGGTCGACGATGCCTTGGCAGCGGCCAGGGCGGCAGGGCGTCCGGCGATCATGGTCGGTGGCACGGGCTTCTATCTGCACGCGCTGCTGCGCGGCATCCCGGCGATGCCGGAGATCCCGCCGCAGCTTCGCTCCGAGCTGCGCGCCTGGGCGGCCACGCGCAGCGCCGCCGATGTCCATGCACGTCTGGCATCACACGATCCGACGATGGCCGCGAGGCTGCAGCCAGGCGATCGTCAGCGGATTCTCCGCGCGCTCGAGGTCCATCTCGCGAGCGGCCGCTCGCTGCTCGAATGGCAATCCGCCGAGCCGCAGAGGCTGGCTCTGCCCGGCCGGGTAGTCGGCATGGCCTTGGTCCCAGCGGCGGAGGTGGTGGCGCCCCGTATCCAGACACGGCTGGAGGCGATGCTGGGCGAGGGCGCATTGCGCGAGGTGTCGGACCTACTCGCCCGCGTACCGGATGCGCTGACGCTGCCGATCGCCAAGGTGCACGGCATGCGCGAGCTGGCGGCCGCCGAGCGCGGCACGCTACCCCTGCCGCAGGCACGGGCAGAGATCGCTGCCCAGGTTCGGCAGTACGCCAAGCGTCAGCGGACCTGGTTCCGGCATCAGCTCGCCGAGCTTCAACCGATCGCGGCGACGGGCGAGACCTGCGAGGCGCTGGCGTTCGCCGAAGGGCTTCTGGGCACCAGGTAGCTCGAGAGATGCGCCTCGAGAGCGGCGATGCCGGCATCGTCGATCGGGGTGGCGCGAAAGCCGATCATCCCGTCGGGCCGCACCAGGACCACACCGCCATTGATCACGCCGGCCCGCGCAGGGTCGAAGCCGGCTTGCGAGCCGTCGACGACCTCGATCAACCCCGCCCAACGCGCCTGCAGACCCTCCAGATCGACGGGGTCGTAGACGAGGAGATGGTGCGAGGTGCCCGACAGCTTGCTCCGGTCCGGGAAGCGTGCTCCGACCACGGGCTCGCGTGCCTCGTCGGCTGGTCCGTGCTCCCTCACCAGAGGGCTTCCGGCATAGGAGACGTCCAGCATGGCGCGGCCGCGCTGCGCGGCGAGCTCGCGG
>JBGAKU010000200.1:0-10248 GCA_044224255.1 Geminicoccaceae bacterium
GACCCGTGCCAAGTGCAGCCCGAACAGGCGCGCACCCTCGACCAGTGGGTCGAGGTAGCGCTCGGCCGCCGGCAGCTGGGCGTACAGCCAGCCCTCGCGCAGGCCGAGGGCGGAGAACACGATCCGCTCCGGGCCGAGATGCTTGATCAGGCGCTCCATCAAAATCGCCGCGGCGGGCAAGGTCGGCACCCGCCGGCTCGCCACCCCCGGCATGCGCGCGAGCTTCTCCGGCGGCAGATGCCAGAGCTGCTTGGCGAAGGCGCGGATCTCGTCGGCCGGGACCGAATAGCCGTGCACGACGCGCACGGGCGATTCGGCTGCCCAGAGATGTGCCTTGGCGAGCGCACGGAAGCCGCCGCCGACGGCGTAGAACACCGGCTCGGTCAGCACGGGCGGCAGATTCTCGCGCAGGAGCGCATCGATCCGGGCCTTGGCGGCCTGATCACCATCCCGCAGGAGGGTGCGCACCGGAAGCGCGCCGAGCGGCAGGCTCACCGTGTGGTCGCCGACCCGGTCGTCGAGCGCCTCCGCCACCTCCAGGCTGCCGCCGCCCATGTCGCCGACGAGGCCGACCGGGCGGAACAGGCCGGAGATGACGCCCTGGGCAGCGAAGTGCGCCTCCTCGTCACCGCTGAGGACGCGGATCTGCAGGCCGGCATGGGCGGCGACGGCGGCGACGAAGTCCGGACCATTGCTCGCCCGCCGCACCGCCTCGGTGGCGGTGATGTCGATCCGCGTGGCGCCCATGGCCTCGGCGATGGCGCGAAAGCGTCGGACCGCCTCCACGCCGCGCCGGAAGTTGTCCGCAGCGATGGCGCCCGTCTCGGCCAACCCCTCCCCGAGGCTGCACATCGACTTCTCGTTGAAGCGGGGCAGTGGCGCGCGGCCGAGCTCGTCATAGACGACCACCCGCACCGAGTTCGAGCCGATGTCGATGACCGCGTAGGGTCGGCGCTGCGCGTGGTCCGACATGTCGGCATCGAGCTGCAATGGCCGTTCGACCGGCACCGTCTCGTCGGCCTTGGTGCGCCGCGCCATGTCCCGTCTCCCCCCGAGGCGGGCGTCAGCCTTCCAGGACGATGCCGGAGAGCTGGAGCCCGAACCGCTCCTCCCGGCGGAGCGTGCTGCGCCGGTAGCTGAAGAACAAGTTGTCCTCGGCGCAGGTGTCGCGGTCGAGGATCTCGACCCGCCCGACGCCTGCGGCGAGGAGGCGCATTTCGATGAAGCCGCGCAGGTCGAAGCGCGGTCGCGGGCCGCGCTCGTCGAAATGCCGTCGATTGATGCCGTCGGCGGCCACGAAGCGCTCCAGGAACTCCGGGCCGACCTCGTAGGACCCCGGCCCGATGCAGGGGCCGAGCGCCGCGGTGATGCGCTCGGCCCGAGCACCCAGTCGCACCATGGCCGCCACGACCTCCTCCAGCACGCCGCCCAAGGCACCTTTCCAGCCCGCATGGGCGGCGCCGATCACGCCGGCGTCCTGATCGGCGAGGAGGACGGGCCCGCAGTCGGCGGTCAGGACGCCGAGCAGCAGGCCCGGGCGATCGGTGACGAGCGCGTCGGCCTCGGGCGCAGCGCCGTTGTCCCACGGCTCCGTGACCGTGATCGCCGTGATGCTGTGGACCTGCCGCGCCGTGACCAATCGATCGGCAGGCATGCCCAGCTCCGCCGCGGCTCGGGCCCGGTTGACCGAGACCGCCTCGGGGCGGTCGCCGCTACGCAGGCCGACATTCAAGGACGACCACGGCCCCTCGCTGACGCCGCCCCTCCGGCCGAAGAAGCCGTGCCCTAGACCGCGCAGATCCCGCAGGGACGGTGCTTCGATCCTCATCGCCGCCGGTCGTCCTCGGTGAGGCCCGCCGGTATCGGACCGCCGGGTGCTGCCAGCGCCAGGACCTTGAACAGGTCGCCCATGGCCTCGGGTGCCACGAGGCGCCGATAGCCGCTCTCGAGGCTGGCCCGCTGCGCGCCCGTAGCGCTCGCGAGCAGCCGCTCGAGACGCTGCCCGGCGCCGAGGCGCCCCAGATAGTCCCCTTGGGACACTGGACCATAGACCCGGACGCCGGCAGTCAGCGCGGCATCCGCCACAGCGTGGAAGTCGACATGGGCGGAAAGATCCGCCTCGCCCGGCGTCCGCAGGGGATCGACCGCGGCATGGCGCCTGACGGCGCGGAAAGTGTCGGCCATCGGCGCTCCGGGCACGCTGCCATAGTCGATCAGCAGGGCGAGCCCACCTTGCTCCACGATGCGCCGGGCAATGGTCTGCGCCATCGCGAGCCGCGCCGGCCCAAGCTCGAGCACGGTGTCCTCCGACGCGTCCGCGGTGATTCCGGCCACGGCTTCCGGGAAGGGGGTCGCATGCCGCGCGACGATGAACCGGAAGCTCCCTTTGTCGTCGACGCCGACGAGGCGCTCGTACCATCGTCCGGCCCGGCGCACGAACTGGCGCACCGGCAGGGCATCGAGAAACTCGTTGGCCACGAGCAGGAGCGGCCGGTCGGCGGGCAGCCCGTCCATGCTGTCGTGCCAGAAGACCGGCAGGCCCGGCAGCGCCGCTGCCTGTCGCTCGCGGAGGACCGGGCTGGTCTCCACCAGATGGACGGCGGCCGTGGCGGCGAAGGTCGGCACCACCCGCGACGCACGCATCATGTCCGCCATCAGCGTCCCGCGGCCCGGCCCCAGCTCGACCAGGGCCACGCGATTCGGCCGGCCCAGCTCCAGCCAATGGGACACCAGCGCCAGGCCGATCAGCTCGCCGAACAGCTGACTGACCTCGGGAGCGGTCACGAAGTCGCCGGCAGCGCCGATCGGATCGCGCGTCGGATAGTAGCCCGAGGCCGGATGCGCCAGGGCAAGCGTCATATAACGGGCTATCGAGATCGGCCCGTGCTCGAGGATCAGGCGGCGCAGCCGCTCCTCGAACGGGCTCATCACGCGGTGGCGGCGCGGCGGGCGCGCGCGAGGAGGAACAGGCCGAACGCGAGCATGGGAAGGGACAGCAGCTGACCCATGGTGATGCCGCCGGCGAGATAGCCGATCTGGACGTCGGGCTCGCGGAAAAACTCCACGGCGATCCGGGCCAGGGCGTAGCCCACGAGGAAGATCCCGCTGAGCCGTCCGCTCTCGCTCGGCGGATGTGCGCCGCGTGCCGCCCACAGCATCACCGCGAACAGCACCACGCCTTCGAGACCCGCTTCGTAGAGCTGGCTCGGATGGCGCGGCTCGGGCCCCGCATTGGGAAAGATCACGCCCCAGGGCACCTGGGTGACCCGGCCCCACAGCTCGGCGTTGATGAAGTTGGCGATCCGCCCCAGGCACAGGCCGATCGGCGTCACCACGGCCAGGGCGTCGGTCAGCTCGAAGAAGGCGAGCTTCCGCTTGCGGGCGAACAGATAGGTCGCGACGAGCACCCCGATCAGGCCGCCATGGAAGGACATGCCGCCGCGCCACACGGCAAGCAGCTCCAGCGGGCGGTCGAGATAGTGACCGGGCTGATAGAACAGGACGTAGCCCAGCCGGCCGCCGAGGATCACGCCGAGGGTGACGTAGAAGACGAGATCGTCGACCGCCTCCGGCGTCACGCGCCAGCCGGGTCGCAGGACGAGTCGGCGCACCAACCGCCAGCCCAGCACGATGCCGAGAATGTAGGCCAGCGCGTACCAGCGGATCGCGAACGGTCCGATCGCGATCAGGACCGGGTCGACCGCCGGGAAGGGAATGGCGAGGAGAGGCAACGGCATCTACCCGGGCACAGGTGGCGGGACGGCGCCGGTCATAGGGCAGGCTGCGGCGTTCGGGCAACACCGGCGGGTCCGGTTGCGTGCGCGCGGTCGCCGGCCCATATCTGCCGGGTTCGGCCATCGTGTGCGAGGATATGCCATGCAGACCAGCAACCGCCTGTTCGACGATCTCGCGCGCGTGGCCAGCGGCGCCTTCAGCACGCTCAGCGGCCTCCGCGAGGAGATCGAGACCCGCGTGCGCGAGCGCGTCGAGCGCATGGCGGCCGATCTCGACCTGATCACGCGCGAGGAGTTCGACGCGGTCCGCACGATGGCGGCGAAGGCGCGGACCGCGCAGGAGGAGCTCGCGGCCAAGGTCGCGACGCTCGAGGCGGAGCTGGCGGAGCTGCGCGGGGCAGGCTCCGCTAAGGCGGCGAAGCCGCGCACCTCCCGCAAGCGGAGCAAACCCGGCGATCAAGCGGACGCCTGACGGTTGGCCCTCCTATTGTAATGCCCAGCCGGTTTTTCTAGGCTTTCGCCGTCGCCGCTGGTCCGGTTGGGCCGGATTCGTGGCGGCGGAGGACCTTTGGGGCCGGATTTATCGCCGGCACCGCCACTCGCAAGGAGTGCACAAGCGTGTCCTCGCTGCACCCCGACGTTCATGACGACGAGACCTCCGCCAATCCGTTGGATCTGGTCGAGAAGCTGGCCGTCGCGAATGACTGGCCGTTCCAGCGGCAGACCGACGACGAGCTCGCGGCGGAGATCGCCGGCCAGTGGTGCCACTACAAGCTCTGGTTCGCCTGGCATCCGGAGCTGGGGGTGATGCACCTGTCCTGTGCCCTGGACATGAAGGTTCCGGCCAAGAAGCGCACCCCGGTCTATGCGCTCCTCGCCATGGGCAACGAGAAGCTGTGGCTCGGCCATTTCGACCTGTGGTCAGAGGAGGGGCTGCCCGTCTTCCGGCACGCGGTCCTCTTCCGCGAGGGTATCGCCGCCAATGCCGAGCTGATCGAGGATCTGGTCGACATCGCGGTCTCGGAGTGCGAGCGCTTCTATCCCGCCTTCCAGTTCGTCATCTGGGGTGGCAAGGACCCCGCCGAGGCGATCACGGCCGCCCTGCTCGAGACCGAAGGCGAGGCCTGATGCTCGAGGCGTCCCGGCCCCTGCTGCTGATCGGCGGCGGCAAGATGGGCGAGGCCCTGCTGGCCGGCTGGCTCGCGCAGGGCGTGCCGGCCGATGCGGTGCTGGTGGTGGAGCCCGCCGCCCCGCGCCGGGAGGCCCTGACGCGGGCCTATGGCATCGCCGCCTTCGCCGATGCCACCGCATTGCCCGGTGGTTGCGCCCCGGGCGTCCTGCTGCTCGCGGTCAAGCCCCAGGTGATGGACGCGGCGCTGCCGACCTGCGCGCACCTCGTTGCCGCCGACACGCTCGTGCTGTCGATCGCCGCCGGCAAGCCGATCGGCTTGTTCGAGCGGGCGTTCGGCGCGGGCAGCGCTGTGGTGCGCGCCATGCCCAACACGCCGGCGGCTGTCGGCCGCGGTGTGACGGTGCTGTGCGCCAACGCCGCCGCCACGCCTGGCCAGCGGGACTTGGCCGAGCGGCTGATGCGCGCCGTCGGCGAGGTCCTCTGGGTCGCCGACGAGGAGCTGATGCACGCGGTGACCGCTGTTTCCGGCAGCGGTCCGGCCTATGTCTTCCATGTGATCGAGGCCATGGCGGCCGCGGGCGTGCAGGCCGGCCTGCCGGAGGAGCTGGCGATGCGGCTCGCTCGTGCGACGGTCATCGGCGCCGGTGAGCTGGCCTTCCAGGTGCCGGACAGCGCGGCACAGCTCCGCACCAACGTCACGAGCCCCGGTGGCACCACCGCCGCCGCGCTCGAGGTGCTGATGGCGCAAGATGGCCTCGGCCCGCTCATGACGCGCGCGGTGGCGGCCGCGGCCCGGCGATCGCGCGAGCTCGCCTGAGGCGCCAGCCGTCGCGGGCGGCCCTGGGACCCCTGGCGCGGAGACTTGCCTGATGGCCGAGAAGCAAGGACCCGATCTGCTCAAGATCGCGTTCGACCTGTTGGCCGAGCGCGGCTGGGAGGGCCTATCCTCCGCCGAGATCGCGCGCCGCGCGGATACCAGCCTTGCCGCGGTCTATGCGGAGCTGCCCGACCGTGCGGCGCTCCTGCGCGCGCTCGGGCGTCGCCTCGATGCCGCGATGCTGGGGCTCGCCCCCGCGGAGCTCGAGGGGATGAGCGTCCGCGAGCGCCTGTTCGAGCTGATCATGCGCCGGCTCGACGCGATGGCGGACTACAAGCCTGGGCTGCGCATGCTGGCCCGCAGGGTCGGTTGCGAGCCGCCGCTCCTGGCCGCCGCCTGCTGCAATCTCGATCGGCTCAGCCGTCGACTGCTCGACGCTGCGGGCGCAAAACAGGGCCGCGTGCTGGCCCTGCTGGCGCGCCGGGTCATCGGAGCGGTCTATCTCAGCACGTTCAGGGTCTGGCTCGACGACGACACGCCGGACATGGCGCGCACGCTGGCCGAGCTCGACCGACGCCTGCAGCAGGCCGAGACCGCGGCGCGCTGGGCAGCTGGAGCGGGCCGCCACCGTCCACGCGCGACCGGCGAGCAGCCCGCCGCCGGATGATCGTTTGCACCGATGGATCGATTTTCTGCTAGAACGCCCATTCAGATCAACTTACGGTAGCTCATTCCCGTAAGTTCGAGATCGACTGGAGGCATCATGCAGGATTCGGCCATTCGCGCGCTGGAGGAGGCGGCCCCGGCCCCCTTCGTCAATGGCGACGCGTCGCACCGCGCCGACGGCGACGAGCCGGCAAAGACCAAGCCCGCGGCCCGGCGCTCCCCGCCCAAGGAGACGACCTCGCCCCTTCCTGCCGCGGAGGCCCAGCCGCTTCCCTTCACCGACGGGCTGGTCGAGATCCTCCGGCTGCAGGACGAATGGCGCGAGCGCGTCACGCTGATGGCGCATGAGCAGCTGAGCTACGTCACGACGGCCGGGCGCGATCTTCTGGCTGCCGGCGAGGCCATCGCGGCCGAGCCCGAGCTCGGCCGGCGCATGGAGCTGTTCTGGGCCCAGGCCCTGCATCAGCTCGAGCGCTCGATGGAGCATTCCACGCGGTTCGGGCAGGTGCTCGGCGGCATCGCCGAGCCGATGGCCGCGGGACCGCGGCGGCGGGCGGGTTGACGCCGGGCCGATCGGGGGCCTAAGCCGCGCCCTCGTCCTGGCGGCGGGGGCAGGCATGACCATCGGCATCGAGGATTTCCTCAAGGTCGACATCCGTGTCGGCACCGTCGTCGAGGCGGTGCCGAACGAGGCGGCGCGCAAGCCTGCCTACCGGATGGTGGTCGACTTCGGCCCCGAGATCGGCCGCAAGAAGAGTTCCGCGCAGCTGGTCGCCAACTACCGGCCGGAGGACCTGGTCGGGCGGCAGGTGGCGGCCGTGATCAACTTCCCGCCGCGCCAGATCGCGAGGACCGTGTCCGAGGTGCTGGTGCTGGGCTTTCCCGACGCGGCGGGCGAGGTGGTGCTGGTCGCGGTCGAGCGTCCGGTGCCCGATGGCGGGCGGCTTTACTGAGCTACGGCGAACGTCTCGTCCCGGCTGAAGCTGCGCTCGCCCCGCCGGACGCGGACCTCCACCCGGTAGGTCCCTGGCGGCCAGCCCTCGGGCGGTCGTCGCCGGCCCGCCGCTCGGGTGGCGCGGGGCGCATCCTCGTCGAGATCGAACCCGGCCGCGCTCACGGCCTGGCCATCGGGGCCCTCGACGGCGATCTCCAGCCGGTCGCCCGGACGAAGGCCATAGGCCAGCACGTAGCCGACCAGGGCTGGCGAGGCGCTGGTCAAGGCATCCGCATCGGCCCTGCCCGCGACGATCGCGTCGCGATCGGGTAGATGGTCGCTCAGCCCGACGACCGCGATCGGGACCTCGTCGTAGGCGAGCCGGGATCGCAGCGACGGCGCCCAGAGCGGTGAGGCGGGCGCCGTGCACGCATCGGCCATGCGGCCGCCCGTGAACGGGTCGACGCTGCCGCCTTCGTCGCGCACCGTGAGGTGGACGTGCGGGAAGTTCGCTTCGCCGCTCATGCCGACGAGCCCGAGCGCCTGCCCGGCCGCCACCGTGTCGCCGCGCGCCACCCGCACGCTGTCCTGGCGCAGGTGGCAGTACTGCGTCTCCCAGCCCTCGGCATGGCGCAGCAGCACGCCGTTGCCGCAGTTGCGGTCGCCGAAGCTGTGGGCGATGCGGCCCTCCGGCGGCTGGTCCGGCATGCCGTCGCGCACGCCCGCGACGATGCCGGGCGCCGACGCCAGCACCGGGACGCCCTCCGCCATCCGGCGCGCGTCGGCGATCGCGAAGTCGGTGCCGTCATGGCCGTCGGAGCCCAGCCCGCCGCAGCGGTAGTCGGCGAAGCCTGGCGCCGGATCATGGTCGACCAACCGCACCAGCCAGCAGTCCACGCCCGGCTCGCAGGCGAGCGGCAATCCCAGCTCGATGGCGCCCGCGGCGCGGGCGACAAGCCAGAGTGTGCCCGCGAGCGTGGCGGGGAAGCACCGGTGCAAGGCCGATCCGACCCGCGCGCGCCCGTTAACCATTTCTAGCGTATTCCTTGATAGCTCTGCCGATCGGGCAGGCGGACGGCCAGGACGGGCCGGGGCCGATTCGCAGGTGGAGTATGGGTCATGGCGCTCTCGGTTGCGACCAATACGTCGGCGGCCACCGCGCACCGCTATCTCAAGGCCAACGACATGGAGGCCTCGCGCTCCCTGGCGAAGCTGTCCTCCGGCTCGCGAATCGTGCGCGCCTCCGACGATGCGGCCTCGCTGGCGGTCGGCACCAAGCTCAGGGCCGACGTCAACGCCCTGCGCCAGGCGCAGGTCAACGCCAGTCACGGCAGCAGCGTGCTGCAAGTCGCGGACGGCGCCCTGCAGCAGGTCTCCGACATCCTGATCCGGATGAAGGCCTTGGCGACGCAGGCAGTCACGGGCTCGATCAGCGACACCGAGCGCGGCTATCTCGACAGCGAGTTCGGCGAGCTCGCGACCCAGCTCGACGACATCGCGGCGCAGACCAAGTTCAACGGCACGGCGCTCCTCGACGGCGCCTTCTCGGTCGATTTCGCGGTCGGCACCGACGCCACCAACGACGTGATCAACGTCACGATCGGCCAGGCCGTCAGCGCCGCGGGGCTGGGCATTGGTGCCAGCAGCGTGGATACGGCCGCCAACGCCCAGACTGCCGGGACGGCCGTCGACGCCGCGATCGACCTTCTGCTCTCGGCACGCGCAACCCTGGGTGCCCAGATGTCCCGCTTCGACTTCGTCAGCGCCAACCTCGCCACCTCGGTCGAGAACATCGACGCGGCGCGCTCCACACTCCTGGACGTCGACGTCGCCGCCGAGATGGCGAACTACTCCTCCAAGCAGGTGGTGATGCAGGCGAGCGTGGCCATGCTCGCCCAGGCCAACCAGATGCCGCAGAACCTGCTGAAGCTGCTCGGCTGAGCGTGGCGTACTGCGATATGCTGGCGGCCGTTGCACATGCGCCGGACCACCGGCTTTACCGAATCTTGACTCCTCTGCCGGATGATCGGGGTCGCGTCCCGCCTTGGGGCGCCGGCCGGCAGGTAGCCGGGCCGCCGCGACGCCGCCGGCGCGGCGCCGCCTTCAGGTAGAAGGGACCCACGGTCATGGCTCTGTCCGTCGCCACCAACACTTCCGCCGCCACCGCCCACCGCTATCTGCGCGTCAACGACGCGGAGGCCTCGCGCTCCCTGGCGAAGCTGTCCTCGGGCTCGCGAATCGTGCGCGCCTCCGATGATGCCGCCTCGCTGGCGGTCGGCACCAAGCTCAGGGCCGACGTGGCGGCCCTGAAGCAGGCGCAGGTCAATGCCAGCCACGGTCAGAGCGTGCTGCAAGTGGCCGACGGCGCCGCACAGCAGATCTCCGACATCCTGATCCGGATGAAGGCGCTCGCCACCCAGGCGGTCTCGGGCTCGATCAGCGACACCGAGCGCGGCTATCTCGACAGCGAGTTCGGCGAGCTCGCGACCCAGCTCGACGACATCGCCGCGCAAACCAAGTTCAACGGTGACGCGCTGCTCGACGGCGCGTTCAGCGCGGACTTCGCGGTCGGCACCGACGCCACCAACGACGTGATCAACGTGGCGATCACGCAGGACATGAGCTCGACCGGCCTGGCGCTCAACGCCAGCGCGATCGACACCATCGCCAACGCCCAGACCGCGAGCACGGCGATCGACACCGCGATCGGCAACGTGCTCTCGGCGCGCGCGACCCTGGGTGCCCAGATGTCCCGCTTCGACTTCGTCAGCGCCAACCTCGCCACCTCGGTCGAGAACATCGACGCGGCACGCTCGACGCTGCTGGACGTCGACGTTGCCGCCGAGATGGCGAACTACTCGTCCAGGCAGGTGGTGATGCAGGCGAGCGTGGCCATGCTCGCCCAGGCCAACCAGATGCCGCAGAACCTGCTGCGGCTGCTGAGCTAGCCCGGCCATGTCGAGCG
>JBGAKU010000201.1:0-10229 GCA_044224255.1 Geminicoccaceae bacterium
CGCACGAGCGCGTCACGAACTTGAAACCGTTGGACAGGTCGACGAAGCACACGTCGCGGTAGTTGGGGTGGATGCCGTCTTTCATGCGAAACCTCTGCGCGGTGGTCTCGGGAGCCACACTGAACCCTTCAGTGCACTTTCCGAATGCGGGAAACCGCGCATTATAGCGCGGCGATGCACGGCCTCAGCCGCCCCGGCGCATCATGTCGAAGAAGTCGTGGTTGTTCTTCGTCGACTTCATCTTGTCGAGCACGAACTCCATCGCCTCGATCTCGTCCATCGGGTAGAGCAGTTTGCGCAGGATCCAGGTCTTCTGCAGGATCTCGGGCTTGAGCAGCAATTCTTCGCGGCGGGTGCCCGACTTGTTGATCAGGATCGACGGGTAGACGCGCTTCTCGGACATGCGGCGGTCGAGGTAGATCTCGCAGTTGCCGGTGCCCTTGAACTCCTCGTAGATGACCTCGTCCATGCGGCTGCCGGTGTCGATCAGCGCGGTGCCGATGATGGTCAGCGAGCCGCCTTCCTCGATGTTGCGCGCCGCGCCGAAGAAGCGCTTCGGCCGCTGCAGGGCGTTGGCGTCGACACCGCCGGTGAGCACCTTGCCGGAGGACGGAACGACCGTGTTGTAGGCGCGGCCGAGGCGGGTGATGGAGTCCAGAAGGATCACCACGTCGCGGCCATGCTCGACCAGGCGCTTCGCTTTTTCAATAACCATTTCCGCTACTTGCACGTGGCGGGTGGCCGGCTCGTCGAAGGTCGAGGACACAACCTCGCCCTTCACCGAACGCTGCATGTCGGTCACTTCCTCGGGCCGCTCGTCGATGAGCAGCACGATCAGGAAGACCTCCGGGTGGTTGGCCATGATCGCGTGCGCGATGTTCTGCATCAGGACGGTCTTGCCGGTCCTGGGCTGCGCCACGATCAGGGCGCGCTGGCCCTTGCCCAGCGGTGCCACGATCTCGATGATCCGGGTCGAGGAATCCTTCTGCCCGATGACCTCGAGGTTCAGCTTCTGGGTCGGGTAATAGGGCGTCAGGTTGTCGAAGTGGACGCGGTGCCGCGCCACCTCGGGCGTGTCGAAATTGATCGTGTTGGCACGCAGCAGCGCGAAATAGCGCTCGCCTTCCTTCGGCGCGCGCACCTGCCCCTGCACCACATCCCCGGTGCGCAGCGCGAAGCGGCGGATCTGGGACGGCGAGACGTAGATGTCGTCGGGTCCGGCGACGTAGTTGACGTCCGGCGAGCGCAGGAAGCCGAAGCCGTCCTGCAGGATCTCGAGCACGCCCTCGCCGTTGATCGGCACGTCGGTCTCGGCGAGCCGCTTGAGGATCGCGAAGACGAGATCGGACTTCTTGAGCGTGCTGGCGCTGTCGACGCCGAGCTCCTCGGCATAGCGCAGCAGCTCACCGGGCGAGCGGCGCTTCAGCTCGGTCAGGTTGACCGCGGGCAGCGGCTCGCGGGGAGGTGGCGGCTCGCGCGCCTCGATCGGCTCCCTCGGCTCGACCAGCTCGCGCTGATAGTGCTCGCGATGCGGCCTGTGCTCGCGCGGCTGGAAATCCCGCCCACCCTGATCACGCTGACGATGCTCGCGCGGCTGGAACTCGCGCTCGCGCGGCTGCTCACGTGGTTCCCGGACCTCTTTCGGAGGCTCCGGCTCGGGCGGCGGAACCGGAACCGCCTCCTCGATCAGGCGGAGCGTCGCCTGCTCCAGGGACGGCTCCGCCGGTTCGGCCGGCGGCACCTGGTGCTCGCCGTTCGTGGCCCGGGCCCGGGCTCGGGCCGCTTGCTCGCTTGCAGGAGGCCGACCGCGCCGGCGCCGCGGCGGGGGAGCGGCGGCAGGGATGATATCGGCCAGGGACTCGCCGGTACCGGGGGTGTCGTCAGTCGAATCGGTCATGCCACGCTCGTGAATGCGCCGCGCCGACGCGCGACGGGGTCGGAAGGTAGAGGCTCAAAACGGCTTCAACACGGCCAGCAGCACGATGCCGACGAAGAGCAAGGTGGGGGCCTCGTTGAACACTCGGTACCAGACCGCGGATCTCGGCCGCTCGTCGCGCTGAAACCGGCGAACATGGGACGCCAGAATACCATGACAGGCGAGCATCAAAGCCACCAGCAGAAGCTTGCCGTGAAGCCAGCCGTCACTCCACTGGCCCTGTGCGCTCGCCAGCAGGATCCCGGCCAGCAGAGTGACGATCATGGCCGGCGTCGTGATCGCCCTGAGCAGGCGGCGCTCCATGACCTTCAAGGTCTCCGACGTGTCCGATCCTGCAGGCACTGCCGAGTGGTACACCATCAGCCGCGGAAGATACCACATTCCCGCCATCCAGGCGGTGAACGCCATGATATGCAGCGACTTGAGCCACAAGGCTCCATCCATCGAGAACTCTGATCTACGGTAGGGTAGCCGGGGGCGAAGGGCGGATCCGCAATCGCTGGGAACAACCGTGACATCCGCGTCGCGGCATCCTCGAAGCGGCTTGAGCAGGCTCAATGAGCAGAAGCCAGTTCTTCAATGGCTCATCCGTCGAGCGATTTCAAGTAGTCTACGAGCCGCGACACCGCGTCCGGCGACGTTTCCTGCGTGACGCCGTGTCCCAGGTTGAAGATGAACGGCCGATCCCCGTACGCCGCGACGATGCGTTGCGCCTCGGCAAGGAGGCCCGTCTCGTCTCCGAGCAAGGCGACGGGATCCAGATTGCCCTGAAGGCACAGACTCGGATCGCGACGCAGCGTCCGCGCCGCCCAGGCCACGGGCACACCGGTGTCGAGACTGATCCCCTGCACGGGCACCTCCCGAGCAAACTCGACATAAGACGCGCCGATCCCGCGGGGAAAGGCGATTAGCGGGACGTCGGGATGGCGCCCGCGTAGTGCTGTTACGATCCGCTTGGTGGGCTCGATGCACCATCGCCGCAGCTCCGGCTCGGGCAGCACCCCCGCCCAGCTGTCGAAGAGCTGGAGGACCTCGGCCCCGGCCGTGACCTGAGCAGACAGATACTCGATCACGGCATCGGCGAGGAGATCGATCAGCGCGCCGAAGAGCTCGGGCTCGCGGCGTGCCATTCGGCGTGGCGCGAGGAACTCCTTGCTGCCGCCGCCCTCCACCATGTAGGCGGCCAGGGTCCAAGGAGCACCCGAAAAGCCGATCAGCGTCACATCGCTGGGCAGTGCCGCCCGCAGGCCGCGAATCGTCGCATAGACGGGCTCGAGGTGGGCATGGAGGCCCTTCGCGTCGAGCCGTGCCAAGTCCGCCTGGCCCCTGAGCGGCGTGAGCTGTGGCCCCTCCCCTTCGACGAACCGGACATCCGCGCCCAGGGCGTCTGGAACGACCAGGATGTCCGAGAACAGGATCGCGGCATCGAAGCCGTAGCGTCGGATTGGCTGCAGCGTGATCTCGATGGCCAGATCGGGCGAGTAGCAGAGCTCGAGGAAGCCTGCGACCGAGCGTCTGATCTCGCGATATTCGGGCAGGTAGCGGCCCGCCTGCCGCATCAGCCAGACGGGTGGCCGCTTCCGCCGCTCGCCCCGCAGTGCTGCGAGAAGGGGTTTGGCCTGGATACCGCTGCTCGATGCCATGGTCGGCCGGTCCTGGTCGCTCCGACGGGAACACTGCCTCCTCTCCCATTCAAGATTCTTGAATCCTTGAGGTGGTGGAGGTTGGGATGTGCAAAGGCGGGATTAGCGGCGTCGCCTCCACTTGTCCCCAGGAATTGCGGGCTGAGGACATCGCCGGCGGGTGCGTGACGGATTGTGGGGATCCTGACCGCGGAGCCAGCCAGAACGCGCTGGCGGCGCGATGCGAGGCTGTGCATAGATCGTGGAACAGCGGGGAGCGATTCGGGCTGCTCGGCATCGGTCGAACAACGGCCATCGGCGACGCGGATCCGTATGGGGAGCTGTTCGGGCGAGGTGGATGGATCCGGCCACGGGACGACCGTGTGACTTGTCCCCATCTCATGCACCGGGCTTGGCGTGCGTTCAGGAGGGTTCACCCACATGCGGCTGCATGTGCACCTCATCTCGGATTCGACCGGCGAGACGGTCACGACCGTCGCCCGGGCCGCCGTGTCGCAGTTCGAGGACGTGGTCCCCGTCGAGCATGTCTGGTTCTTCGTGCGCACGCGGCAGCAGCTCGAGAAGGTGCTGGCGATCGTCGAGGTTCTGCCCGGCCTCGTCATCTTCACGCTCGCGTCCCCGGAGCTGCGCCACGTCTTGCAGGAGCGCTGCCGTGCGCTGAGCGTGCCGTGTGTTCCGGTGCTGGACAGCGTCATGAACGCGTTGGCTGGGATGTTGGGCTCGGCCGGCCGACCACAGATCGGACGGCAGCACGCCCTGGACGAGGGCTATTTCCACCGGATCGCCGCGCTCGATTTCGCCATGCGGCACGACGATGGCCAGGGCCGCGAGGACCTCGACACCGCGGACGTCGTCCTCGTCGGCGTCTCGCGCACCTCGAAGACCCCCACCTGCGTCTATCTCGCCCATCGCGGCATCAAGTCGGCCAATGTCCCGATCGTGGCCGAGGCCCAGCAGCTCGATGATCTCGCCAAGCTGCAGCGGCCGCTCATCGTCGGCCTGACCATCAATCCCGAGGCGCTGGCCCAGATCCGGCGAACGCGGCAGAAGATGATGGGGCTGGAGGAGGGTGACATGAGCCGCTACGGCGGCGACTATGCCGATGTCGACCGGATCCGGGGCGAGCTCGTCCTGGCGCGCCGGCTGTTCGCGCGCCACAATTGGCCGGAGCTCGACGTGTCGAAACGGTCGGTCGAGGAGACCGCGGCCGCGATCTATCAGATGTTTCAGGCCCGTCGGCAACCCGAGCTCAAGGCGCTTGCCGAGACGATCCCCAAGTCCGGATGGCTTGGCTCGGGAGCCTAGTCCTGCTGCCGCAGGCTGCGGCGTGACGGGAGCGGAAGGCCGAGCTGGACCGGCAGGTCCGTGTCCACCGCACTCGAGATGCCCACACCCAATAGCCGGATCGGCGCGCCCCGCCTGGGTCGCCGTTCCAGGAGCAGGCACGCGGTGGCGAGGATCGCCTCCTGGTCGAGGAATGGCTGCGGCTCGGTGAACCGTCGGGTCGCGAGCGTGAAGTCCGCATAGCGGACCTTGAGGGTAAGGGTCCTCGCGGCGAAGTGGGCTCGGGCCACGCGTCCGGCCAAGTCCGCCGCCAGAGGCTCGAGCGCCGCGCGCAGATCCGTTTCCGCGGTGAGGTCGTCCTCAAAGGTCGTCTCGACGCTCACCGATCGGCGAGGCTGGTCGGGCGTGACCAGCCGCTCGTCCCGTCCGGTGGCGACCCTCCAATAGTGGGCACCCAGGCGACCGAACCGCGCCACCAGCTCCTGCTCGCTGCGCGACTGCAGATCGGCACCGGTGGCGATACCGTGCTGGCGCATCCGGCGTGCGGTCGCCGGGCCGACCCCGTGAAACCGCTCGATCGGCAGCCCGGCCAGGAAAGCGATCGCTTGCTCTGGGCGGATCACCGTCAGGCCGTCCGGCTTTCTCAGGCCGGATGCCGTCTTGGCCAGGAACTTGTTGAACGAGACGCCGGCCGAGGCGGTCAGTCCGGTCTCCGCCCGGACCTGCGCCTTGATGCCCGCCGCGATCTCGACCGCCGGCGATGGCCCGGACTTCGGCTCGGTGACGTCGAGATAGGCCTCGTCGAGCGAGGCGGGCTCGACGAGATCGGTGAAGCGTCCGAAGATCGCCCTGATCCGGCGGCTCTCCTCACGATAGACGTCGAATCGGGGCCGCACGAAGATCAGGTCCGGGCAGAGGCGGATCGCTCGCGCCGACGGCATCGCGGAACGCACGCCGAACGGTCGGGCCTCATAGCTCGCGGTCATCACGACCCCGCGACCCTGTGCCGATCCGACCGCGATGGGCCGGCCGCGCAGGGCAGGATCGTCGCGCTGCTCGATGGCGGCGAAGAACGCGTCCATGTCGATGTGGATGATCTTGCGCACCGCAGCGGCACCAATGTCGTGACCGCGACCACACATGGGCCGGCTCAACCACCGTCCCGGAGGCTGGCCAAGCTTGCCACGGCCATGATCCGCCGCCTAGCTTCCAGGCTGCTCAGGCAGCCATGGCGCGACTGGGCAGCGAATCGGTCGCGATGGATCCCCGGGCAGGAGACAACAGTGATGTGCGGCGGTCGTAAACTCGTCAGACGATCGGCCGTCGTCGCCATTCTTTTGCTGGCAGGCAGCGGTGCGGCAGGTGCGACGAGCCTGCGTGACGCCCTGCTCACGACCTACCTCACCAACCCGCAACTGGAGTCCGGCCGCTCCCAGCTGCGCCAGACCGACGAGCTGGTGCCGCAGGCGCTTTCCGGCTACCGGCCGAACCTGTTCCTCAACGGCGAGCTCACCGGAGAGCGGGCGAAGGTCCGGCAGGGCGAGGACTTCGATCAGAACCGCTTCACCCGCGGCGTGAACCTGACCCTGCGCCAGAATCTCTACGCGGGTGGCGGCACCCAGGCCGAGGTCAGCCGGGCCGAGAACCAGGTGCGTGCCGAGCGGGCGCGGCTCTACGGACTCGAGCAGCAGGTGCTCCTGGACACGGTCGACGCCTTCACGGCTGCCTACCGTGACCAGTCGGTGCTCGATCTCGCGCTCAACAACGAGGAGCGCCTGCAGCGCCAGCTCGAGGCCACTCGGGATCGCTTCGAGGTGGGCGAGGTCGCTCGTACCGACGTGGCGCAGGCCGAAGCGCGTCTTTCCCGTGCCCGCGCCGACGTGGAGCAGGCGAAAGCCGATCTCGCCACCTCACGCGCGTTCTATGAGCGGGTCATCGGCGAGGCCCCAAGGCAGCTCGATGAGCCCAAGGTCCTCAGCGAGCTTCCGAAGACCGAGAGCGACACGCGCGCCCTGGCGGCCCAGAACCCGGACATCATCGCCGCCACGTTCGATCTCTACGCCGCGCGCGACAATGTCGACGTCCAGTTCGCCAATCTGCTGCCGAGCCTCGATCTCCAGGGTCAGGTCGAATGGGCGGAGGACCCGACCGCGAACATCGAGCGCAGCCGCGGCGCTGCGGTGGGCCTCAACCTCTCCATCCCCCTCTATCAGGGTGGAGCGGAATACTCGCGGGTCCGTCAGAGCCGGCAGCAGGTGCGACAGTCCCGTGATCAGCTCGAGACCGCCCATCGCGGTGTCCAGGAGCTGGTGACGTCCTCCTGGGAGCGCCTGCTGGCGGCCACGACTGCGATCGATGCGTTCGAGGCGGAAGTCCGGGCCAACCAGATCGCGCTGGAGGGCGTGCAGCAGGAGGCGCTGGTCGGTGCCCGTACCGTGCTCGACGTGCTCGACGCGGAGCAGGAGCTGTTCACCTCGCAGGTCAATCTGGTGCGTGCCCGGCGCACGGAGATCCTGGCGAGCTATCAGCTCAAGCTCGCCGTGGGCCAGCTCACGGTCGAGGGACTCAGCCTGCCGATCCAGCCCTTCGACGACGAAGCCTACTACGACCGCAATCGCTCGCGGCTGTTCGGGGTAGCGGACTGATCCAGGCGAAGTGGCAGCCCGGCGAGCCGCTACTGCGTTTGTTCGTGTCTCGACGGCTCCAAGCCGGATTTCCCGCCGTTCAGCAGGCTCTCGTCCCGGCCGGATTCGGTCGGTGTGCTTCCGGATTGCGTGGCGTCTTCGCCCGGGCAGCCCGAGCGATTGGCCGCACCGCCCTGTACCCGACCTGAGTCCTCCGCCTGTCCCCGGCCTGAGTCCCTCGCCTGCCCCCCGCCTGAGTCCCCCGCCTGTCCCCCACCCGAGTCCCCAGTGCCGCAGTACCATGGTGCGGTCACACGCAGTTGCGCCACCAGTTCCGGCCAACCAGGCGCCTCGGCGGCGGCCAAGCGTACTGCTTGCGGCAGCACCGTGCCCGTCGGCCATTCCTCGTACCATCGCGGCGGATCCCGAGACCGCCGCGAGCCCCAATAGGTGAACTGCACCGCCCGAGTGAGGCGCAGCACGGTGCGTGGATCCGCCGTCTCGACGATGGCGAGGTCGGGGGTGTCCGGATCGATGGCCGCGCGGCGGACGTCGACGCGCCAGGCGCCGGCATCCGGCGTGATCGAGTACTCGTAGGCGGTGTAGGGCGAGCCGGCGAGATAAGGCGGCTCGACATTGACGAAGCGCAGCCGATCGGGGCCACCCTCGAACATCACGTAGCTCTGCCGACCGACCGTGCGCATCAGGGGCTCCGCCCGCTGCAACTCCCCGCGAAGCAGCGACAGGCCGAGCGTGAGCTCCTCGAGCGCCTCCCGTCGCTGATCGGTGCTGGCAACCGCGCGCACCACGAACCGCAGGGCCGCCGTCATGGTCAGCGCGATCAGCGCCAGGACCGCGAGGCTGACGAGCAGCTCCACGAGCGTGAAGCCGCGGCTGCGGTCAGCGCGTCCCGTTCTGACCACGCGGCGGCTCGACAGCGAGGGTGCTGAGGGCAAACTGCTGGTCGCCCTTCTCGACCAGGACCCGGATCAGGCGCAGCCGCAACGGCTCGCGAGTCTGCTGGCCGGCCGATTCCGCACCGGAGCGGGACCCGTTCTCCTCGACGGATCTCCCGGCGGACGCCTCGGCCGTCATCGATTCCTTCCCGAAGGACGAGGCAGATTCCTCCCCGAAGGACGAGGCGCCGGTCCGCTCCTCGCCACGGGCATTGTCGCTGCTGCTGGCACGCGCCTGGTCGAACGCCGATCGTTCCTGTTGAGGGGGAGCTTCGGGCAGAAGATTTTTCGGGACAGGATAGGGCACGCTCTCGATCCGCCAGCGGAGCCCGCCGTCGATATCCCCGGTGATGGCGCCCTTCGACGGGTCCATGTCCAGCTGGCTTCTGGTCAGGAGGTTCTGTGCAACCAGCCCCAACAGGAGACGGTCCTCGTCGCGATGCGCGCTGCGCAGACCACTCCCGATGACCGTATACACCGCGGTCATGACAATGCCGAGGATGGCGAGAGCGACCAAGGTCTCGAGCAGCGTGAAGCCGCGCTCGGCGGGGCCGGTCCGCATCACGGCAGGGCCCTGATCGAGACGCGGCCGGTGAGCCAATCGACGTCCACGGCGCGTCGGCCGTCCCAGGCGGCGAGGACGACCCCGCCGCCGGTCGAGGTGCCGTTGGGGAAGAACAGGAGGCCGTCCACGCCCAGGTTCGCCGTCTCGATCACCGTGCCGCCGGGCAGCAGCGGCGTGATCGCGGCCTCGTTGACGGCGGCGAGCGCCCCGGTCCGCATGGCGGCGCTGCGCTGATCGCGGATCATCAGCGCCACCGCACGGCTCGTCCGGTCGATGTCCGGCCGCAGCAGATTGCGCACGCTCGGCAGCGCCAAGCCGGCGAGAAGGCCGACCAGCGTCAGCACCACCAGCAGCTCAAGCAGGGTGAACCCGCGCTCAGCGTCCCCAGCTCGTGACATCGGCTGCCTCGCCGCTGCCCCCAGGCGCGTTGTCCGAGCCGAGCGTGTAGAGATCGTAGGCGCCATGCTCGCCAGGCGACCTGAAGATGTAAGGGTTGCCCCACGGATCGTTCGGCAGGGTCGGGCTGTCGATGTACGGCCCCTTCCAGCCGGCAACGTTGCCAGGATTGCGCAACAGCGCCCCGAGACCCTGCTGGCTTGTCGGATAGGAGCCCGTATCGAGCCGGTAGAGATCGAGCGACGATTTGAAGTTCTGCACCTGGAGCCTTGCGGTGTCGGCCTTCGCGCCCCCGAGATAGCTGATCACCCTGGGTCCCGCGAGCGCGGCCAGCAGGCCGAGAATCACCAGAACCACGAGCAGCTCGATCAGGGTGAAGCCGGCGTCCGAGCGCGCCGCGTCTCGTCGCCGTTCCACTCGCCCGTGCCTCATCGGTGATTTCCTTCCGCAGTGGGGAGGTTGGGCCGGACGGGCAACGTCATTCCTGTCCGGGCGCATCGTCGCCGTAGTAGGCATCGCCTTGGGGGTCAACGCCCGGAACCTCATCGACCGCGGGTGGTGTCTGCGGCGCTGGCTTTGGCTCGCTCTCGGCAGGCGGTGCCGGCACGCCCTTGGCGCCGGCGCCGAAGATCTCGAAGGTCCGGCGCTCCTCGCCGAGGCCTAGCTCCAGGCGGTTCCGCTCGACCGAGAGCACCTGCCAGTCGCCGACCATGTCGCCGGGTCGCAGCCGCGCGACCTCGGAGGTGGAGGGGAAGGTCACCAGAGCCGCGGCACTCCCGTCCCGCGTCACGGTGCCGAAAAACCGCAGCTCCGGCTCGGCAGGGC
>JBGAKU010000202.1:0-10053 GCA_044224255.1 Geminicoccaceae bacterium
ACTCGCGCAGCGAATGGCCGTCCTCGATCACCGCATTCCTGTCGCGGTGGATGACCGTTCGGACGGAGGCGACCGGGGAGGAATCGATCGATTCCGCCTGCTGCGCATTGGCGGTCCCGTTGGCGATCAGGACGCTCATGTCCCCGCCCGCGAGCTGCCCCTGGAAGCCGTGGCAGCCCTGGCAGCCGCCCATCGCGAACGGGCTGCCGGCGGCACCCTGGATATAGACCTGCTGCAGATCGGTCGGGTGACCGTCGTCGCCGACCGAACCATGGAAATTCTGCAGGGTCTGGTTGGTCTCGACCATGATGTTCGCGAGATAGTAGTAGCTGAGGTCATCCAGGGACGTGCCGGCGGGCGGTGGCCCGGAGACGGGCGTGGCCTGGACCCCGACCAGCTTGTAATACTGCCAGATGGTGTTGGGGTCCGCCGCCTTGAACGCGGCGTGCACCGAATCGTTGGTCGACGCGACCTGCGAGTGGATCGGATGTGCCCGCCGCACGGCGATATTGACGATCGACGTGGTGGCGTCGTCCTTCAGCGGCAGATTCTGGAACGCCAGGGTCTGCGGGTTCGGGTTGGTGGGATCGTCGTCGTTGTAGTTGTCGACCTGCTCCCAGGTCGCGAACACGAAGGCCGGGAACGATTTCGTCTTGTGGATGATGTGCAGCGCGACCAGCCCCCAGACGGCGTTGTGGTAGACCTGCTTGCCCTGCGGGCCGGTGTAAAAGATGACGTTGCGGGTGAAGAAGCGGCCGCTCTGCAGCTCGGCCGTAGTCAGCTCGCGCCACGCCGCCTTGATCTCGATCGCACCTTCGCCCGGGTCGCCGGGAACGTTGATGTCGCCGCACGGCAGCATGACCACCGAGTTGGTGGGGGTGCCGGGGGGAAGAGTGCAGATGCCCGTGTAGATGGCGTTGTTGCTGAATGGCGAAGTATTGCTGAGGGCGTTGTTCAGCGTGGCGGGGTTGGTGAAGCCCTGCATGGGCGAGGTGATGTAGCTGTAGACGGCACGGTTGACCTTCGCCTCGTAGGCCACGCGGGTCCCGGCCGCAGGTCCAGGGGTAACGGGCGGTATACTCGGTGGGTCTGTCTTGACAGTACTTGGAGGCTCTATCTCGGACGGGGCGTGCGCGTACATGTTGGCCAAGCCGATCTGGCTCGTCTCGTCGAGATTGTTGAACAGATTGAAGCTGGGAGGCGGACCGTCGGTCGCGGGGACGGGGGGCGTGCCCGCATAACTGTAGGTCGGCTTCATGTTGTCGAAGCTGACTTCCTTGTTCCCGCCGAACGGGAACAGCTCGTTCTTGTGCCGGTAGGTCTGCCAGACGACCAGGGGATAATTGCCGCTGGCGTCTGGGGCGATGCCGAAGAAGCCGGAATTGGGGTCGGTGCCGGTGGCCGGCCGGCCGCGCACCCCCCCGTTGGTCCCCGGATCGGATGCGACCCAGTTCAGGGCAATGAATTCCTGCCAGGCGAAGAAGGCGAGCTGCGCCACCGTGGCGGAAGGCCCGGCCGGGGTGTCGTGCGGCACGCACGGGCTGACGAGGAGGGAGAAGGGCGGCGTATAGCACGACGGGTCGCCCGACGGGTGGGCGTCGGCCGGCCCATCGCCGGACAGAACCCAAAGCGCCGGCGACAGAGCGAGCGCGACAGCCCACGAGCTACGTGATCGCATGATCAGGCGTTCTCCCTTGCCGTTCCGGCCTCGTGTCTCTCGCCGTTCCCCTGGTGCCGCGACGGCGGCGTCAGGCCGAAACGTGACGGCCGGCCCAATACCTTAATACGATTAACTCGAATTCTAAGGCCGCTCCATTCAAAGACAAGCGATCTGTCGGGACCGGCCGCCGACCATCCGCGACCTAATGAGACGAACAGCGGGCGCCCGCGCCGCCTCACGGCCCGTACAGCAGATCCTCCGCGTCGCCGCCGGGCCAGTCGCGCGGGTTGGTGATGGCGGGTGGGCCGCCGACCACCTCGACATGGCCCACGACATTGCCCTGCAGGGGATCGGGGCAGGTGCAGGGGTCGCCGATGCGCACGGCGCCGATCGGGCACAGGCCGGCGCGGGTCACGCACACCCGTCCGGGGTCGAGCAGGGTTGCGGCCGGTGGCTTGGTCGCGTCGCGGACCGCACCCTCGCCGAGATGGAGGGCCGGCAACGCCAGAACGATCGTCACGACCGCCAGCGCCGCCGCGAGCAGCATCCGCCGCGGCCAAACGGTGGGAGACGTGATCGGGTCCGTTCTCGGGCGCATGCAGGTCCGGCTCCATGCTGGGAAACTGGTGAGTATAGACCGGCCGGCGACTCGGGACGTGGGGAAACCCACCCGATGACGGAAAAGTGCTCGGCAGTGCGATGAGGCGTTCCGAGCCTCGCGCGAGGCTGCGCATGGCTTCCCTGGCGGCAACCGCCCCGTCGCGAGCGGCCATGCCGGCCGTGCGCGCTACGCCCCGCGCTTCCCAGGCCCGCCGATGCGGCTCTCGGCCGTCCAGGCAGGCGGATCGCTGGCCGGGAAGGATTCCTCGCTGGCCTCGTCGACCTTGTCCTCGGGCTCGGCCGGTGGCTGCGCCGGTGCCCCGGAGCGGCTGTAGCCCTCGGCCAGCAGCTCCTCCTCGGCCATCAGCCAGAACTGCTCGGCATGACCGTCCGGGCTGCCCTCGCGCTCCCAGATCCGATAGGCCCGCTCGCGCACCAGCTCTTCCCAGCGATCGTCCATGGCGGCCTCCTGCACGGTGAGATGGTTCCGACAGCCTTGAATATGGGCTCGATAACCGCCGCCGACAGCGGCTTTGCCCTGGCTTCAGCCGTTCTTTCGCACCGCGGCCTCGCCCAGCTTGCGATCGAGCGTGACCAGCTCGGCGTCGAGACGCCGGGTTAGCCACAGATAGCTCGCGTCATAGGTCGTGAAGCCGGTTGCCTCGGCAAGGGTCACGACTTCGTCCGTCGGCACCGCCACCGTCTCGATGGCCATGCGCTCGCGCAACCCCAGCGCCTGCCGAAGAAACTGCCTTTGGCTTGGATGGCGACGGATCTTGATGACGCAGATGTCGGCGAGCTCGAACTCGAGCAGTGCCGGCGCTACCAGAAGGCCCGAGCTCAGTGCGGCGAGGATATGCTCGGCCTCCGGCTCCCCGAACAGGAGCGCAGCAAGGGCCGAGGCATCGACGACCTTAACGGCGGTCCCGGTCGGCACGCACGATCGCCGCTGCTTCCGCTGGTGTCCTCAATCCCATCCGGCGTACCTCGGCCAGCACCTCCTCGGCTGTCAGACGTCGGATGGGCCGCACGGCCTCCTCGACGATGGCCAGCAGCTCGCCCTGCAACGACCGATGATGCCGCGCCGCACGCTCACGCAGCCGCTCGACGATATCGTCGGGCGCGTTCTTGATCGACAGGTTGACGGGCATTGGCTCCATTCCAGCTCCAAATTGGAGCAGCGCCTACCACGTCTGGCATTCTCGGCCAACAGCACCATGCGCTGCAGGCCCTGCGCGTCCGGCGTGACCGCCCCGACCTCTGGATCAACGAGCTGCAGGAGCGCCCGTCCGACTGTGCGACGCCCGCTCCACGGCCGCAGATCCACACGAACGACATGTCGCCGCGCACGGCCGGACCCGCGCGCCCACTCAGCCGCCACGAGCGCCGGGTCCTGGCGGCCCTACAGCGCCGGCGCGCGGCGTAGGGCGCCTCAGAGCCGCCGCATCAGCTGATCGACGCGCGCCCGGCCGAGCTCGATCCGGCAGCCGCGGATCGCCTGGCCGGTGCCCGAGCCGCCGCCATAGGTGGCGCCGACATAGTCGCACTGGGCGTCGCGATAGGCCGTCCAGGCCGCCTGGGCCTGCTCCAGGGCCGGGGCCGCCACCGCGCGGCCGGTCGTCCGGTCGAGCTCGGCCGCGGCCTGCTGCGCCAGCCCGAGTGCCGTCGCCACGGCCCGATCGACCACGGCCTCCGTGGCGGCGAGGCACTGGCCGATCTCGACCTGCGAGCCCTCGGGGCATTCCAGCGCGGGGTCGGCGCGCGCGGTGGCGGCGGCGAGCAGCGCGGCACCGAGGGCGAGGTATCGCAGGCTGGGGCGGATTCCGGCCAAGGCATGCTCCCGAGTATGGCGGCGGGCCGATGCTAGCCCAGCGCACCGCGTCGAGCGACCGGCCGGGACGGAGCCGATGGCCGCGCCGGTGGTTCCAAGGGGAAGGCTCACCATCGGAGGGGTTCGATGCGCACGCCACGCCACCTGCTGCTCGCCGGGCTCGTGCTCGCCATGCCGGCCCTGGCCGGCTGCGACAGCAATGTCGGCAAGGGTGCCGCGATCGGCGCCGCCGGCGGCGCCGGTGTCGGCGCCCTCGGCCCCGGCAGCGTGCTGGGCAATGCCGCTTTGGGTGCCGCCGCCGGCGCGGCGGGCGGCTTCATCTACGACCAGGTCAAGGACAAGGATAAGGACAACGACTAGGCTTCCGGCTCAGGCGTTCTCGCCCGGCTGCTGGTAGACCTGCGCCGGCGGCCGGGCCAGGTCCTTGGGCGGCAGGGCCGGCTGCGGCGGGGCGTAGAACTTGCGCTCGCGCTGGTCCAGGCTGGGCTCGAACGGCAGCCGCATCCGCGCCTGGGTACCGTTCTGCTCGGCATCCTCGAGCGCCTGCTGCAGCTGCTCGGCCATGTCCCGGCTCCAGGGCAGGCGGTAGGCGCGCGGCTCGGGCTCGCCCGAAAGCTGCAGCCAGAGATACATGCTGTCCGGCTCGCGTAGCTGCGCGCTCAGCACCGTGGCCTCAGCCGTCCGGCCCTGCCACCATTCCAGGCTGACCGGCTTGGGCCGGCTGAGCAGGTCGCTGAAGCCGGCATAGGCCAGCGGCATGAACAGGATCGCGCAGGCCAGTGCGCCGGCGCGGACGGGGAGCCGGCGCGGCGCCCAGATCGCGATCGAGGCCAGCGTGGCGGCCAGGATCACGGCCAGCGCGAACAGGAAGGGCAGGTCGGTCATGACTTGCTCCCCGAGCGGAGGGGCCTCTGCAAGCTGGTGACGCTGCCGGGCACGAGGTCGCCGCGCTCGCTCAGGCGGAAGCGGAACACGGTGCGCTCCTGGCCCTCGCGGGCGAGCTCGACCTTGCTCATCAGCACCTGCCGTGCCGGATCGGCTGAGCTCGGCTTGGTGCTGACGATCACGGTCACCGGCACCTCGGCTTGGCCCGCCCGGTTACGGTAGAGATGCAGGTTGACCGTGTACTCGCCCGGCACGATGCCGCGCGCATAGCTGCTCTCGTAGTTGAGCCCGGACAGGTCGAGCTGCTGGCCGAGATCGTCGCGCAGCAGGTTGAACACGGCCCCGCCCTTGTTGGAGTAGCCGACCGGCAGGTCGCCGGGTGCCTGCACCCACAGGTCGACGTCGCTGTCCATCCCCGGTGGCCAGGTCGCCTCGACCAGGACATTGCCCGGCGGGGCGGTGTCCTTGGCCCGGGCGGCCGCGGCCTTGGGATTGATATGGGCCAGCATCAGCACGGCCACGGTGACGAAGCCGGTGAGCATCAGGAGGATCAGGTCGCGGAAGACGATGTCGGCGTCGTCGCCCGTCTCGTCGTCAAGCGGTGCCATGGCGCTCGCCCTCCTCGATCGCCCGGGTCAGGAGATGGACCACGCCGCCCTCGAGCAGGCGGTAGTCGACCATCAGCCAGACGTTCAGCACCGAGCCGACCAGGGTCTTGAACAGGGCCATCGCCATGCCGTGCAGGAGCGTGGCGACCATCGGCCCGATCGCCGCGGCGTCGGTCACCGCGTCCTGGTTCACGCCCGAGAGCGCGATCACGAAGCCGATGATGGTGCCGATCAGGCCGAGCAGGACCAGCGTCCCGGCGATGTGGCGGACCGGCGCGATCCGATGCGCGAGCTTGAGCCTGAGCACCGCCGCCAGCGCCTGGCGGGTGGTCCCGTCGCGGCCGGCGATCCCGTTCATGAAGGCGGCGATCTTGGACGGCCCGGCGGCCGGGCCGACATCGAGCGAGTTCAGCTCCTGGGAGATCATCCAGACCTTCTGCGCCGAGAGGGCGAGGCCGATCAGGAACAGGGCGAAGATCAGCTTGCAGACATGGGTGGTGTCGGCCGCCAGGATCTGCGCGATCCAGCCCTGCAGCCAGGCCGCGGCAAGGAGCGCGAAGCCGGTCAGGTTGATCAGGAGGAAGCGCAACAGCAGCAGGAAGCGGTAGCGGTCGAGGCGGAGCAGCGCGGGCCGGTCACGGCCCAGCGACGCGATCGGGCCGATTCTCGCCAGCGCGTCGGCGGCCAAGGTGCTCATCGAGGTTCCATCCGTCTGGTCGACCGGACGGCCGGCGGGCGCCGGAGCGGTTCTGGCGGGCGACGGATGGCGCCGCGCGGTCGGCGGTCAGCATCCGTCGCCACCGCCCCGGAGGGCCGGGCGACACGAGGTCGACGTCCCACTCACTCAACGCAAGAATAGGTAGTGGCGACAGTGCTTTTGTGCAGTGCACAATAAGCCACGCTTCATGACAATCGGGGCATCCGGCTGGACGCGGCAGGCGAATCCGGTCGAATCGACCGAGCACCGGCTGCGCAGGATTTGATCGCGGCCTGCTCACGGCTGCGCCACCTATGCTGCAGCTGCGTTGATTTCCGTCATGTCTGCGCTGCCCAAATTCTGGGCACGCCTGCCGGCGCGCGCCAGCTGGCGGCATTACGCCGCATCCGAGCGCCAGCCGGATCTCGCCGCCCCCGGTGCGGATCATCCTCCGGGCCGGATGTGTTCTCGCGCCTCGACAGGCCGGGGCGGCGGGACTAAGCGATTCGGAACGCCACGAGCGATCAGGGGACGGCCATGCCTCAGTTCACCTGCCCTTCCGTCCGCTTCGACCTCGGCGAGCAGGCGGAGATGATCCGCGACGCCGTGGCGGGCTTCGCCGCGCGCGAGATCGCCCCGCTCGCGGCCGAGATCGACCGCAGCAACCAGTTCCCGCGCCAGCTCTGGCCCAAGCTCGGCGAGCTCGGTCTGCTCGGCCTCACCGTCGAGGAGGAGTATGGCGGCAGCGGGCTCGGCTATCTCGAGCATGTCGTGGCGGTCGAGGAGATCAGCCGCGCCTCGGCCTCCGTCGGCCTGTCCTACGGCGCCCACTCCAATCTGTGCGTCAACCAGATCCGCCGCTGGGGCACGCCCGAGCAGAAGGCCCGCTACCTGCCCAAGCTGTGCTCGGGCGAGCATGTCGGCTCGCTGGCGATGAGCGAGCCCGGCGCCGGCTCGGACGTGGTCGGCATGCGCACCCGGGCCGAGAAGCGCGGCGACCGCTACGTGCTCACCGGCAACAAGATGTGGATCACCAACGGCCCCGAGGCCGAGACCTTGGTGGTCTACGCCAAGACCGACCCCGAGGCCGGCCCCAAGGGCATCACCGCCTTCCTGATCGAGCAGGGGATGAAGGGCTTCAGCACGGCCCAGAAGCTCGACAAGCTCGGCATGCGCGGCTCCGATACCTGCGAGCTGGTCTTCGACGGCTGCGAGGTGCCCGAGGCCAACGTGCTGGGCAAGGTCGGCGGCGGTGTCAACGTCCTGATGTCCGGCCTCGACTATGAGCGCCTGGTGCTCTCCGGCGGCCCGATCGGCATCATGCAGGCCTGCATGGACGTGGTGATTCCCTACCTGCACGAGAGGAAGCAGTTCGGCCAGCCGATCGGCGAGTTCCAGCTCATGCAGGGCAAGCTCGCCGAGATGTACACCACCATGAACGCCGCCCGCTCCTACGTCTACATGTGCGGCAAGGCCGCGGACCGCGGCGAGATCACGAGGCAAGACGCCGCCGGCTGCCTGATGTTCGCCGCCGAGAAGGCGACCTGGATGGCGCTGGAGGCGATCCAGTCGCTCGGCGGCAACGGCTACATCAACGACTATCCGACCGGCCGCCTCCTGCGCGACGCCAAGCTCTACGAGATCGGGGCGGGCACGAGCGAGATCCGCCGCATGCTGATCGGGCGCGAGCTGTTCAAGCTGACGAGCTGAGCCCGGCCGCGAGGCCGATGCGCGATGGAGGGGGAGGACCCGGCGCGACCCCGGCCGGACGTGGTGGGCTTTTATCTGTACCTCCTGCACGGGGTCCGAGTCGCGCGCCACGTGCTGGCCCTGCACATGCTCCTCCTGCTGGCGATGACCCTCGTGCTCGCCTGGGCGGAACGGTTGCCGTTCGGCCAGGCCCTCTACCTCACCTTCATCACCGCCTTCACCATCGGCTACGGCGACATCGTCCCCGTCACCACCGTCGGCCGGATCGCCTGCGTGGTCATCGGCCTGCTCGGCCTGATCCTGTTCGGCATGATCGTCGCCATCGCCAACAACGCCCTCCTACACGCGATCGAGGATGCCAAGGGCCAGCACCGGTAGTGCTTGCGCGACATCCGAGGACGGGTCCCGCGGGCGCTCGGGTTCGAACATGCGCTGGCGCAATTCGTTCGTGCATTTTTTCCTGTCTGGCGCTTCCCGGGTTCGCGCGTGTCGCGACGGTTGCAGAGACAGGCCGGTATGAGCGATCGCACTACGAATATCGAATAGGCTGATCATCCTAGCACGAGATCGGCCGAACGGCGAGCGCGTTGACCGGCACCATGATCTTCAGGCCTTCGGAGGGAGGGCAGACCAAGGGCTGTGCCGAGCCGGCGCCGCCCGGGCATCCGTATCGACATTGTGGATGCACGACCACATATCGCCAAGCATGTCGAGAGTGCGCGCTTCGTCTTCCGGCGCCGATGGCGCTGCGGCCACGGCGGTCGCGGAGCGGCCGTCGCCTGCCGACTCGAGGGGCAGCATCAATCTGCGCATCGAGGCCAGCACGCGCCGGCTGATCGACGACGCGGCTGCGATCCTCGGCGAGTCGCGTACCGAGTTCATGATCGAGAGTGCCAGGCTGCAGGCCATCGACGTGCTGCTCGACCAGCGGCTGTTCCGGCTGGATGTCGAGCGCAACGGTGCCTTCGTGCACGTCCTCGACCATCCGCCCGCCCCGGGACCGAGGCTGCGATCCCTGCTGCGCCGGGTGCCAGCATGGCGAAAATAGGGGCATTGCAGAACGAGGGGAGCCTCTTGCATGCTCATGTGCCGTCTGGGAGCCAAACCGGGCCCAGCGCCGAGATCGTTTTCGGGCGGTACTGGTATCCGGTACCGAGCCTGCGGCGCAGATATCCTATTGTTCCCTTCACTCCGCCCGAGATGTCGGGAAGGCATGATCGGGCGACGTTTCACCTAGATCAATATAGCCGCCATGCTCTCGTATGAAAACTAACTTCTGAATCATAGTATCAACAAAGTCACCATACTCAACCGCTGCGGCAGCGGTAGGCAAATTAGAGTCACCATATGGATTATGAACGACCTCATTCCTTATCTTTCGGAGACGCCGATAGAGTTCGAGTTCATCATTATTTAATCTATTGAGTTCAAATAGTCGATGGATAAATTTCTCTGGCCTAGTGAATCTGACTAGACCGCTATGCTGAATGGACGTAACGACCTCCGCCTCTAGCCGTTGCCAGCTTCTAAGAATCGCAACGCCTGGATCGATCTTTGCCAATTGAAGAGTATGCTGTTTGGATGTTGGATCGTAAGGATCTGCGGGCGGCTGATTGGATTTTATTTCTTCTGCCAGATCTTTTGCTGCTTCGAAGTCGCGCACGACGAGTTCAAAGTCTTTATAGCGAATGGATTTAAAGATCTTAGTGATCACGATCCGATTAAAAAATATAAATAGAACAGAAAATACTAGGAGAACTGGCCACGCTAAACTTCCGACGATGCTTGCAATAAAGGTCAACCAGTCCATATATTATATTCCAATGGCAAGCGGGATATTTGTCGTTCACCTCGATGGTGGCCTGCCCCCCGCTGGGCGGGTTTGCGCATCATATATGCTCAGTGTTAGCCGTTCTGCCAACCTAACTCCCCATCTCTCCACTGGCTATCGTCCTGCCCGTGCACTCGGCTCGGAACAGTGCGGCCTATGTCGCTGATCAACCCGCCCTCAAGCCTCGGGCGGAATCACCGCGTCCTCCATCCCGTGGCGCCGAAAGCTGGC
>JBGAKU010000203.1:0-9944 GCA_044224255.1 Geminicoccaceae bacterium
GCAGGGCAGCCAGGGTCACGCGCTCCCAGAACCGGGCGACGGCGCGCATGCCGCCGGCACTCAGGAACGGAAACGCCGGCAAGACGGAGAGGCACAGCACCGCCGTCCACAGGTAGAAGACCAGCTGGAAGGCCAGGGAGCGAAGCACCAGGATCATGGTGTCGGGCGTGATTGCGTTGCTTTCGGGGGCTCGCGGTCGCCCGAGCAAAGCCGCGCTGCCGATGCTTGGCAAGCCTTCTAGCGAAGGTGCCGCAGCCCGATCCGCACCGTGAGCTTCGCCACCCAGCCGGCGAGCAGGCCGCCGGCGACCGGCACCGCGGCGAGGCTCAGCCAGTCGGCCGGGGCCAGGCGCAGCCCGATCGGCCCCCAGGCGGGCCAGAACAGGCCGCCTGCCGCGATCAGGGCGAGAACGGCCAGCGCGACCAGGAAGCCGACGGCAGCGCCCACCAGCGCCGCACGGGCGGCATGCTCCTCGAACTGGCGCGACACGTGCGCGTCGTTGGCACCCAGGCCGCGGAGGAGACGCACCCCTTCGGCCTGGGCCAGCAGGGCCCAGCGCGCGACCATCGCCACGCCGACCACCAGGCTGGCCAGCGACAGGCCCGCGCCGAGCCAGCCGAGATGCAGGACGCGACGGGCGTCCGCCGCGCGCGAGGAAGGCTGGGCCGCAGGCGTCGCGACCGTCACACCCGGTGCGATCGAGGACAGCCGACCGGCCAGCTCGTCGGGCTCCGGCGCGACATCCGAGGCGAAGTCCATCTCGATGAGGCGGGGCAGGGACACGGCCCGCGGGTCGAGCATGCCGGCGGGCAGGAGGGCCCGAAGCTCGGCTGCCGGCACCTCGCGCACCGCGAGCACGCCGGGCATCCGGCGCAATTCCTCGGCAATGCGGGCGAGCGTCGGCCCGTCCTGCCCCGGCGACACCGTCGGCAGAGCCATCGTCAACCGGCGCGGCGCGGCCTCGAGCCGCTCCAGCGTCGCCCGCGCGCCGCCGCCGGCCGCAAGGGCCAGGACCGCGAGGCAGACGAGGCTGCCGGTGAGGATGGCCAGAGTTCCGCCGGCAGGGATGTCACCCAGAGGCAAAGCGCGGCTGCGCCGGACGATCGCACGCACGGCCGGACGCTCAGGCCATCGCCGGCACGGCCGGGGCCGCCGATCGCGCCGTCAGCCGGCCCCGGGCCATCTCGAGCACCGGGAATCGATGGCGCCTGACCAGGTCGTCATTGTGCGTCGCGACGATGATCGTGGTGCCGATCCGGTGCAGGGACAGCAGGAGATGCATGACCCGGCGCGCATGACCGTCGTCGACGCTGCTCGTCGGCTCGTCGGCGAGCAGCAGCTGGGGCCTGCCGACGACAGCCCGGCCCACGGCGACGAGCTGGCGCTGCCCCATCGACAGCTCGGGGGGGCGCTTGGCGACCGCCTCGCCCAGGCCGAGCCAGGCGAGCAGCTCGCCGACATGCCCTTGGATCTGCGCGTCGGCCGCACCGGCGAGGCGGAGCGGCAGGGCCACGTTGTCGAAGGCGGTGAGGTGGTCGAGCAACCGGAAGTCCTGGAACACGACCCCGATCCGCCGCTGCACGGCCCCGATCTCCGCCCGCGTCAGATCCGCCACGATGCGGCCGAACAGGATCACCCGCCCGCGCCAGGCCGGCTCGGCCAGCGACAGCACCCGCAGCAGGGACGACTTGCCCGAGCCGCTAGGCCCGATCAGGAAATGGAAGCTGCCGGAATCCAGCCGCAGCCGCACGTCGGACAGCACCTCGGGCCCGGTGCCGTACCGCATGGCCACGTCCTGGAGCTGCGCGATCGGGGAGGCGGATTCGGGTTCCACAGGCAGGACCGGTCTCGGGCGCCCGCGGGCGGGCTATATCCATATAGTAGATTGATATCGATTCATTTCAACTGTAAAGGAAATCAGGCCGCTGCCGCCCAGCGAGCGACGTCATGATCATCACCTGCCCCGCCTGCCACGCCCAGTTCCATCTCCAGCCGAACGCGCTCGGGGCGAAGGGCCGCACGGTGCGCTGCTCGAGCTGCGGCGAGCGCTGGTTCGCGGAGCCGTTCGTCGAGCCGCCGCCCGACACGGCCGCGATCGTGGCGGCCGGTGCCACGGAACCGCGGCCGGCCGGCGCGAGGATCGGCCTCACCTCCGTGCTCGCCGGCATTCTGGCCATCCTCATCCTGGCAGCACTGATCGCGGGCCGCGACGAGATCGCGAGCCGGGTCCCGGCAATGATCTCGCTCTACGAGAGGTTGGGATTTTCCCTCGAGCTGCCACTCGGCATCGAGTTCCGGGGCCTCGCCTCCGAGCATCGTCTCGCCGAGGGCCGGCCGATGCTGGTCGTGATGGGCGAAATCAGCAATATCTCGGCCCAGCGTCGGGCGGTGCCCCCGATCCGGGTGGCGGTGCTCGACGCGCAGCGTCGCGAGCTCAAGCACGGGCTGTTCGACCCGCCGGAGTCGGCGCTGGCCCCGGGCGGCGTTGCCCGATTCGAGGTGGCGCTGGCCGCACCGCCTGAGGGAGCGAGCGATGTCGAGGTCTCCTTCGGCCAGGAGCCCGTCCGACCCTGAGGCTTCGCCGATGGCGCGGGCGCTGGCCGAGGCGCAGGCGGCCGCCGCGCTGGGCGAGGTGCCGGTCGGCGCGGTGCTCGTCGCTGTCGACGGGACGGTGCTGGCGCAGGATCACAACCGCATCGAGGAGCGCTCCGATCCGACCGCGCATGCCGAGATCCTGGTGATCCGCGCCGCCGCGGCGCGGCTGGGCACGCCCCGGCTGGCCGGCTGCGACCTCTACGTGACGCTCGAGCCCTGCCCGATGTGCGCGATGGCGACGAGCCTCGCGCGGCTGCGCCGGATCTATTTCGGCGCCGAGGACCCGAAAGGCGGCGGCATCGACCACGGCCCCCGGATCTATGCGAGCAGCTCCTGCCATCACCGGCCAGAGGTCTATGGCGGCATCGCCGCCACGCGCTCCGCCGAGCTGCTGCGCGCGTTCTTTCGCGATCGCCGCTAGAGGCTCAGGCGATCGTCCCGGCGTCGCGCAGCCGAGCGCGCTCGGCCCGATCGAGACTAAGCAGCTCGTGCAGGACCTCGTCAGTGTGCTGGCCCAGCGTCGGTGGGCTGTGCCGGTAGGAGGGCGGCGTCGCGCTCATCTTCAGTGGATTGGCGATCAGCGGCACGCTGCCCGCGGTCGCGGAAGCATGCGGCATGTCCAGCCGCATGCGACGCGCCTGCACCTGCGGATCGGCGAACACCTGATCCAGCGAGTTCACCGGGCCGCAAGGCACGCCGACGGCGGCCAGCCCTTCCACCCATTCATTCGTGGTCTTCCGGCGCATCACGGCCGGCATCAGCGCATAGAGCTCGGTACGGTGCTGGATCCGCAGGCTGTTGGTGGCGAAGCGGGGATCCGACGCAAGGTCGGGAGCGTCGGCGAAATGGCACCACCTCTGGAACTGGGAGTCGTTGCCGACCGCGAGGATGACATAGCCGTCCGCGCTTTCGAAGGTCTTGTAGGGCACGATGTTGGGGTGCTCCGTGCCCAGACGCCGCGGCACGCGGCCGGAGAGCAGATAGTTCGTGCCCTCGTTCACCAGCCAGGCGATCTGCGTGTCGAGCAGGGCGGCGTCGATCCGCTGGCCCTCGCCCGTTTCATCGCGGTGCCGCAAGGCGGCGAGGATCGCCACGGTCGCATACATGCCGCACATGATGTCGGCGATGCCGACGCCCACCTTCATCGGCAGCCCGTCGGGCTCGCCGGTGATGCTCATGATTCCGCCCAGGCCCTGGGCGAGATAGTCGTAGCCGGCGCGGGGCGCGTAGGGGCCCGTCTGGCCGAAGCCCGTGATCGAGCAGTAGATCAGCCGCGGGAACTCCTCGCGGAGCTGCTCCCAGCCGAGGCCGTAGCGGGTCAGGTCACCGACCTTGAAGTTCTCCACCAGAATGTCGCAATGGGCGAGCAGACGCCGGATCAGAGCCTGGCCCTCGCCCGAGGCGATGTCGATCGCGACGGAGCGCTTGTTGCGATTGGCGCAGAGATAGTAGGCGCTCTCCGCGGTAGGCCCGTCAGGCCCCTGGACGTAGGGCGGTCCCCATTTGCGGGTATCGTCCCCGGCGCGGGGCCGCTCGATCTTCACCACGTCGGCGCCGAGATCGCCCAGAAGCTGGGTGCAGGTCGGCCCCGCCAGGATCCTGGAGAGATCGAGCACGCGGATTCCCGCCAACGCCTCGGTCATGGTCGAGCTCGGCTCCTCGCCGGTGCTGGATTTTGCCGGCAAGGGGTGCTTAGACGCGCCGCCGGAGACCGGCAAGCGGGCGCCCGGGACGCCCGGTTTCGTCGCTTGACATCGCCGGCCCGGAGGCCAAGTTACCAGCAATCAGTACCATGTCGGTCCTGATTCCCATCCGTGTCTGGGCGCACCGTGATCAGGCTGAGCAAGCTCGCGGATTATGGCATCGTCATCGCCACGCATCTGGCGCGCCACCCGGGGCGCCAGCATACGGCGGCCGACGTCGCCGCCGCGACCGCCGTGCCGCCGGCGATGACCAGCAAGATCCTGAAGCTGCTCACCCGAGCCGAGCTCCTGGTCTCGCATCGCGGCGCGCAGGGCGGCTACAGCCTCGCCAGATCGCCCGAAGCGGTGAGCGTCAAGGCGGTGGTCGAGGCGCTGGACGGGCCGATCGCGATCACCTCCTGCACCGAGCCGACACCCGGAGATTGCAGCATCCTGACGCTGTGCCCAGCGCGCGCGAACTGGGAGTGGATCAACCGCGCCATCCGCGATGCGCTGGACGAGGTCTCCCTCGACGAGATGGCCCACACGATCCCCGTGGCCTTCCTGCCGCACGGCGAACATCTGATCGGGGCGCGCCGGTGAGCGCCGGCCCCGACGCGACGGAGTAGACGATGGCTACCGCCCTCGAGCAGGTCCGCGATCTGACCGGACACGACTACCAGTACGGCTTCGTCACAATGGTCGAGGAGGACCGCGTCCCCGTCGGGCTGAGCGAGGACGTCGTCCGCCAGATCTCGGCCAAGAAGGAGGAGCCGGAGTGGATGACCGAGTGGCGGCTCGAATCCTACCGCCGCTGGGTCACCATGACCGAGCCGACCTGGCAGAAGCCGCACTATCCGCCGATCGACTATCAGGGGATCAGCTACTACGCCGCGCCCAAGCAGAAGGAGCGGCCCAAGTCGCTGGACGAGATCGACCCCGAGATCCGCAAGACCTACGACAAGCTCGGCATCCCGATCCGTGAGCAGGAGATCCTGGCCGGCGTCGCCGTCGACTACGTCTTCGACAGCGTCTCGGTCGCGACCACCTTCCGCAGCAAGCTCGCCGAGCTCGGCGTGATCTTCTGCTCGATCTCCGAGGCGATCCGCGAGCATCCCGATCTGGTGCGGCGCTATCTGGGTTCGGTCGTGCCGCAGGGCGACAACTTCTTCGCCGCCCTGAACTCCGCGGTCTTCTCGGACGGCAGCTTCGTCTACGTGCCCAAGGGCGTGCGCTGCCCGATGGAGCTGTCGACCTACTTTCGCATCAACGCGGCGGGCACGGGCCAGTTCGAGCGGACGCTGATCGTCGCCGACGAGGGCGCCTATGTCAGCTACCTCGAAGGCTGCACCGCACCGATGCGCGACGAGAACCAGCTCCACGCCGCCGTGGTCGAGCTGATCGCGCTGGACGACGCGGAAATCAAATACTCCACCGTCCAGAACTGGTATCCCGGCGACAAGGAAGGCAAGGGCGGCATCTACAACTTCGTCACCAAGCGCGGCGCCTGCCGCGGGCGGAAGTCGAAGATCAGCTGGACCCAGGTCGAGACCGGCTCGGCGATCACCTGGAAATACCCCTCCTGCGTGCTGCAGGGCGACGATTCGGTGGGCGAGTTCTACTCGGTGGCGGTCACCAACAGCCGCCAGCAGGCCGATACCGGCACCAAGATGATTCACATCGGCAAGAACACCCGCTCGCGGATCGTCGCCAAGGGCATCGCCGCAGGCCGCTCCGACAGCACCTATCGCGGCCTCGTGCGAATGCTGAAGACCGCGGAGGGCGCACGCAACCACACCCAGTGCGACAGCCTGCTGATCGGCGACCGCTGCGGTGCCCACACCGTGCCCTATATCGAGGTGCGCAACCGCACCGCGAAGTGTGAGCACGAGGCGACCACCAGCAAGATCAGCGACGACCAGCTGTTCTACTGCCGCAGCCGCGGGCTGCCGGCCGAGGACGCCGTGGCCCTCATCGTCAGCGGCTTCTGCCGCGAGGTGATGGAGGAGCTGCCGATGGAATTCGCCGTCGAGGCCAGGAAGCTGCTCGGCATCTCGCTCGAGGGCAGCGTCGGCTGACGCGCAACGCGGATCGGACACCACAGATGCTCGAGATCAAGGACCTCCACGTCGAGGTCGACGGCAAGAAAATCATCAACGGTCTGTCGCTGCGGGTCGGGGCCGGCGAGGTGCACGCCATCATGGGGCCCAACGGCTCCGGCAAGAGCACCCTCGCCTTCGTCCTGGCCGGGCGCGAAGGCTACGAGGTCACCGGCGGCAGCGTGACGCTCGACGGCGAGGATCTGCTCGCCATGGAGCCGGAGGAGCGCGCCGCCGCAGGCGTCTTTCTCGCCATGCAGTACCCGGTCGAGATCCCGGGCGTGGCCAACATGTACTTCCTGCGTCAGGCCATGAATGCCCAGCGCAGGGCGCGCGGCGAGACCGAGATCGGCGCCGGCGAGTTCATGAAGCGCCTGCGCGCCAAGGCCAAGCTGGTCGGGGTCAACGAGGAGCTGCTGAAGCGCGATCTCAATTTCGGCTTCTCCGGGGGCGAGAAGAAGCGCAACGAGATCCTGCAGATGGCGATGCTCGAGCCGCGGCTGGGCATCCTGGACGAGACCGACTCCGGCCTCGACATCGACGCGCTGCGCACCGTGGCGGACGGTGTCAACGCGCTGCGCGACCCGACCCGCGGCATCGTCGTCATCACCCATTATCAGCGCCTGCTCGACTACATCGTGCCCGATCAGGTCCACGTTCTGGCGCAGGGCGAGATCCGTCGGTCGGGGACCAAGGAGCTGGCGCTCGAGCTCGAGGCCGGCGGCTATGGCGGCGTGCTCGGCCAGGACGCTGCCGAGCAGCGGGTCGGGGCCTGAGGCTATGGCCCTCAGCCGCAGCGCGGTCGAGCCGCTCCCCGCCTTCGGGGCCGCCTTCTTCCATGCCCAGGACCTTCTCCCCGGCCCCGACCTGCGGCCGTGGCGCCAAGCGTCCTATGAGCGCTTCGTCGAGCAGGGCATCCCCACGGTCCGGGCCGAGGACTGGAAGTACACGAACGTCGTCAAGGCGACGAACCTGCCCCTCGGCATGGCGCCGAAGGCCGAGCTCGGTCTCGAGGCGATCGGCCCCTACCTTTTGGGTGGGCACAAGGCCCGGCGCCTGATTTTCGTGAATGGCCACATCGTGCCGGAACTCTGCCATGTGCAGAGCCTGCCGCGCGGTGTGAAGGCCATGGGCCTGCCGCGCGCGCTGCAGCACGAGCCCGACCGGGTCGCGCAAACGCTGGCGATCGTCGACGACGACCGCTCGTTCACCGCGCTCAACAGCGCATTCGCGGGTGCGGGCGCGTGGATCGAGCTGGCAGATGGCGCGGACGCCGAGGATCCGCTCCAACTGCTGTTCCTGACCGTCTGCCAGCCCTCCGCCTTCATGAGCCACCCGCGGATCGTGGTGCGGCTCGGGGCGGGCGCGCGACTGCGGCTGATCGAAAGCCATGTCGGCATCGGCGCCGGCGCCAGCCTGACCAATCTGGTGAGCCAGCTCGATCTCGGCCCGGGTGCGGTGCTCGAGCACGACCGGGTCGAGCTCGTGACGCCCGAGTGCACCCACATCGGCAAAGCCTATGTCCGGCTCGATCACGGCGCCCGGCTCGCCCAGACCGTGGCCACGATCGGCGGCGGCCTGGTCCGCAACGAGACCGAGGCCCGGATCCTCGGGCGCGGCGTCGAGTGCCTGCTGAACGGGCTCTACCATGCGCAGGACCGCGAGCATGTCGACAACCTGATCCGCGTCCATCACATGGCGCCCGAGAGCCACTCGGACCAGTTCTACAAGGGCGTGATCGACGACCGCGCGCACGCCGTGTTCGCCGGCAAGATCATCGTCCATCAGGACGCGCAGAAAACCAACGCCTATCAGAAGAACGACAATCTGCTGCTGTCGGACGACGCGGAGATCGACACCAAGCCTGAGCTCGAGATCTACGCCGACGACGTGAAGTGCAGCCACGGCGCGACCTCCGGCGACCTCGACCCGATGGCCCTGTTCTATCTCCGCTCGCGCGGCCTGCCGCGGGCGGCAGCCGAGAGTGTCTTGACCTTCGCCTTCGCCGCCGAGGTGATCGACCGTTTCGCCGATCCGACCGTACGCCAGCATCTCAGGAAGGCGGCGGTCAGGCGCCTGCCCGGCGGCTCCGATCTGGAGGAGCTGGCGTGACCGCGACGGCCGTCCGCGTCGCACCCTTGGGCTACGACGTGGCCCAGGTGCGCCGCGACTTCCCAATCCTGTCGACGCGCATGAACGATCGGCCCCTGGTCTACCTCGACACGGCGGCCAGCGCTCAGAAGCCGCGCGCGGTGATCGAGACCCTCAAGCGGTTCTACGAGCGGGACTACGCCAACATCCATCGTGGCGTGTACGAGCTGAGCCAGCGCGCGACCGCGGCCGACGACGAGGCCCGCCGCAAGGTGCAACGCTTCGTCAACGCGGCTGACTGGCGCGAGATCGTCTTCACCCGCAACGCCACCGAGGCGATCAACCTAGTCGCAGCGAGCTTCCTGCGCCCCCGTCTCCAGCCCGGCGACGAGATCCTCGTCACCGAGATGGAGCATCACGCCAACATCGTGCCCTGGCAGATCGCGGCCGAAGCCACGGGTGCCCGGGTCGTCGCAGCCCCCGTCACCGATGCCGGCGAGCTCGACCTCGATGCGCTGGTCGAGCGGATCAACGACCGCACGCGGATGATCGCGGTCGCCTGGGTCTCCAACGTGCTGGGGACGGTGAATCCGGTCCACGACATCGTGCAGATCGCCCGCGAGCGCGGCCTGCCGATCCTGATCGATGCGGCCCAGGCGGTGCAGCACCTCCCGGTGGACGTTCAGGAGCTCGACGCCGACTTCCTCGTGTTCTCGGGCCACAAGCTCTATGGGCCGTCGGGCGTCGGCGTCCTGCACGGCAAGGCCGAGCGGCTGGAGGCGATGCCGCCCTATCAGGGCGGCGGCGACATGATCGAGCGCGTGAGCTTCGCCGGCACGACCTGGAACGAGATCCCGTTCAAGTTCGAGGCGGGGACGCCGGACATCGCCGGCATTGTGGCCTTCGGTGCGGCGATCGACTATGTCGAGGCGTTGGGTCTGGACGCCATTGCCGCGCACGAGGCGGAGGTTCTCGCCTACGCCACCCGCGCGATGAACCAGATTCCCGGCCTGCGCCTCATCGGCACCCCTGCCGAGAAGTGCAGCGTGCTGACCTTCGCCATGGCGGGCGTGCATCCGCAGGATCTGGCGGCGCTGCTCGATCTGGACGGCATCGCGATCCGTACCGGGCATCATTGCGCGATGCCGCTGCACGAGCGGTTCGGGCTCGCCGCCAGCGCCCGGGCCTCGGTCGGGCTCTATACGAGCTTCGAGGATATCGACGCGTTCGTGGCCAGCCTCCGGCGGGCCGGAGAGATGCTGCAATGATGGAGGGTGCCGTGGACACCGCGATGGCGCGTGCGCAGGCGTTCCTGGCCGATGATCCCGAGGACATGGCCACCAAGGAGCGCCAGGCCCGGGTCGAGGAGACCGGCCGGGAGATCATCGAGGCGCTGCGCACGGTCTATGATCCCGAGATCCCGGTGAACATCTACGAGCTGGGGCTGATCTACAAGATCGACATCGAGGACGACGAC
>JBGAKU010000204.1:0-9885 GCA_044224255.1 Geminicoccaceae bacterium
GAACGAACCCACCGCTGCCGAACGAACCCACCGCTGCCGAACGAACCCACCGCTGCCGAACGAACCCACCGCTGCCGAACGAACCCACCGCTGCCGAACGAACCCACCGCTGCCGAATCATGGATCGGAAAGCCGATGGCCTTGTCCGGTGGCCGCCTGCAGAACGTCCGGCGCGGGCTCAGCGGCCGCTCGCCTCAGCGCCGCGCCTGGCGCGAGCGGCGCCACAGGTCGGCCAGCACAGTGGCCAAGATGAGGACACCCTGCACGGCGCGGATCCAGTAGGGCGAGACGTTGAGGAAGACGAGCGAGCTCGCGATCGCGGCGAGCAGGACGGCGGCGAGGGTGGAGCCGATCACGGTGCCGGTGCCGCCCAGGATGCTGACCCCGCCGACCACCGAGGCGGTGATGATGGTGAGCTCCAGATTGGGCGGCACGGTCGACTGGATCACCGAGAGCTGGGTCGCGAACAGGACCGAGGCGATGCCGGCGAACGCGCCGTGGATCAGGAACACCTTGAGGATCACCAGGCGCCGGTCGATGCCGGCCAGCCGCGCCGCCTCGGCATTGCCGCCGACGGCATAGATGCTGCGGCCGAGCCCGGCGTTGCGCATCCACCAGGCGGCGGCCGCGGTGAGCAGCATCATGAACCAGATCGGCGTGGCGATGCCGAGCAGCTCGGTCTGGGCCAGGGCGTAGCCAGGCGGCAGGTTGCTGATCCAGGCGCCGGCCGTGACCATGATCAGCCCGCCCTTGAGGATCGAGAGGAAGCCCAGCGTGACCACGATCGAGGGGATGTTCAGCCAGGCGACCAGAAAGCCCATGAAGCCGGTGGCGGCCATGCCGGCCAGGATCGGGATCAGCCAGCTCAGCCAGATCGGCCAGCCGGCGACCGCGATCGAGCCCGAGAGCACGGCGAGCACGCCGATCAGCGAGCCGACCGAGACGTCGATGTTGCCCGAGACGATGACCATCGACATGCCGATCGCGGCAACCGCGATATAGGCGTTGCCGAGGAAGATGGTCTCCAGGTTGCGCTCGGCGAGGAAGCGGGGATTGACCGAGCCCACGACCGCGAACAGCGCGACCAGGGCCAGCAGCAGCACCGCCTCCTGGCTGGCGAACAGGCGGGCCAAGCCGCGGAACGGCACGGGGCGGGCGGCGGCGATCATGCGGCGGCGCCCACCCGCATCATGGCGTGGGCGATGGTCTCCTGGTCGGCCTGGCCGCGCGCGAACTCGGCGGCGATGGTTCCCTCGCGCATGACCAGGATGCGGTCGCTCATGCCCAGGATCTCGGGCAGCTCGGAGGAGATCATCAGGACGGCCAAGCCCTGCGCGGCGAGCTCGCTCATCAACTTATGGATCTCGGCCTTGGCACCCACGTCGATGCCGCGGGTCGGCTCGTCCATGATCAAGAGGCGCGGCTTGGTCGCCAGCCACTTGCCGAGCACGACCTTCTGCTGGTTGCCGCCCGAGAGCTTGCCGACGATCTGCTCGGGCCCACGCGCCCGGATCGAGAAGCGGGCGATGGCGTCGGCGGCCAGCGCCTCCTCGCCGGCGCGGTCGATGAAGCCCTGCCGGGCGATCCGGCGCAGCACGGCGAGCGAGACGTTCTCCCGCAGGGTCATGGGCCGGATGATCCCCTGACTGCCGCGGTCTTCGGGGACATAGGCGATGCCGTGCCGCTTGGCCTCGGCGGCACTCGTGATCCGCACCGGCTTGCCGTCGATCCGGATCTCGCCCGCGCTGGCCGGGGTCATGCCGAACACGGTCTGGGCGAGCTCGCTGCGGCCCGAGCCGATCAGCCCGGCGAGGCCGACGATCTCGCCCGTGCGCACGGTCAGGCTGACGCCGCGCACCACGGGCGGGGAGACCAGGTCGCGCACCTCGAGCACCGGCGCCCCGGGCGTGGTGTCGAGCTTGGGGAACAGATGGTCGATGGTCCGGCCGACCATCATCGCGATCAGCTCGGGCTCGCTGGTCTCGGCGACGGCGCGGGTGGCGACGAAAGCGCCGTCGCGCAGGACCGTGACCCGGTCGGCAAGGGCGAAGATCTCGGCCATGCGGTGGCTGATGTAGACCACGCCGACGCCGCGGGCGCGCAGGTTGCGTACGATCGCGAACAGCCGCAGCACGTCAGCCTCGGGCAGGGCGGCGGTCGGCTCGTCGAGGATCAGGACCCGCGCTTTGAGCGAGAGCGCCTTGGCGATCTCGACCCGCTGCCGGTTGGCGACGGAGAGCGAGCTGACGGGCGCCTCGACGTCGAGCTCGTCGATCTCGAGCGAGGCCAGGATCTCTCCGGCGCGGGCGCGCATCGCGCGCCAATCGATGCCGCCGAACCGCTTGCGCGGCGCGTGGCCGAGGAAGATGTTCTCGGCAACGCTGAGCTCTGGGAACAGCAGCAGCTCCTGGAACACCGTGGCGATACCGGCGGCCTGTGCCTCCTGCGGCCCGCCGAGATGGACCTCGCTGCCGTCGATGTGGATGGTGCCGGCGTCGGGCCGGTACACCCCGGAGACGATCTTGATCAGCGTCGACTTGCCGGCGCCGTTCTCGCCGAGCAGCGCATGCACCTCGCCGGCGCGCACGTCGAACCGGACGTCCTGCAGCGCCCGCACCCCGGGAAACGACTTCGTCAGCCCCTCGACCGCCAGGATGGGCGGGGCGGGCTCGGTCCTCGCAGCATTCGCTGGCATCGGGCCTCCCTGTGGGGAGCTAGCCTGCACGGCGCGCGGCCGTCAATGCGGGGCAGTTCGGTTCGTCGATCGCCGAGCGACTGTGCAAAGGGGCTCATCGAGCCCGGGCATTTCATCTAGACGTGCCGTTCAAACTCTCGCCGCAACGCCTTGATGGCCATTCGGAGAACCCGGGAGATCGCCATGCAGGGCTTCCACGGCGTGTTTCCCTACCTTGTCTCGCCGATCAGCTCGGATGGCCAGGTCCGAACGGACGTACTCTGCCGTCTCATCGAGGATCTGATCGCCGCCGGGGTGCACGGCTTGACGTGCCTCGGCTCGACCGGCGAGTTCGCCTATCTGGACCAGGGCCAAAGAGAGGCGGTCGTGAAGGCCACCGTTGAGGCTGCGGCCGGTCGCGTGCCCGTGATAGCCGGTGTCGCCTCCACGACGACCGCAGGCGCGGTTGCCCAGGCGCGGGGCTACGAGCGGCTCGGCGTCGACGGCATACTCGCCATCCTCGAAGCCTACTTCCCGTTGAAGGATCCGCAGATCGAGAGCTATTTCCACGCCGTGGCCGACGCCGTCGGCGTCCCGATCGTGCTCTACACGAACCCGCAGTTCCAGCGCAGCGACCTTTCTCTGGACGTCATCGCGCGGCTCGCCGAGCATCCTCGCATCGGCTACCTCAAGGATGCCTCGACCAACACCGGCCGTCTTCTCTCGATACGCAACCGCTGCGGCCTGCAGCTGTTTGCGGCTTCCTCGCACATCCCGGCCTGCGTGATGCTGCTCGGCGGTGTCGGCTGGATGGCGGGACCGGCCTGCGTCGTGCCCCGGCTCAGTGTCGAGCTCTACGAGCTCTGCCGTGCCGGCTGTTGGGTCGAGGCCATGGCGCTGCAGCGATCGCTCTGGCGCATCAATGAGGCCTTCGCACGCTTCAATCTCGCCGCTTGCATCAAGGCTGGCCTGGAGTGGCAGGGTTACCCGGTCGGAGATCCGATCGCCCCGCAGTCTCCGCTCAGCCAAGAGGAGCGCGACATGGTTGCTGCGGTCCTCGCGGACTGCGATTCGTACCCATCTCGCGGTCGCTCGGCGTCAGCGGGCTGACAGTCTCGTCGGCATGCCGGATGCAGGGTTGCATCGCTGGACCATCGCTTGGGAGAGTTGGCGGATGACAGGCGCGGCACCGTTGGAGAACCGCTGGGATGACGTGCATGCGGCCTCGCTCGACGAGCCCGCCCAGCTGCTCTACCGCTCGAATCTCCTGGGTGCCGACAAGCGCATCACCAACTATGGCGGCGGCAACACCTCAGCCAAGCTGCAGGCCGCGGACCCGCTGACCGGCGAGCCCGTCACCGTCCTCTGGGTCAAGGGTTCGGGCGGCGATCTGGGTTCGATGCGGCTCGACGGCTTCGCCACGCTCTATCTCGACAGGCTCGAGCGGCTGAAGGGGCTCTATCGCGGGATCGCGCACGAGGACGAGATGGTGGGCTACCTGCCCCACTGCACCTTCGATCTCAACCCGCGCGCCGCCAGCATCGACACGCCGCTGCACGCCTACCTGCCTTACCGGCATGTCGACCATGTCCATCCCGACGCCGTCATCGCCATCGCCGCCTCGGCGCGCTCGGAGGAGCTGACCCGCGAGATCTATGGCGATGAGATCGGCTGGCTGGCTTGGCAGCGGCCGGGCTTCGATCTCGGGCTCAAGCTGGAGGCGATCGCCAAGGCCAACCCGCACCAGGTCGGCTGCGTGCTGGGCGGGCACGGGCTGTTCACTTGGGCCGAGGACGGCAGGACCTGCTACGAGACGACGCTGCGGATCATCCAACATGCCCAGGACTGGCTCGACGCCAACAACCGCTCGGCCGCCTTCGGCGGCGCCCGGGTGGAAGCCATGCCGGAGCCGGAGCGCAAGGCCGCCATGCGCCGGCTGCTGCCACGGTTGCGCGGGCGCATCGCCGCGGTCGAGCCCAAGGTCGGCCATGTCGACGATTCTCCTGCTGTGCTGGAGTTCGTGAACTCGAACCGGCTCGAGGAGCTGGCGGCGCTGGGCACCTCCTGCCCCGACCATTTTCTGCGCACCAAGATCCGCCCGCTGGTGGTGCCGGCCGACGCCGACGACGCGGCGCTCGATCGTCTGGTCGAGGCCTACCGCCAGGACTATGCCGGCTACTATGAGCGCTGTCGGCATCAGGACAGCCCGGCCATGCGCGACCCCAACGCCGTGGTCCACCTCGTCCCCGGCGTCGGCATGCTCACCTTCGCCCGCGACAAGGCGACCGCACGGATCGCCGGCGAGTTCTACGTCAACGCGATCAACGTCATGCGCGGGGCGGCCGGCGTCGACCGATATGTCGGCCTTTCCGAGCAGGAGGCCTTCGACATCGAGTACTGGCTGCTCGAGGAGGCGAAGCTGCAGCGCCTGCCCAGGCCCAAGGCGCTGGCCGGGCGGGTGGCGCTGGTCACCGGCGGTGCCGGTGGGATCGGCGGTGCCGTGGCCCGGCGGTTGCTCGCCGAGGGTGCATGCGTGACGATCACCGACATCGACGGTGAGGCCCTGGTCGAAGCCGAGCGGTCGCTCGTGCAGGCGGCGGGCCGCGACGTGGTCCACGCGATCCGAGCCGACGTGACCGACGAGGCGGCGGTCGCCGAGGCGTTGGGCAGCACGGTCGAGCGGTTCGGCGGCATCGACATCGTGGTCGCCAATGCCGGGCTCGCGACAGCCGCCGCCTTTGCCGAGACCAGCCTCGCCGACTGGGAGAGGAACAGCGCGGTGCTCGCCAAGGGCGTCTTCCTGATCACGCGGGAGGCGTTCAAGGTGATGCTGGCGCAGAAGCTCGGCGGCTCGATCGTGACCATCGGCAGCAAGAACGCGGTTGCGACCTCGGCCGGCGCCTCGGCCTACTGTGCGGCCAAGGCCGCAGCGCTGCACCTCACCCGCTGCATCGCGCTCGAGGGCGCGCCGCATGGGATCCGGGCGAACGTGGTCAACCCCGACGCGGTCCTGCGCGGCTCGCGGATCTGGAGCGGCGACTGGCGCCAGGCGCGCGCCGCGGGCATGGGCGTCGGCGAGGACCAGCTCGAGGAGGCCTACCGGCAGCGCTCGCTGCTCAAGCGCAGCGTCCATCCCGAGGACATCGCCGAGGCGGTGCTGTTCTTCGCGGGCGAGGCCTCGGCCAAGTCCACCGGCAACATCCTGAACGTGGACGCCGGCAACCAGATCGCGTTCGCGCGGTGAGGCTCCGCGGCGACGCATAGGCGAGGGGCGGGTCACCATCCATGGTCAATATCAGGCAACACGACGTAGCCGCGCCCGTGCTCGACGCGGCGGCGGAGGAGCAATTCGCCAAGGCGTGGGGGACCTACCAGAAGCTCGTCGACAACGACTACGTCTTTCATCGCGAGGTTTACCGGATTCTCCGTCGGATTCTGGTCGAGGACATGAAGCGGCCGTTCCGCTTCCTGGACCTCGCCTGCGGCGATGCGCGCGGGGTGGTGGGCGCGCTCGAGGCCACCCCGATCGCCCACTATCACGGCGTCGACCTGTCCCAGCCGGCGCTCGACCTGGCGGCACAGGCGCTCGAGGCGCTCGACTGTGCGATCGAGCTCGACCGGCGCGATTTCGTCGCCGCCATGGCCGACCGGCCCGAGCCGGCGGACCTGGTCTGGATCAGCCTGTCGCTGCATCATCTCGAGACGCCCCACAAGCAGGTGATCATGCGGGAGGTGCTGGGCATCCTGGACGATGCCGGCGCCATGGTGATCTACGAGCCCACCAGCCGCGAGGGCGAGAGCCGGGCCGGCTATCTCACGCGCTTTGTGGCGACCAACCGGCCGCTGTGGCGCGCTCTCGACGCGGCCGAGTGGGCCGAGATCGAGGACCATGTGACCCGCTGCGACCTGCCCGAGCCCGCCTCGATCTGGCAGCAACTCGCGCGGGATGCCGGCTTCACCCGCGTCGAGGAGCTGTTCAAGGCGCCGACGGACCTCTATCGGATGTTCCGCTTCCGGCCGTGAGCCGGATCCGAGTGGCGGGGCGGCATCAGTCGTTGAGCGCCGCCGCGAACTTGTCGAGAAGAGCGTTCATCTGGTCCACAACCGACTTGTTCGCTGCCGATATGTTGTTGACCTCGCCAACGTCGGTATTGATGTTGTATAGCTGGGCGGCGACCCCACGATAGTTGCGGTAGTACTTCCACTGACCACGGCGCAGACCGAGACCCGGATCGCCATAGTAGGCCTTGAAGTACACACCCCGGTCCGCGGGGAGATTCAGCAGATCGAAGCCGTCGGTGTCGGTGACCGTTCCGCCCGCGGCCCTGGCGACCGTCGGCGAGACGTCGATCAGCGACGCCGGCTTGCTCACGACCTGTCCGGGAGCCACCCGTCCGGTCCATCTGAGCACGAGCGGGACCCGGACCCCACCCTCCAGGATGTCGTATTTCTTACCGCGGAACGGGGCGTTGCTGGCCCTGCCATTGTCGCCCGCGAAGATGATCAGGCTGTCGGGCCTGGCCGCCGCGACGACCCGGCCGATGTTGGCGTCCATCTCGGCGATACGTTGTGCCAGCGTGGCCTGCAGCGGATCGTGCGGGGCGGTCCAGGCGAGAAACAGGAACTGCGGCTTGGTTTGGGCACTGCTCAGGATGCGCACGGCCTCGGCACCGAGCGTGTCGGTCACGAGGCCGGTGTTCTTGATCCGGGTGCGCTGGCGGAACAGGGGCGCTTGCGGGTCGTCGCCGACATAGTCCGGGGTCGTGCCTTGAAAGCCCAAGAAGGTGTCGAACCCCTGGTCCAACGGATGCTTGCCGGAGTTGAAGCCCAGATGCCATTTGCCGACGAGATGTGTCCTGTAGCCTAGCGCCCGCAGTCTTTCGGCGATGGTCACGATCGAGCTCGGGGGCTGGGGGCCGTTGTTGATGACCGCACCGACCGAGCGGCGTTGCGGCCACCGACCCGTCAGCAGCGCGGTGCGCGACTGCACGCAGGCCGGCTGCGCGTACCCCGCCGTGTAGGTGATGCCGGCCCGGCCGATGGCGTCGATGTTCGGCGTGAGCAATCCCGCCTTGCGAGACTGGGGGCCGATGTCGCTGGCGCCGAGATCATCGGCGAGGATAACAATGACATCCGGAGCCGCACCCACAGGTGTCGTCCATGATATCCAAACGCCTGTCGCGATCGCAAGTAGGAGTATCTTGGTATGCCTGAGACGCTGCATCGCCAAACCCCAAGTTAAAGTATCTAAGGATCTATATGTACTTTGTTAGTGTCCCATATTTCTTGATTTGTTGGGATCGGCAAATTGCCGCAATAAAAAAAATTGAACTAAATTTCCGTTATAATCTTATAAATACGAGTACTGTTACTATAGGTTTATGACCGAGCATGCTTGGCGCGCTCTGGATAAAAGAACGGGCGCGGCGGAAGCCCCGCCGCGCCCGAACCGCCTGGCAAGGGAGTGCGCTAGAAGAGCTCGCGATAGCGCTCGCTGGACTTGGGATTCGGTCCGACGGGGTAGAGCTGGTACTTGCCAGTGTTGAAGTAGGCCTCGTGCGCGATCGAGCCGCCGGCCCACTTCAGGAAGTCGTGCATGTTCTGGATATATTGAGGGTTGTCGCCGCTCCGGCCGACGCCCCATTCGGCGATGGCGAACTTCTTGCCCTTGCTGCGCGCGAACTCGACCCAGGCGCGCAGGCCCCAGGGGCCACCCTTGTAGGTCTCGTAGCCGAACCGGTCCTCGGGATCGTCATAGTGGCTGACGCCGATGTTGGTGATCGGCGCCTCGGCGGGGTAGATGGTGCGGACGTCGATGCGACCCTTCTTGGCCATGGACCAGCTGATCCGGAACTTGGCCGAGACCGACTTGAACACCCTGGCCACCCGGGTGAAGCAGGTCTTCCACTGGTCGGCCGGCTTGCCGACCGCCGTCCAGTCGAACCAGTCGCCGGACGCCTCCCAGCCCAGACGGATCTCGGCGTCGCCGACGCCGTTGTTGACGAGCCGGCGCGCCACCTCGCGCTGCTCGTCGTCATAGTCGCCCCGGGCGCAGGCGGCGAGACTGCCGCCATTGGGGAACAGGCCTTGGCCGAAGCTGACGTTGGCCGACTTCGCGCGGAGCTGGCGTGGGCTGCTGCTGCTGGCGTAGGCGTACATCCCCGACCAGCCCTTGCGGTACTCGATCCAGCCCACGACCACGCCCAGTCCGGTCCCGCGCCAGCTCGCGAACGGGATCGTGGCAGGATTGTTCCGAGCGCCGGATCGCCATGATGCGGCGGCTTGCGACGGCTGCAGGGGAATCGCCGAGAGACTCGCGGCGACGATGAGGCCGGCTCCAAACAGGGCCGCGGCTCCCTTGCGGATGCGCTGCAAAAGCGTCCTCCTTCGACATCGGACGGTGGGTGATGTTCCGATGACGCGAGAAGTCGCCTAGATATTCCACCGTATGCGAGGCGGTCGCATGGCTGGGCGAGGGACATGGCAGAGGCTCGAGGCGGTGGAACGGGCAGGGCGCGGCGGCGCCGGCGGCCGCTTCGGGGATTGCGGCGACCGCTTCAGTCGAACAGATCGGGGCCGGTGTCGGGGCGGGCGCGCTCGATCTCGAGCAGCCGCCGCTTGGTGACCGTGCCGCCGGCCGCCGAGAATCCGCCGAGCCGGCCACCGGCGGCGACGACGCGATGGCAGGGCACCAGGAGTGGCACGGGGTTGCGCCCGAGGGCGCCACCGACCTCCCGGCTCAGGGCGGGATCGCCGAGATCCGTCGCGACCTCGCCGTAGGTGACGACCCGCCCGAACGGAATGGCGCGGGCCCGTCGATAGACCACCTGGTCGAACTCCGGCAGCGTGTCGAGCGCCACCGGCACGTGGCTGAGATCCACGCGCTCGCCGCGCAGCAGCGCCTGGATTGCAGCGATCGCCGTTCCTATCGCCGTCGGCGGCTCCGCAGGCCGCGCGGTCGGGAAGCGGCGCGACAGCCGTCGGCGGGTCGATTCCGGATCGGCCTCGGGCAGCTGCACGCCGACCACTCGATCGTCGCGCCAAGCCAGGCCGCAGCCGCCGAGCGCCGTCGCGAACATCGTGATGCCGTGCCCAGCCATACGTCGCATTTTGCCACGGGCCCCGGGCGGTGTCCCGGGTAGCCCGAAGTGATGCCAGCTAGAATCTGGTATTGACCAGATATAGGAATATGTGCTTAGATTATGTGAGCA
>JBGAKU010000205.1:0-9762 GCA_044224255.1 Geminicoccaceae bacterium
ATGCCGCCGCGACGGCCTGCGTGCGGGGGAGGGTGTCGTGCGCGGCGGCGCGCCAGCTGCACAGCATCGAGGGCTGGATCCCGAACTCCGGCGGCCACCTGCATCAGCGGCCGCCCGCTGCTCTCGAGCAGGGCCACCGCCTTATGCTTGAACTCGTCCGTGAACGTCCGTCGGGTCTTCGTCATCCGACACCTTCTTGCCCTGTGCGGAGCTTACCAATATCCCATGAATATACCCGACGTTCAGGCGGCATGCCGCACCGCTGTGGGCCTGAGATAGCCCTGGATGCGCCGCGGTGAGCGCTGGATGGCACGCAGCACCGCACGGGTGTTCTTGATCGGCTCGTCTTTGGTGGCCGGCTGGGGCTGCTGCCGCAGCTTCTGCTCGAGGTCGTCGTTCGAGTACTCGTCGGGATTGTGATCGGGCGCATGGGCCGGCAGGTGGAACAGCTCGACCGCATGCGCATGGCCGGCGACCCAGGTCTCGAGCTTGCTGGCATGGTGCACCTTCAGCTTGTCGACGATCAAGAACACCTTCTGCCCGGCGTCTGCCCTTTCGGGGCATCGGAACGGCCGATCTGGTCCTGGTTGGAGATCCCGGTCTCGTCACCCCAGTAGATCGCAAGCCCCCTCCGCCTTGGCGCGCTCGGCAATCGCCGGGCAGTGCTGCGCCAGCCAGGCCGCGATCGCCGCCGGCTGGCGCTCCCTGGCCCGGGCCAGGGGCTTTTGCGGCGTCATGTTCCAACGCTGCAGATAGAGCTGGACCGTCGACAGGCCGAGGGTCTTGCCGAACCGGGCCGCGATGAGGTCACGCACCGCCCGGCTGGCCCACAAGGCGAACGGCAGCTCGAGCTGGTCGGGGGTCCGGTCGCGGATCCAGCCTTGGACCCGACCGGCCTCCGCCGCCGTCAACAGCCCCTTGCCGCGCCGCGGCGACACCCGCCGGCCGTCCAGCACGCCGTCATCACCCTGCGCCCGGTAGCGCTGCAGCCAGATGTTCACGGTCTGGCGCTGCACGCCGACGACCTCGGCCGCCTGCGCTTGGCTCAGGCCCTCTGCAGGATCAGGAACAGCGCGCGGCGGCGCAATCCCTCCTGCGCCGGCCGACCAAGGCTGCGAAAGCCCCGCTCGTCCATGCCCAGAGCATGGCAGGCCGCCAACCGCTTGTCAGGTATATCTGCGGGATATTAGCAGCAAAGGTGTCCACCGCTTGGAGGGAGGATCACTCCCTCGTCTTAAGTCAAAGAGACTTCCTTAATAAGAGCCTTAGCCGCAGCCCTGCCGACATTGTTCGAGGCGAAAGGGCTATCGCCAGTGATCAGCTTCCGATCCTGATGAGTCTGCCCGGTGATGTCGCTGTTGAGGATCTCGATGCCAAGCTTCCGCAGTTCCTCACCGATGAACCAGGGCATAGCGCCGGGCATGTAGCCGATGTCCGGCGTCTTCGCATCGATCGAGTCGGGGAAGACGCAGATCTTGTACCCCTTGAAGATGTAGTCGTCCTTCGCTTCGCCGATGGCCGCCGCCAGCAGCGATGCCGGGCCGTGGCAGAGCGAGACGATATACTTGCCCTTGTCGATCGCCCACTTCAGTACTGCCTTGACGTCCAGGCTGTGCGGGATGCCGATCAGGGCGCCGTGCCCGCCGGGAATGAAGACCGCGATATAGTCCGAATCGTCGCCGAGCTTCTTCTCGACCACGTCGGACAGTTTCAGCGGCTTCTTCATCTTGTCGGTATACTTGCGATAGATGCTCTGGACTGCCTCGTCCTCCTTCGGCAGGGCCCAGAGCTCGAGCTTGACGGGATTTCCCGACAAGGTCGCAATGTCGAACTCGAAGCCAGCCTTGTCCAGGTGGTACATCGGCAGCAGCATCTCGACGGGGTGGTTTCCGGTCGAGAACATCGTCCCATTCTGCATGAGCAGATACCGCTCGTCGGTGGCGATCATCAGGACTTTCCACCGGCCACCGCTGTAAGCGTCGGGATAGTCCGCATCACCCAGGTCGGACTTCGACGACGTGAACTGCCCCAAAGAATAAGGGGAAGGAAAGAAGGCGTTATCCTCGGCCGGATCCGGCGTAGGACGCTTGTCGTCGGATTGCTCGGCTGCCATGGCTTTCTCCATCGTTAGCGCTGTTATGCCGATAATTGTAGACGCAGCCGGTTGAGACAAGAATGAGGGATTTTCCGCAACCGGGATCGCACCTGATTGGTTGGATGGTAGCCCATGATCGGTTTCGTTGTGGCAGCGTTCAGCTTGGGTCAGTTGCCGCGCAGCTTGCCCTTGGCCTGCGCAATCGCCATGCCGATGCTACGCAACGCGGTGCACTCCTGGTCCGGCAATGCATCATGCCCACCCATGCGCTGCACATCCACCTTACCGAATTCGGGATGATCGCGGCGCAGGGGCCGGGTGGCATCGAGGCTTTCCTGGCTCGGTTGCGGGATCGGGAGGAGAACGGCAGGACTTGCGCCCTGCCCGCCAGGGCCATGTCGGCCGGGCCTGGGCGGCCCGTCTTTGCGAGCGCAAGCGGCCAGAGGTGGTCGCGCTGGCGCTGGCCAACAAGACAGCTCGGATCGCCTGGGCGCTGATCGGCCAGGATGAGCAAAAAACCTCTCATCGTTAATTGACATTGCAATGACATGTCAGCAGATGGGTCACAGCGGTGGTTGACGATCCGTCGGCGACCGTCGGGAGGCGAGAAGGATGTCGATGCGAACGGCACCTTTAAGAGGGCATAGCATCGGCTGTCACACAGACAACGCTAAGGACGAACGTGGCAGGAACACGGATCACGCTGCCATCCTGCCTTGGGTGAAATTGAGCGTCCGGTGTCGGCCCGCGAGGACCGCGGCGCGATCCCACAGGAAGTCGCCAGAGAAGCCGATGTGCTCCCAAGTCAGCGGCGAGGTGTGGGCGAGCAACGCGGTCGGCACTGCCTTGCCCTGATCGCTCATGTGAGCGACGGCGTCGGCGATGTAGGTCGAGTTCCAGTAGACGATGGCCGCGATCACCAGGTTGAGCCCCGAAGCGCGGAACTGCTGGGCTTCCTGGCCGCGGTCGGCGATGCGCCCCTGCTTGAAGGTGCACACGACCTGGGCGAGCGCGTGGCGCTGCTCGCTTTTGTTCAGCCCGGCGTGGCAGCGCTGCCTGAGTGAGGGCGATTCCAGCCAATCCAGCATGAAGAGCGTGCGCTCGATCCTGCCCAGCTCCTGCAGCGCGAGGTCGAGCTGGTTCTGCCGTCGGTAGGCGGCGAGGCGTTTCAGCATGGCCGAGGGCAGCACTGTGCCCGCGCGCAAGGAGACGACCAGGCGCAGGATCTCGCCCCAGTGCTCGCGGATGACGTCGGTCCTGATCTTGCGCCCGATCAGAGGGCCGAGATCCTTGTAGGTGGCCGCTGGTTCCAAGGTGGCGAGCTTGCGGTCGGGAAAGTCGCGCAGCCGCGGGCAGAACCGGAAGCCCAGCATCGCGCACGGGATGAACACGTGGTCCGAGCTGCCCCCGGTATCGACGAAGTGCGTGCCGATGCGCAGCGCCGTTCCGTGGTGCATCAGCCCGTCGAGCACGTACGGGGAGCCTCGTGGCTGGTGGCCGACATGACGCGCACGCTGTAGGGCCCGTGCTGGTCGGAGACGTGTGTGTAGAAGCCCAGGCCGGGGTCGGGGCCGTAGCGTGCGTTCACCTCGCCAGCCGCGTCGCCGCGCTTGCCCGAGCGGAAGAATTGCCGGTCCGAGGCGGAGGTGGTGCCGTCGCCCCACGTCGCGGCGATCGGCAACGCGTGGTGCGCGTCGATGATGCGGGCGAGCGCCGCCTGGTAGGTCTCCGGGCGGATGTAGGCGCCGGCGGTCCAGATCAGCTTGTCGCGGGTGACGCCGTGGCTCGCCGCCGCCATGCGATCGAGACCCAGGTTGGTCGCGTCGGCCAGCACGGCGGCGAGCAGCGCGTTCTCGTCCTCGCAGCGCTCGCCGGTGCGCAGGTTGGTGAAAGCCTGCGCGAAACCGGTGGCCCGGCTCACCTCGTGCAGCACCTCGGTGATGCGCACGGCCGGCATCAACGCCTCGATGCCGTCGGCGAAGGCCCGCGCCTCGGGCGGCGCTGACGCCTTCACCGCCACCACGTGCAGGCGCTCGTCACGCAGTTCGACACCTTCCAGCTCGCCGCGCCGCAGCCGGCGGGCGAAGCGCCGCAGCCGCTGGTCGAGCTCGTTTCCCCTGGCGGCAAGCCACTCGTCGGCCAACGCGGGCAACCCCAGTTCCGCCGCCGCCTCCGGGACAGCGGCTTGGGGCAGGAGGTAGGCGTCGAAGCGACGGTAGCCGGAGGAGCGCTCGACCCAGACGTCGCCGGAGCGCAGTCGGTCGCGGAGCGTCGCGAGCACGGCCGTCTCGTACAGGCGCCGGTTGGGTTTGCCCGTCTCCAGCACCAGGCGCCGCCAATCCTTGCGGAACGGCATCGGCGCGTCCGCGGGCACGTCGCGCTTGCCGGACCGGTTCAGGGCAGCCAGCAGCTGGAGGGCGGCCAGCATGGGGTCGTTGGCGCGCGCGGCCCTGAACTCGAGCGCCTCGATCAGGGTGGGCGCGAACTTGCGCAGCGTCTTCCAGCGGTCGGCCGCCCGGCGCAGCGGATCCTCGCCGGCGAGCTCGGCCAGGGCTTGCACCTCGCCGCGCACACGCAGCAGCTTCGCCCAGCCGACGGCGGCATCGACGGCCTCGAAGGCGTCGAGATCGCCCGCTTGTGCGGTGGCGAGTGCGTCGATGGTGCCGTGGAACAGGCGCATCAGCCGGCCCACGTCGCCGGTAGTCGCGGCGTAGCGGCGGCGCTTGGCGTTGCGCGCCTTGGCGAACAAGCCGCCGATCAGCTTGTCGGCCATGTCCAGCACAGCGTCCGTCAGGCGAGCCTCGAGATCGAGCACCGTTGCGATCAGGATCGCGCGGCGCCGGGGCGCGGCGTAGCGACCGAGCTGGTGGGCGTCGGTGGCCTGGCCCTCGCGGACGAGCTGCCGCAGCCGCTCCTCGTGCACGCGCCCGGCGGTCTCGGGCGTTAGGCCGATGCCGCGGACCAGGCGCAGCCGGTCGAGCAGCTCACCGACGTGATCCGCCTTCGGCGCGGTCGGCATCGCCTTGAGCCAGGCAAACCGCGTCATGCCAATCCGGGGATTCGCGGTGAGGAGTCCCTCGACCGCGGTGACCTGCGCCGTCGTCAGGCCGTCCGCTTGCGGGCTCGGGCGCGGCCGGCGATCGCGGCACGCTCGATCACCGACGCCGCGGGCAGGATGACGCCGGCACCGCGCAGCGCGGCCACGATCGCCGCAGCGATCGGCTGGCCGCGGTTCGTGCCCAAGTCTGCCTGCGCCGCCGCCTCGATCATCAGCGGCAGGTCGCCTGTGGTCGGCGGGCGTGGTCGGTCATGGTTCGCGGCCGGTGGGCGTACGCGACGAACGCCGATGCCGGGATGTCCAGCCGCGCGGCCAGCCAAGCCACGAGAGCCTCCGGTGGCTGGTTCAGGTTCGCCAGCACCGCGTCCGGGTGACGCACCAAGGCGAGCTGCGTGGCGTACCCGAGCCGGTTGGCGTCGCCGCGACGGTCAGCCACGAGCTCCCGATCGGCTTGGGACAGGGTGAAGTTCCGCGCCAGGCCGTCGGGGTTGGAAGGTATGCCGAGGAGCACGTGGCCCTTCTCGTCGGTCAGTAGCTGCCGTCACGCCAAGGCGTATCCCCCGTCTCTCAAAGGTTCATGATCATCATGGACGGGCCAGGATTGGGGGACGTAGTCTGGGGACGGCTTTTGGCATCCCGGCGACTTGATGCTTTGGCCGCCCCGGGAACGGTCGGTTTGGGGACGACATCGATGGGCGCCATGCTGGGCTGCGCGCGCGTCAGCACCGGCGATCAGGACGTCACGGGTCGAGCCATGCGGCTGGAGCAGGCCGGTGCGGCCAGGGTGTTCACCGATGTCCGCTCCGGCCGCACCATGGATCAGCCGGGGTCGGCCGCGCTCTTCGGCTATGCGCGCCGCGGCGACGCGCTCGCCGTCGTCCGGCTCGACCGCCTGGGCCGGTCCTTGGCCGAGCTGCTCGCGACGGTGGCGATGCTGAAGGAGCGCGGTATCGCGTTCGTCAGCCTGGAGGAGCGCATCGACACCGGCTCGGCCGCGGGCGAGTTGGTCTTCCATGTGTTCAGCGCCATCGCTCATTTCGAGCGGCGGCTGATCGCCGAACGCACCAAAGATGGCATCCTAGCTGCCCGGGCTCGCGGCAAGCGGCCCGGTCGCCAGCCGCTCGACAGGGATAAGATTGCGGCGGCGCTCAAACTGGTGGCCGCCGGCCTGTCGCCGACCATGGTGGCGCGGCAGCTCGGCCTGGGCCGGTCCACCGTCTATCGAGAAGTCGGCCGGTCCGGTATCCGGCGCAGCGGGTCGGCTTGAAAGTGAATCTTCCGCTCCAGCTACGGCCCGCAACATCCGCAGGCGCAGCAGGCGGCCATGGCGCTCCAGCAGGTCCGCGCCATGCTCGGCCCGCTCAATCCACAGGTCGCCTCCTCAGAACTGGCTCGGCGGCCGCCGTCAGTCGCGGGGTGGGATCAGGACGAGCTTCCCGGGATATCTCTTGAGGGAGAAGTCCGCCTGGGCGGTCGCGATCTCCGCCAACGGATAGGTCCTCGATACCAGCGGTCGGACCCGCCCGGCATTGACCAGGCAGATGAGCTCCGCAAACACCTCGTGCGGCGTGTAGGTGCAGCCGAAGATGGTCAAGTCGTTGAGATAGATCGTGCGCAGATCGGCGGCGACGACCGGACCGGCGATCGCGCCGGCAACGGCGTATCGGCCACCCGGGAGCAGCGAGTCGATCAGGTTGCCCCAATCTTGGCCGCCCACAACGTCGATCGCGGCGCTGAACTGCTTCGCCGCGAGCAGCTGGCCACGGTCCAGGACCAGGTCGGCGCCCGCGGCCCGCACCGCGTCCTGCTTGGCGGCGCCGGCGATCGCCGTAACGTGGGCGCCCTTGATCTTCGCCAGTTCGACCGCGGCGAGGCCGACGCCGCCCGACGCGCCGGTGATGACGACCCTGTCGCCGTCTCGCACCTTGGCGCGGCTCAGCAGGTTGAAGGCGGTGCCGTGTGCGCAGGGGATCGCGGCGATCTCCACGTCGCTCAAGGGCGAGGCGCCGACATCGTGGAGCTGGCAGGCCGGAACCACGCAGTATTGGGCGAACGCGCCGTCGAACTCGGACCCGATCGCCAGCGTCCGTGTGGGTGCGTCCTCGCGCGGATTGGGCTGGTTGGTGGGGCAGGTGACGCGGGCACCGACGGCAAGCCCGCGAACGCCCTCGCCCAGCGCGACCACCTCGCCGCACAAATCGCCGCCCTGGATCAGCGGGAACCGCAGAGCGCCGGACCAGCCGCCCGTCTCCACATCGCCCGCCGCGTCCGCGGTTCCGGTGGTGACGTCGCGCGAGTACCAGCCGACCCGCGTGTTGATGTCGGTGTTGTTCACGCCGGCGGCCAGTACCCTGACCAGCACCTCGCCGGGCGCTGGTTGCGGGGTCGGGATGGCGTCGTTCCAGACCAGCATGTCCGGCCCACCATGCCCGGTCAGCTGCACGCCCTTCATCGTCTCGGGCAGGGGCAAGCGCGCTCTCCCATTACCCGGGATTCTCCAGATGCCCGGCTGCTAAGGCCAGATCGTGCATCCTGATGCTGCGTCCGGCAAGCCGGCGAGGGCTCGAGCGAGACGCGGACGCCGCAGAGACCTGCGTCATGACGCTTGGGCTCTGCGTCGGAGCAGGATTCGGCCGCTCTCGGCCGGGCCCAGGCGCCCTTGCCCGTTGAGTCGCCATAGCGCTGGTGGGGCTGATCGCCATCCTCCACCACGGGCACGCCCACGGCGCGGAGATGCCGGAGAGCGCCGCCGGCATCGCCTAGCGCTGGGCATTCGACAGGTCGCGATGACCAAACCTCGCCTTCGCGTTGTCTAGCGGACAACCGACGCTATGCCCTCTTTAAAAGGGCAGCAGGACCGGGTGTCCGCAAGTCGGTCCCGGCTTCTGCTGAAAGATGAAGCCCATGCCAGGATCCGGGCCTATCTCCTGGATGAACAGGCCGGAGGGCAGTATTCCGAGCGCGCGCTGGCGGCGCGGCTCGAACTCGGTCTCGGCCCGGTCCGCTCCGCCCTGGAGCGGCTGCGTGCGGAAGGGCTGATTCTGGTCAGCCCGAACAGCGGCATCCGCCTCCCCGAGATCACCGCGCGGGAGATCCTGGACTTCTATGAACTGCGTCTGGTGATCGAGTGCCATGTCGTGGCCTCGCTTGCGGGCTGCCTGTCGGCCGGGCAGGCCGAGCGGATCCAGGAGATCCTGGACGAGCAGGATGACGTGGCCGCCCGGGGCGAGACGACGCGGAGATGGAACGCGCCCTGCGCCAGCTGCGGGACAAGATGTACCGCCTGGCGCGGCAGATGCACCGTGCCCATCCCGAGCGGCTGGCGGTGAACACGGCGCAGCATCGCGGGATTTTCGCGGCCGTGCATGCCGGAAATGCCGACGAGGCCTATTCGCGCATGAAAGCCCACCTGGACTGGGGGCGGCGCTTCACGCTGGACCCGGACCAGCGTCTCGGCTCGGGCTGGCAACACTGGGCCGGCGACCGCGAGACGTAGGCAGGGCGCTCCGGCCGCGGCACAGCCCATGCGGCCGGATACTCTTTGAAACCTGAACCTGGAAAAAGCGAGTCATGAGCATGACCTCCGATTGCGCGCGCATCTCGCTGGCGCGCAAGCATGCTGCGTGGCTGCGTGGCTGCGTGGCTGCGTCTCGGCGCTGGCCCTCGTCCTGGCAGGGACGACGGCGGCGCTCGCGCAGTCCAACACGCCGATCAAAGTCGGCCTGATCCTGCCCAGCTACGACCAGATCCGCTGGCAGAACGGCGACCAGCCCTGCTTCGAGGCCGAGGCGAAGAAGCTCGGCATGGAGTACAGCACCGTCGCCTCGCAGATGTCGGAGACGGTGCAGGCCTCGCAGGTCGAGAACATGCTGACGCAAGGCATCGACGTGTTGGTGCTGACGCCGGTGAACGCCGGCGCCGCCCTCGGCCTGGTCCGCAAGGCGAGCCAGGCCGGCGTGCCCGTGATCAACTACAACTTCCTGATCGACAAGGCGGACGTCGTCTGCTTCCTCGGCCGGGACGCGACCGAGATGGGCGAGAAGATCGCGAAGGCGGCGGTCGAGGCACATCCGAAGGGCAACTACGTGATCGCCGCCGGTGAGGAGAGCACCAGCGTCGCGCGCGAGACGCGCCAAGGGTTTCTGAACGTCTTGCAGCCTTTTCTCGACAGCGGCGACATCAAGCTCGTGTCGGACCAGTTCAACAAGAACTGGTCGACCGATACCGCCCGCGCCCAGGTCGAGAACGCGCTGACCAGGAACAACAACGACCTCGCGGTCGTCTTGTGCGGCAATGACGGGACTGCCTACGGCGCGATCCAGGCGCTGCAGGCGCAGGGTCTCGGCGGCAAGGTCTTCGTGACCGGCGTCGATGCCGAGCCGCGCGCCCAGGAACTGATCCAGCAGGGGCTGATGGCGCTCTCGAACTTCACCGCCTTCGACCAGATGGGGACGGCGGCGGCCCAGGCCGCGCATGCCGTGGGCAATGGCCAGCCGATCGAGGCCAACGCGACCGTCAACAACGGCGCGAAGGTGATCCCCTGGATCAAGATCCTGAACTTCAACGTCACCAAGGACAACCTCGAGCAATCCGCCAAGGACTTTCCATG
>JBGAKU010000206.1:0-9739 GCA_044224255.1 Geminicoccaceae bacterium
GCGACACCGATCCCGAGCCGCCACCACTGGAACCAGGCGGTCCTGCTGCGGCCGACGGTCGGCTTGAAGCCTGACGCGCTGCGACGCGCATTGTCGGCTCTGCTCGAGACGCATGACGCTCTGCGCCTGCGCTTCTCCCTCGGCGACGCGGGCCAATGGAGCGCCGAATACGCGCCAGCCGCCGAATCGCCGGACATCCTGTGGGCCCGGCGGCTCCAAGACCCGGAGGGTCTGGCAAAGGTCTGCGACGAGGCGCAGCGGAGCCTTGACCTCGCGGCAGGCCCCATGCTGCGGGCGGTGCTGGTCGAGTTTCCCGATGGGGAGCAGCGGCTCCTGCTCGTCGCGCACCATCTCGTCGTCGACGGCGTGTCCTGGCGCATCCTGATCGACGATCTGCTGCTCGCCTACCGGCAGGCGGCGGCCGGGGAGCCGGTGCGGCTGCCCGCCAGGACGACGAGCCTGCGCGATTGGACCGCGCATCTGCATGGGCTTGCCAGCTTGCCTTCCCTGCAGGCCCAGCTCGCCTGGTGGTCCGGCGCTCTGGCCGATGCCGACGTGGCGCTGGCTGCCGACTTTCCCGAAGCATCCGATCGGATTCGCGACGCAGCCACCGTCGAGGTGACGCTCGCACCCGAGACCACGCGCGAGCTGCTGACCGCAGCCGCCGCCGCCTACCGGTCCCGCCCGTCCGAGCTGCTCCTCGCCGCGCTCGCCCGTGCGGCCTGCCGGATGCTCGGCACGGATTCGCTGCTGGTCGAGGTCGAGGGGCACGGGCGCGAGGCCTATGCCGAGGGCTTCGATCTCAGCCGCACGGTCGGCTGGCTCACCAGCGCCTATCCGGTGCGGCTCGTGCCGGCGGTGACCGCCGGCGCCACGATCCTCGCCGTCAAGGAGCAGCTGCGCGGCGTTCCCGACGGCGGTGCCGGCGTCGGCCTCCTGCGCTGGCTCGGCGAGCCGGTGGTGCGCGAGAGAATCGCCCGACTGCCTCAGCCGCGGATCACCTTCAACTATCTCGGCCAGCTCGACGGTGGCGCCGGCACGGAACGATTGTTCCGGCTCGCCGGGGAGGAGGCCGGGCCGCTTGCCGATCCGACGGCACCGCTCAACAATCTGCTGTCGATCGATGGCGGCGTCCACGAGGATCGCCTGCGGCTGGTGTGGACCTTCGCCCGCGAGCGGTTCGTCCGGGGCCGGATCGAGTCCCTGGCGGCCGCGTTCGAGGCCGAGCTGCTCGCGCTGATCGCGCACTGCCTGGGCGAGGAGGCGGGCGGGCTCGCCCCTTCCGACGTTCCCCTGGCCGGGCTCGACCAGGCGCAGCTCGCCGGCCTGCCGCTGCCGGCGCGCGCGATCGAGGACATCTATCCGCTGGCGCCGATGCAGCAGGGGATCCTGTTCCAGTCCCTCTACGACAGCGGCGCCGAGACCTACGTCAACCAGCTCCGCGCGACCATCGCGGGGCTCGACCTGGCACGGTTCGCGCGCGCCTGGCAGCAGGTCCAGGACCGGCACGCCGTGCTGCGGACCTCGTTCAGCTGGCGCGACCTGCCGCGCCCGGTGCAGATCGTCCATCGCTCGCTCCCGCTCGACCTGCGACGGATCGATCTCGACACCGGCACGCTGGACGAGCTGGCCCTCGCGGACCGGCAGGAAGGGTTCGACCTGCAGCGCGGGCCTTTGATGCGGCTGACTCTCGTCGGCCTGCCGGACGGCCGCCATCATCTGATCTGGACCTGCCATCACGTGTTGCTGGACGGCTGGAGCGCCGCGCAGGTGATGGAGGAGGCGCTGCGGCTCTATGCCGGCGAGCCGCTGGGTCCGGTCCCGCGGCCCTACCGCGATTTCCTCGCCTGGCTCGCCGGTCGCGATGCCGCCGCCGAGGAGAGCTTCTGGCGCGCGCGGCTGGCCGCGGTCGACGGGCCCTTGCACCTCGCCGACGCGATCGCGGTGGAGGGTGTCTCCTCGGGCTTCGGCGAGCTGGTGTCCGGGCTCGATCAGACCGGTACCGCACACCTGCAGCACTTCGCGCGCCAGCAAAAGGTGACGCTCAACACGCTGGTGCAGGCGGCGTGGCTCCTGCTTCTGCAGCGCTACACCGGTCGCCGCGATGTCCTGTTCGGTGCGACCGTATCGGGGCGGGAGGCGGGCCTGCCCGACATGGACCGGCAGGTAGGCCTGTTCATCAACACCCTGCCGATGGCGGCGGCACCCGAGGCGGCTTGGCCGGTCGGCGAGTGGCTGGATCGCGTGCAGGCGCAGGGCCTCGTCCTGCGCGAGCACGAGCAGACGCCCCTACACGACATCCAGCGCTGGCTCGGATGGAGCGGCAGGGGCGGCTTCGACACGATCCTCGTGTTCGAGAACTATCCCTTGGGGCAGACGTTGCGCCAGGAAGCGCCGGGCGGGCTCGGCTTCTCCGAGGTGATCGCGCACGAGCAGTCCGGCCACCCGCTGATGCTCGAGGTGAGCGCCGGCGAGCATCTGCGCCTGCACTATCGCTACGACCGCGAGCGTTTCGGCGACGCCGCGATCGCCCGCCTCGACCGCCACCTGCAACGCCTCCTCCTGGAGCTGACGCAGGACGCGGCGCGTCCGCTCGGCGCGGTGCCGATGCTCCTCCCCGGCGAGGATGCTCGCCTGGTGTCCGGCGGGGCTGGGGGCGGGACGCTCGAGGCGCTGCTTGGTGGCGACGGCTTGGCGCCGGCGTTGATGGCGGGTGGGGAGGTTGTCGGTCGGGCGGAGCTGTTGGGGCGGGCGGGTCGGTTGGCGGCGCGGCTGCGGGGGGCCGGGGTGGGGCCGGAGGTGGTGGTGGCGGTGGCGCTGGAGCGCTCGCCCTTGCTGCTCGAGGCGCTGCTCGGCGTGCTGATGGCCGGGGGTGCCTATCTGCCGCTCGACCCCGACTTCCCGCCCGAGCGGCTGGCTTTCATGCTGAAAGACAGCGGTGCCTGCCTCCTGCTCACCGAGCGCCATCTGCGTGACGCGCTGCCGGCCGTGGCCGAGGTCTGGTGCCTGGACGAAGCGGCCGAGGCGCCCGACGCCCTGGGCTGGGTGCCGGTCGACCCGCGCCACCCGGCCTATCTGATCTACACCTCGGGCTCGACCGGGCGGCCCAAGGGCGTGGTGGTCGGCCGCGGCGCCTTCGCCAACTTCCTTGCGAGCATGGCGCAGGCGCCGGGTCTCGCTGCGGGCGAGCGGGTGCTCGCTCTGACCTCGCTCTCCTTCGACATCGCCGCGCTGGAGCTGTTCCTGCCGCTGGCGGCGGGCGGGACGGTGGTGCTGGTCGGGCGCGAGGAGGCGCGCGATCCGGCGCTGCTCGCGGCGGCGATCGAGGAGCACGACGTCCAAGCGGTGCAGGCGACCCCCTCGACCTGGCGGATGCTGGAGAATGCCGGCCGGCTTGGGGTGATGGCGGGGCGGCGGGCGCTGAGCGGCGGCGAGGCCTTGCCGCCCGATCTCGCCATAGCGCTCGCCGCCCGTGCGGCCGAGCTGTGGAACCTGTACGGCCCGACCGAGACCACGATCTGGTCGGCCCTGGCCCGGCTCGATCCGGCCCGGCCCGAGCCGGTCCTGGGCGGCCCGGTCGCCGCGACGGCACTGGCGGTGCTGGGGCCGGAGCTGGAGCCGGTGCCGGTCGGGGCCACCGGCGAGCTGCTGATCGGCGGGGCCGGGCTGGCGCGGGGCTATCACGGCCGGCCGGGGCTGACCGCGGAGCGGTTCGTGCCGGACCCGGAGGGCGAGGGGGCGCGGCTCTACCGCACCGGCGACCTGGTGCGGCGACGGGCGGATGGCGGGCTCGACTATCGCGGCCGCGCCGACCAGCAGGTCAAGATCCGCGGCCACCGGATCGAGCCCGGCGAGATCGAGGCGCGGCTGCTCGAGCACCCCCTGGTGCGCGAGGCGGCGGTGGTGGCGCGGCCGAGCGCGGGCGGGCTGCAGCTGGTGGCCTATCTGGTGGTCGCCGATGCCGAGGCGCTGCAGCTCACCGGCCGGCTCAAGGCCCACCTCCAGGCCACCCTGCCCGACCACCTCGTCCCCGCCCACCTCGTCCCCCTCGACCACCTCCCCCTCACCCCCAACCGCAAACTCGACCGTAACGCTCTCCCAGAACCAGAGACGCGGGGGCAGCCTGCCGGCAGGGAGCCCGAGAGCCCGACCGAGCTGGCGCTGGCCGCGATCTGGCGGGAGCTGCTGGGCAGAGCCGAGATCGGCGCCGAGGCGAGCTTCTTCGAGCTGGGCGGCCACTCGCTCCTCGCAACCCAACTCGTCGCCCGCGTGCGCGACCGCTTCGGCATCGACCTGCCGCTGCGCGCCGTGTTCGAGACCCGCACCCTGGCCGATCTGGCACGATCGGTGGAGCGGGCTCCCACGCCGGCGGCGCCAACGGCGCGGCTGAAGGCAGCCGACGAGCACGGCGCGCCGGACCTGTCCTTCGCTCAGGAGCGCATCTGGTTCTTCTCGCAGCTCGAGCCGCAGTCGGCGCTCTACAACGTCGCCGGCGCGGTCCGCCTCATGGGCCGGCTCGACGTCGACCTCGTGCGGCATTGCTGCGGCCGGCTGGTCGAGCGCCACCCCGCGCTGCGCACTCGGTTCGAGAACAGCGACGAGCCTCGGCAGGTGGTCATGCCGCCCGAAGCTGCGATCCTCGCGTTCGAGGACTTGTCGCATCTGGCGGCGGCGCGCCGGGAGGAGGCGGCACGGGCGCGAGCGGAGGAGGAGGCTGTCAGGCCGTTCGATCTGGCCCATGGGCCGCTCGTGCGCTTCCGGCTGCTACGCCTCGCGCCCGAGGAGCACATCCTCATGCTCACCTTGCACCATGTCGCGGTGGACGGCTGGTCCTTGCGGGTCCTGGCCGAGGAGTTCGAGCAGCTTTACGCGGCCGAGCAGCGCGGCGAGCCGCCGCTGCTGCCCGAGCCGGCGGTGCAGTACACCGACTATGCCCGCTGGCAGCGCGACTATCTCGCCACCGATGCCGCCGGCCGCCAGCTCGCCTATTGGCGCCGCCGTATCGGCGACGACCTGTCCGTGCTGGAGCTGGCGGCCGATCGGCCCAGCGCGCGCAGCATCCGGCAGCCGGGCGCACGCTACCGGTTCGCGCTCGACGGCACCCTGGCTGCGGGCGTCCGTGGCTTCGCTCAGGCCAACGGCGTCACCCCGTTCATGCTCTTGCTCGCGGCGTTCTCGGTGGTGCTGCACGAACGCACGGGTCGCCACCGCGTGCGGATCGGCGGCGACGTCGCCAATCGCACGGACGCACGGCTCGAGCGGCTGGTCGGCTTCCTCGTCAACCAGGTCGTGCTCCAGGTCGACATCGATCCCGCGGCCCGGGTAGGGGACCTGCTCGACCTGTGCCGGTCCACGGTGATCGAGGCGGCGGAGAACCAGGACCTGCCCTTCAACCGGCTGGTCGAGGAGCTGCGCCCGCCACGTCGCGAAGGCCGCTCGCCCTTGTTCAGCATCAAGCTGATCTACCAGGAAGGCGACGACCCGTTGCCGCGCCTGCCCGGCCTTGTCGTCGAGCCGTACACGCCGGGTGCCATCCCGGCCGAGCTCGACCTGGTCGCGAGCTTCGCGAACGGCGCCGAGACGATCCGCGCGACCTTCCACTGCCCGCGCGATCTGTTCGCGCCGACGACGATCGCCTGTCTGCTCGAGCAGATGCAGGCCGTGCTCGCCGCCCTCATCGAGGATACGGACGCGGGCATCGCCGACCTGATCGAGCGGGCCGCGATGGTCCGCCATGCACAGAGCTTCCCTACCGAACCTCGCACCACGCCGCCGGAGCTGCGCCGGGTCGCCCGCGCCCGGCTCCGCCAAGCGTCGTGATGCCGGAGCACCGGAGATGGTCGTGAGCCAGCTCGCCACCCCGTCGATCCCGCGTCCGAGCCGAACCGCCCGCCGTGGCAGTCCCGGGCCGGGCGGCATGGTCGAATTCGAGCCGTTGTTCGCCGACGGCCTGCCGCTCGTCTGCCGTCCGACCATGCCCGGCGTCAGCCTGCCCGACTGGGCGCTCGCGAACCGCGAGCTGGTCGAAGCCAAGCTGCTGCAGCATGCGGCGATCCTGTTCCGTGGCTTCGGCGTGGGGTCGCTCGAGGAGTTCAACCGCTGCGTCGACGCCATCTCCGGTGGCGCGCTGGAATATCTGTTCCGGGCCTCGCCGCGCACGCAGATCACCCGCAATCTCAACATCTACAGCTCGACCGACTACCCCGCGCCCGAGCGGATCTTCCCGCACAACGAGCACTCCTATTCGCCGGTCTTCCCCCTGCATCTTTACTTCTACTGCGACACACCTTCGCTGACCGGCGGCGAGACCCCGCTCGGCGACACCCGCAAGCTGCTGGCGCGGATCGATCCAGCCGTGCGCGAGGCCCTGACGCGCCGGAAGATCATGTATGTCCGCAACTATGGGGACGGGATGGGCCTGCCCTGGCAGACCGCGTTTCAGACCGATCGACCGGACGAGGTCGAAGCCTACTGCCGGAAGATCGGTATCGAGGTCGAGTGGAAGCCGGATGGTCGCCTGCGCACCCGCCAGGTCGGCCCGGCGCAGATCCGGCATCCGCGCACGGGCGAGCCGGTGTGGTTCAACCACGCCACCTTCTTCAACGCGCTGACCCTGCCGGAATCGCTGCGCGACGCGCTGCTCGCCGAGTTCGGCCCCGAGGACCTGCCGCAGAACACCTTCTACGGCGATGGCGCGCCGATCGAGCCCGAGACGGTCGCCCATCTCCAGGACGCCTACCGGGAGGTGATGGTCGAGTTCCCCTGGCAGCGGGGCGACGTCGTCCTGCTCGACAACGTGCTCGCCGTCCATGCGCGCAACGCATTCACCGGCCCGCGCAAGGTGATGACCGCCATGGCGATCGCGCAGCGCGCCGCGGAGCTCGCCGTCGAGGACGGTGCGCCGGCATGAACCTGATCTCCGAGGATACCGTGGGCACCGTGGACAGCTTTCCCCTCTCGATGCAGCAGGTGTTCCTGCTCGGCCGCGAGCGCGCGCTCGGCCGGCCGCTGCTCGCCGGTGCGCTGATCGACCTGCCCACCGGATGCTCGCGCACCAGGATCGAGAGCGCGCTGGCGACGCTCGCCATCCGGCACGAGATCCTGCGCACGCGCTTTGTCCGTATTCCAGGGCTCAAGCTGCCGCTGCAATCGATCCGGCCGGATGCAGCCGCCAATTGCGCAGCCTGGAGCGGGCCGGCGGACCTTGCCGCTCTGCTCGATCGCGCACGCGCGCAGATCGACGAGGAGGCCGTGCCTCTGTTCGCGGCTGTCGTCGACGACGGCGACCGGCTGTTCCTGGCCGCGCCGCTCCACGGTCTCGACCGGCACTCCCTGGCCCGGCTGAGTCGAGAGCTGTGGGATCTGCTGCAGGGCGGGCAGGCGGATGCGGAGGACGGGCTGCACTATGCCGACTACGCCGTGTGGCAGAACGACCTGCTCGCGTCGGAGGCGGGGGACGAGGGCCGGGCATTCTGGCGCGGCCTGCTCGATTCGGCCAGCGCTCCCGTCGAGCTTCCCTTCGCGCGCGACGCGGCCTCGGGTCCGCCGGCGCGGACGAGCCTGCGGATCGCGGAGCTGCCGCGAAGGCTGGCGGCGGTCGCAGGCCAGCTCGGGGTGCCCGAGGACCGGCTGCTGGCATTTCTGTGGAGCGCGTTCGTCGGCCGCCTCGCCGGTGTCGAGCGGCTGCTCTGCGCGTTTGCGATCGACGGGCGCGCCGAGGAGACCCGAGACACCGCAGGGCCCTTCGCACGGCTCATGCCCGTCGCGATCGACCTGTCGGCCGGCAGTTCCTGGCGCCAGTCCTTGCAGGCGTTCGTCGGCAGCGTCGAGCGTAGCCTCGCTTGGCGGGACTGCTTGAGCGAGAGCGATCTGCTTGCCGAGGACGGGCGCCTGCGCGTCGCCTGCGCGTTCACCTGCGAGGGGCCGTTGCCGGCAGGCGTGACGGTCGTCGCGGACGATCCCGACGCCGCGTGGCTGCACTTGACCTATCGCCCGTCTGCCGTGGATGCCGAGCTGGAGTTCAGTCATTCGGGGCAGGCCTTCGATCCGGCCATGCCGGCGGTCTGGCTCGGCCAGCTCTCGGCCTTCCTGGACCACGCCCTAGCCGACCCCGATCGCCTGCTCGGAGCGGTCGGCCTGCTCGGGGAGGCCGAGCGGTGCCGGCTGCAGGAGTTCGCTGCAACCGCGCCGACGCCGGAGAATCCGCTTCCGCTCCACCAGCTGTTCGAGCGGCAGGTCGACACCGCGCCAGCACGGGTGGCGCTGCGCTGTGGGCAGGCAGAGGTCACTTATGGCGAGCTGGAAGCCCGCGCCAATGCGGTGGCCGACTGGCTGACGGACCGGGGCGTCGGTGCTGACGGGATTGTCGGCGTCTATGGCGGCCGCGGGGTCGGAACCATCGCTGCCATGCTCGGCATCCTCAAGGCGGGTGGCGCCTATCTGCCCTTGGACCCGACCCTACCGGCCGAGCGGCTGGCCCTGATGGTCGCGGAGACGCGGACGGCCATCGTCCTGGTGACCGAGCCCATGCCGTCGGAGCTGAACCTGGGCGAGACCGTTCTGGTAGCCGGGCCAGGCGAGGGCTCGCCGGCGCGTCGGGAACACCCGGTCGACCCGGCGGGGCTCGCCTACGTCATCTATACCTCGGGCTCCACCGGGCGGCCCAAGGGCGTGATGGTCAGCCACGCCAATGCCGCCGCTTCGCTCGCGGCTAGGCTCGCCTTCTACCGCGACCCGATCTCTGCCTTCCTCCTGCTCTCACCGCTCTCGTTCGACAGCTCGGTCGCAGGCCTGTTCTGGACGCTTGCTCAGGGCGGCACGCTGGTCCTCCCCGACGCAGAGGAGCAGCGCGATCCGGAGCGGATCGCGGCGCTGATCGGGCGGCACGCTGTCTCGCACTATCTCACGCTACCCTCCGTGCACGCCCAGCTTCTGGAGATGCCCTTCGCGCATCAGTTGCGCTGCGCCATCGTCGCGGGCGAGGCCTGCCGGGGCGACCTCCCGCGACGCCATGCGGCCCGGTTGCCAGGCGTGGCGCTCGTCAACGAGTACGGCCCTACCGAGGCTAGTGTCTGGTGCACCGCTTGGCAGGCTGATCTCGCGCTGGGCGACGCCGTGGTGGCGATCGGCCGCCCCATCGCGGGCGCGCGCGTCCACATCCTCGACGGTGCGCTCGATCCGGCTCCGCTCGGCATGGACGGCGAGATCTGGGTGGCCGGTGCGGGGCTTGCCCGCGGCTATCTGGAGCGGCCCGGCCTGACCGCGGAACGGTTCGTGCCGGATCCGCACGGGGAGGCCGGCGACCGCCTCTACCGGACCGGCGATCTCGGCCGCTACCGCCCCGACGGTATGATAGAGTACCGCGGCCGTAGCGACGATCAGCTGAAGATTCGTGGCTTCCGCATCGAGCCTGGCGAGATCGAGGCGGCGCTGCGTCGCTGCGGCGGGGTCAAGGCGGCCGCGGTGGTCGCGCGTGACACACCGACCGGCAAGGAGCTGGTCGGGTTCGTGGTCGGCGATGGCGACGCGTCGGACGGAACCCTGGCCGACAGGGCGCGCGCCACGCTGGCGGAAACTCTGCCCGACTTCATGCTGCCGGCGCGGCTGCGCCGGATCGAGGCGCTGCCGACCAACGCCAACGGCAAGCTCGACCGCGAGGCGCTGCTCGCTCTCGACACGCGCAGTCGCGACTACGTGGCGCCGCGCACCGAGCTCGAGCGGGCGCTGGCGGACAGCTGGG
>JBGAKU010000207.1:0-9977 GCA_044224255.1 Geminicoccaceae bacterium
ACGCAGCCGCTGGCTCGACGACGTCGCCGCAGCCTTCGCCGCGCGCATCCTGCCGGTGGGCCGCGAGATCGCCGAATGTTGGGGCATGATGGCCGCGATCCGTCCGGTGCCCGTGACCGACGGCCTGCTGGCCGCCACGGCCAAGGTCCACGGGCTGGTGCTGGTCACGCGCAACACGCGCGACGTCGCCGGGCTGGGAGCGGAGGTGCTCGATCCGTTTGTAGCTACGTTACCGCGCGGAAATGGGGTCTGACGCCCGAAGTCTATCTAGGACCCCGCACCTATCTCCTCACGGGAAAGCCTGTCCCTTGGTGTCAAGGGTCGGCAAGCCGTCCAAGGACTGCGGCTTCAGGACCTCGACGGTGTCTCCAATCGTGATGACCATCCTGTCTTCGCCCATGGTCAGGGGGCCGTCGTAACCAGCGGCCCGCGTCCGCGCCAGAATCTGCTCGGGCCCCTTTGTCGCGTCGAGCTCCTTCGTGACCAGGTGCGAGTAGACCGCCATTTTCGGCTTGGCTTCGAGGAAAACCTTCGCCGCCTGTTCCGGCGTCGTCAGCTTGGCCAGAACGCCTTGCATCTCCGGGAGCTGACTGAGGCGATCGCTGAAGGCGATCACGTTGTGCACGATGAGGTCGGCGTTGGTGCCATGCTTGACGACATTCTCGTTGAAGGTCGTGTCCCCCGACAGCACGACGCTGTGCCCGGCATAATCGACACGGAAGCCGTAAGCCGGGTTACCGTCAGCATGCTCGACCGGAAATGCCGTCACCGTCACGCCGTCCTGGTCGAAGACAACACCATCCTCGAGGGGATGCACGTCGATCGCGAGGTTCTCGATCGGGTTGAACTTGTTGACCCTCTTCTCGAGGTCGTGACCAAACATCAGTCTCATGCCGTCGACCATCTCCTGGGTGCCCTCGGGCCCCCACAGCTCGAACCCGTGCGCGCGACCCAGGAGGAACCACGGGGTCATCCAGACCTCCGGCAGGCCTTCGATGTGATCGCTGTGAAGATGGGTGAGGAAGATCCGGCTGACGTCTTTCGGATTGATGCGGCTTTCATAGAGGCTCTGGCTGGTGCCGCGGCCGACATCGAACAGGAGCTTCTGGCCATTGGCCTCGACGAGGGTCGCGATGCCCTGCCGATCCGGGAAATACTCCGGCCCGGCCGTGCCGAGCAGCGTCACGCTGATGGCGGGCTCCTGAGCATGAGCCGGCGCTGTCGCGACAGACAGCAACAGCGCGCAGATCCATGCGATAGGCGGTTTCATCAGCTCCTCCCTCTGACCGACCTATTGGGCCGTGCGATCGAAAGCACCGTAATGGCGGAGCAGGTCGCCAGCTAGTGCGCCGCAGGGTCGTCCGGCTCGACGGCTCGCCGGTTCACGATTGTTGCCGTTGTGCTTCGTGGAGGGTTGCCGAACGTCGATCCGGTCCTCAAGCGCCTGCGACAGCTCCAGATCGGCGATCGGCACCACGGCCGCCACGGGCTCTTCATGCGACGCCGAAGTCTTGCGCTCGATAGATTGCTATCAATCACTGCGCGATTTTTTGGTTGATGAAATTGCGTGATTTGATGCTGGAACGCCAGATCGACGTCAGGATGCGCTACGAATGGGACCGTGCCAAGTTCGAGAGGAACGAGCGGAGCGATAGACGGTTTCATCAACGCCTCCCTCTGACCGGCCTGTTGGGCCGTGCGAGCGAGCTCACCGTAATGGCGGAACAGGTCGTCAGCTAGTGCGCCGCAGGACCCTCCGGCTCGACGATTGGCCGGTTCAGCCGTTTCGTTGCCGTCGCCTGCGCCTGGTCGAGGGCGGCTTTCTTGGACGTCGATCAGGTCCCCCAGCGCCTGCGACAACGCCAGATCGGCGATCGGCACCACCGCCGCCACGGGCTTTTCATGCTACGCTGGAGGCTCAGGATCCTCGGCACTGGGGCGAGGCACGGGTGAAGGCAATCGGTGTCATCGAAGGCCGGGTGCTCGTGGTGGTCTACACCGATCGGGGCGACGCACGACGCATCATCTCGTTCCGCGATGCGGCCCGGGCGGAGCGCCGAGCGTACTGGCGCAGGTTGCGAGCGGAGTGGTCCGATGGGTCTGACTAGCCGCAGGCCGCCAAGCGAGGAGGAGATCCAGCGCTGGTCGCGCGAGGATCAGGACGATTGGGGCGATGTTGGCGCCGAAAGCTGGCGCCTAGTCTATCCGGTTGGTGTCGATCCGACGGACGTAGCGGCCGTGCGGCGGGCCATCGGCATGACTCCGGCCGAGTTCGCGCATGCCTTTGGTGTCTCGGTCACCACGATACGGCGTTGGGAGAGCGGCCGCAGCCCGCAAGGCCCGGCGCGCGCCCTCCTGCGTGTCGCCGACGGCGGAGCTGGGATGTTCACCGTCGACGCGGCGGCTCGGCGAGCGCGCGGACCTGGGCGGGCGAAGGGTTGGCGAGGATGGCGGTGAGGGCCGGAGCCGAGCAGGGCGCACAGCCGCTGGGTAACGAGCCAGGCGAGCCGCCAGGCGAGGGCGAGCCGGTCAGCTTGTGGGGGAAATGAGCACCCGACCAAGCAGGCTCTCGGCAGTATGGCCAGGATCCGGCAGCGCAGACCGCGGCAGAAGCCCAGCGCGGCTCGCGCGTCGATCTCCTCCAGGCCCATCAGGCTCTTGAGCCGCTTGAAGGCGAGCTCGATCGGCCAGCGCAGGCGGTAGAGGGCGCAGACCGCGTCGGCGGACATCGCGGCCGGCGGCAGGGTGGTCATCAGCATGAAGTAGGCGGCGGCCTCGATCTGCTTGGGCTGGGCCGCGTAGCCCTGCCGCGCGGCCTTGCGCGCGGCCCGCACCCTGGCCCGCTCGGCCGCGGCCTCGGGCTTGCGGCGGATGATCAGCCGGGCCGGGAGCGCCGGAGCACCAGCACCCCGGGGTGCGGGCACCAGCACCGGCAGATCGAGGGTGGGATGGGCTCGGGCCAGCGCCAGGATCGCCCTGTCAGCTGCGCTGACATCCCGCCGGGGGATCGGCCAAGGGCCGATGGCGTCGAGCTTCTGCCCGTCCGCGGCCAGCAGCCGGCAGGCGGTCAGCCCGCGCCGGGTCACGACATGGCCGCCCTGTGCCACCACCTGGTGCACGCCCGTGGCCTTGGCGTAGAACCGGTCGGCCACCAGCACCTCGCCCGGCCCGGCGGTGCGCCGGGCCAGGCTCGCCGCCTCCGTGCCGCCGGTCAGCTCGAGCGCATCGAAGCGGCGGGCGGCGAGATCGAACGCGGCATGCAGCCGGAACGCGGCCTTGCCGCCGGGGCCGGCGATGCCGATCCCGGTGCCGTCGACCAGCCGCACCCGCCACCCCGGCCCCGAGTGCCGCCAGCTCCTTCGACAACAGCTCGCGCACCAGCCCAGCCAGCCTTCCGCCCCCTGCAGCCGGTAGAGCAGCGCCACGTCCGAGAGATCGGCCACCCCCGCCGCCGCGGCCCAGGCCGCCGTCCCGCGCAGGCTCAGCCCACTGCCGCCATAGACCAGCGCCAGCCGCAGCAGCAGGCTCGGCCATTCCACCCCCGCCGCCCCCAGCATCGCCGCGCTCCCCATCCGACCACCCCGACGAAAGCACCGCAGCGCTAGACCACACCACAAGTCTTATCTTAGCGCCTATGGGGTCAGAGCCCGAAGCCTCCGCAAAAGGGGTCTGACCCCGAAGCCTCCGAAAGGGGTCTGACCCCGAAGCCTCGCGCGCGGCGTTCCGCAGGAACCTCGATCGCGATGGTGGCGGGCTGTCGCGGTCGGACGACGAGTTGCCGTCCGATCTGGCGCAGTTGGAGCCGCGATAGAATCGCGGAGAGCTCCGGGCAGCCCCGAAGGGCGATCGGCCCTCGGTGCCGGGACCGATCCGAGAAAGCGGCCTGAGCCCGAAGCCTCGAAAGTATGATCAATCTTTCAGAGATTGACATTGTTGCCTGAGGGAATACGTTAAGCTCGTAACCTCGATCGTCTCTTGAGTAGACCATGTACGATGAACATTGGTGGAGGCTTAACTTCCGGCGCCTCCTCTTGAATTTCAAAAAGACACTCAAGGAGCTCGTGTTGCTTAAGGTCTTCTTTTGTGCCAGTCTGCGGCCAGTGAATACAATACGATGATTTGAGGTAAAACGGAAGCCCGTCATCGCAATTATCTGTTCTTACGATAGGGATAAATTTCTTTGAGTTAATTGAGCCAGATTGTAACAAGAAACCCTGTATTAGGCGGGTCTCCCATCCAACGCCGCCATGTCGACCATCTGCTCGTCTCGCATATTCCTCACTACAGATCAGCAATACGCGATCAGCGATTTCAACTTCATTGCACATCCATTGAGCAACATCCATTCCGGGGGCAAGATGCCAAACATCAAGTCTGGCATCGATGCCGCTATTCCGCAAGAATGTGGCAAGTAGCTTTACCCAGTCAGCATTCTCTTGATTGAATTTGGTATAGCTAATGAACACTCTAACCGTCGGAATCTCGCTGTGGATAATGCTCTCATCATTAACGGCCTCCTCCGAGGGCTTCTTCGGTGCTAAGTTCACTTGGGGCAAGGATTTAATTCGTTCGAAGACATCCCGATGTTGAACATAAATCCTCAGGACTGATGCCGCGGGAGATTCTACCAGAAACCCTTGCGAGAGGCTTTCGACGACAAGCTCGGACTGAAGGCCACCAGCTCCTGCTCCAAGGAGAGGAGCTGATATTCTTTGCACAGATGGCATCTCTTTTGCAAATCTGCCTAACTTCCTTCCAATTTCTTCAATAGCTGTAGTTGTACTAGAGAAGTCCCTTACTGAGGCTGCAAAAGCAACATAGCTTGCAACATGGTTAGCTCCATTAAACTCACGGATATCGACCTCACCAAGGCTCATCAGAGATTTTGGATTCGGAAGATTAAAGGCTCGAAGTCGGTAAGGTACAAAATATGCCACGGTGCCAACGGTAGAGCAAGGAAATACGATGAGATCACACGGACCATCAAACATGTCGCCCAGAACGAGCTCAACTCTTGATTCCATCATAAGACTGGACCCCGGAACTTGCGCATCCACGCACAAGGCTGAATTAGTCTCATATTCGATGTATCAATAGGTTAAGGGCTATCGCCCGGCGGGAGTCTGCAGCTTCGCAAGTAACACGGGCATGGGCTTGGCACCCGACTGCCGGGCCTCGGCGAGAGCGGCAGTGGCCCCGTAGACATCGATCAGGTTCTCGAGCGCCTGGAGCAGCTCAAGGTCGCAATCGACACGACTGCCACCACGGGCTCGCGATGCTCGAGCAGGACCGTGCGCGTCGCGCCATGGACGGCCTCCTCGACGATCTCGGCCAGCCGCTCGCGAGCCTCGCCGGTATTCAGATTGCGCACGCGCATCGCTCCTTCAACGTATTTTCTCAATTTGTACGAAACTCACAGTTCGGGAGCAATATTTGTATTGCCGCTTGCTTGAGACGGCTGGCCACGCCGCGGGCTCGTTCCGAACCTGGCTCGATAGCTTCGCCCGAAATGCTCGACCGAGCCGAAGCCAGTGGCGACGGCCACGGCCATCACCGTCATCCCGGTCTGCTCCAGCAGCTCCTTCGCCCGCTCCAGCCGCAGCGTGCGGTCAAAGTGTTTGAACGAAGTACCGAGATGGGTTGCGAACAGGCGCTGAAGCTGCCGCGATGAGACGCCCAGCGCGGCCGCCGCCTGCCCCAAGGACGGCGGCTGCTCGATCGAGCGTTGGAGGAGGTCGATGGCGGCGAGGACGGCGGGGTTGCGGGTGCCGTAACGGCGCATGGGGGCGAGCTGCTGCGGGGCGGCGGCGCCGCGGATGCCCTGGTGGATGAGCTGGTCGGCGACGTCCAGCGCGAGGTTGCGGCCATGCTCGGCGGCGATCGCGGTCAGTGCGAGGTCGATGCCGGCGGTGCCCCCCGCACAGGTGGCGACGCGGCCGGAGCGTTCGAACAAGGAGCGGCGGGTGGTGATGCCGTCGTGGAGCTCGGCGAAGGCGGCGATGCTCTCCCAGTGCAGGGTGACGGTGCGACCGGAAAGCAGGCCGGCCTCGGCGAGCAGGTAGGCGCCGGTGTCGACCGCCCAAAACTCCACCCCCACCGTGTCCAGGCGGCGCAACCAGGCGAGGACGGCCCGGCTGGCGGCGGCCATCGGCTCGAAGCTGGTGCAGACGATGACGCGCCGCGCCGTGATCCGGTCGCGCACCGACAGCTCGGTCGTGATCGGCAGGCCGCTGCTGGCCTGGATCGGGCCGGCCTCGGGGCTGACGAAGCGCCAGCGGTAGAGCTCCCTGCCGGCCAGCCGGTTGGCGACCCGGAACGGCTCCAGCACCGAGGCCAGCGCCATCAAGGAGAAGCGCGGCAGGAGCAGGACGGCGATGTCGAGAGTGCCCCCACCCCGACCCTCCCCCGCGGGCACGGGGGAGGGTGATGATGCCGCTGGCGGCGCGTGCTTCTTCCTCTCCTGCAGAGTGGGGACGGGTGGGGAAGGGGTTGTGTGTGGTGGCATGGGTTGGCGCGATCGGTCAGGTATGCGGCTGGAACGATCAATAATGCTTTGCGCTCGCGGCTACCATGGCGGTCGCAATCGCAAACGAGGGAGACCGGCCGCCATGAACCGCGAGGTAGTCGTCACCTGTGCCGTCACCGGCTCGGGCGATTCGGTGGGCAAGCATCCGGCGATCCCGGTGACGCCGGAGCAGATCGCTGCCGCCGCGATCGAGGCGGCCAGGGCCGGCGCCGCCGTGGCGCACATCCATGTCCGCGACCCGCAGACCGGCAAGGCGGCGCGGCGGCCGGAGCTCTACCGCGAGGTGGTCGAGCGCGTGCGCGCCTCGGGCATGGACGTGATCTTGAACCTGACCGCCGGCATGGGCGGCGACTACGTCCCCGAGCCGGGCGAGCCCTGGCGCGGCGGGGCGGGTACGGACATGGCCTCGGTCGACGACCGGCTGGTGCATGTCGAGGAGCTCAAGCCCGAGATCTGCACGCTCGACTGCGGCAGCATGAACTATGCGGGTTCGGCCTATGTCAGCACGCCCGACATGCTCCGGGCGATGGCGGCGAGGATCAAGGCCGCGGGCGTGAAGCCCGAGATGGAGGTGTTCGAGCTCGGCCATGTCTGGCAGGCGAAGATGCTGGTCGAGGAGGGGCTGATCGAGGCACCGCCCTTGTTCCAGCTCTGCATGGGCATCCCGTATGGGGCAGAGGCCGATCCGCGCGCGGTGCTGGCGATGCGCGATCTCTTGCCGCCCGGTGCCGTGTTCGCCGCCTTCGCCATCGGCCGGATGCAGATGCCGATGGTGGCGCAGGCCATGCTGATGGGCGGCCATGTCCGGGTCGGGCTCGAGGACAATCTCTGGCTCGACAAGGGCGTGTATGCGTCGAACGGCGATCTGGTGACTCGTGCCTGCGAGATCGTGCGGCTGATGGGCGGCCGCGTGCTCGGGCCCACCGAGGCGCGCGCGAAGCTGGGCCTGGGGGCGCGCTGATGGAGGTCCGCAAGGTCGCCCTGATCGGTGGGGGCGTGATCGGCGCCGGCTGGGCGGCGCGGCTGATCGAGAACGGGATCGACGTGGTCTTGTGCGACCCCGATCCCGAAGCCGAGCGCAAGGTCGGCGAGGTGCTGGCCAATGCCGACCGGGCCTACGCCAAGCTGACCATGGCGCCGCGCGGGCGGCGCGGCTCGATCAGCTTCACCACGGACGTCGAGGCGGCGGTTCGTGACGCCGATTTCGTGCAGGAGAGCACGCCGGAGCGGGAGGAGCTGAAGATCCCGCTGCTGGCGCGGATCGACCGAGCGGCGCGGCCGGAGGTGATCATCGCGTCCAGCACCTCGGGCCTGCTGCCCACGCGGCTGCAGTCGGCGATGGCGCGTCCCGAGCGGTTCACGGTCGGGCATCCCTTCAACCCGGTCTATCTCCTGCCGCTGGTCGAGATCTGCGGCGGCGAGCAGACCAGCGCCGAGACCAAGGAGCGGGCCGCCGCCTTCTACGAGCGGATCGGCATGCGGTCTCTGCAAGTCAGGAAGGAGATCGATGGCTTCATCGCCGACCGGCTGATGGAGGCGATGTGGCGCGAATCGCTGCATCTGGTGGACGAGGGCGTCGCGACCGCGGAGGAGCTGGACGACGCGGTCCGCTTCGGCGCCGGCCTGCGCTGGTCGTTCATGGGCAATTTCCTGATCTACCGCATCGCGGGCGGCGAGCAGGGCATGCGCCACTTCATGGCCCAGTTCGGCCCGGCCCTGAAGCTGCCCTGGACCAAGCTGGAAGCGCCCGAGCTGACCGAGGGGCTGCTCGACAAGATCGTGGCGCAGTCGGACGAGCAGGCGGGTGCGCAGTCGATCCGGGAGCTGGAGCGGCTGCGGGACGACTGCCTGATCGCGGTGATGCAGGGCCTGCAGGCGCAGGACTGGGGCGCGGGGCAGGTCCTCAAGCGCTACGCCGCGAGGCTCTACGACGCCGGCCTCGGCAAGCCCGAGATCGACGCGCTCGATCTGACGCGACCCCTGGCACTCTACCGCACCCGGATCCCGACCGACTGGCTCGACTACAACGGCCACGTCAACGAGAGCCGCTATTTGCAGCTGTTCAGCGATTCCTGCGACGCGCTCCTGCGGCTGCTCGGGCTGGACCAGGACTATCTCGCCCGAGGCTTCAGCTGGTTCACGGTCGAGACCCACATCATGCACAAGGACGAAGCCCACGCCGGCGACCCGGTGGCGGTCACGATCCAGATGCTGGCCGCCGACGAGAAGCGCATGCACATCTTCCAGACCGCCACCCGCGAGGCGGACGGGGTGGTGGTCGCGACCGGCGAGCAGATGCTGCTGCATGTCGACACGAAAGCCGGGCGGGCCTGCCCGGCGGAGCCGGGGATGCGGGACAAGCTCCTGCGCATTGCCGCGGCGCAGGCGGGGCTGCCGCGGCCGACTGAGGTCGGCCGGCATGTCGGCGAGCGGAGACGTGCGTGAGGCAGCGGGTCCTGATCACCGCCGGCGCTTCGGGCATTGGTCGGGCCACGGCACTAGCCTTCGCCGCGCGCGGCGATCGGGTGCATGTGTGCGACGTCGACCGGGAGGCGCTGGCCGCCTTCGCCGCGGCCCATCCGGAGATCGGCACCACCTTGTGTGACGTCGCCGAGGAGGCACAGGTCGCGGCCCTGTTCGCGGAGGCGCTGGTGCGCCTGGGCGGGCTCGACGTGCTGGTCAACAATGCCGGGATCGCCGGGCCGACCGCACCGGTCGAGGAGGTCGACTATGCCGACTGGCGCCGCTGCCTCCTGGTCAATCTCGACGGCGCCTTCCTGTGCGCGCGGGCGTTCGCCCCGGTGCTCAAGGCGCAGCGCAGCGGGGCGATCGTCAACCTGTCCTCCACCGCCGGCCTCTACGGCTTCCGCAACCGCACACCGTACTGTGCAGCCAAATGGGGCGTGATCGGGTTGACCAAGACCCTGGCCAGCGAGCTCGGGCCGTTCGGCGTGCGGGTCAATGCGATCTGCCCCGGCTCGGTCGAGGGCGAGCGGATGGACCGTGTGGTGGCGGCAGCCGCGGCCGCGAGCGGCAGCACGCCCGAGGCGGTACGGGCCGAATTCGTCTCGGCCACCGCGATGAGCTGCTTCGTCCGCGCGGAGGACATCGCGGCTGCGATCCTGTTTTTGTGCTCGCCGGGCGGCGAGCGCATCTCCGGCCAGGCGATCCCCGTCGACGGCCACACGATCTCCGCGAGCTGAGCCCATGAACTTCGCCCTCACCCCCGAGCAAGAGATGGTCGTCGCGACCGTCCGCTCCTTCGTCGAGAACGAGCTCTATCCGCTCGAGGCGGAGGTGGAGCGGACAGGGGAGGTGCCGCCTGAGGTCGGGCGGGAGATCATGAGGAAGGTGCAGGAGGTAGGGTTCTATGCGCCGAACATCCCCGAGGAGTTCGGCGGCGGCGGGCTCGATCATCTGACCTTCACCCTGCTCGAGCGCGAGCTGGGGC